>CAYQOF010000225.1:0-5246 GCA_964419035.1 uncultured Anaerolinea sp. | reverse complement strand
TTTTCATTTCAGCCTCCATTTTGTGAAATGTTTTTTTCTTGCCTGAACCGCTCAGGCATCCACAAAATAACAAAGGCGCGTGGGGAAAACGTGGGGAAAAGTTGTATAATGACATTGACGAAGCCTGATTTTGTTCAACGGGAGGGCGCATGACGGCTTTGCAGATTTCGCTGCTTGGGTCGCTGCAGGTTGGCGCGGGGGAGGCGATTCACCAGAAATTCGAATCGAACAAGGTGCGCGGGCTGTTGACCTATCTCATCGCTGAAATGGACAAACCGCACAGCCGCGAATCCCTCGCTGAGATGTTCTGGTCGGAAACTTCGACGCAAGCCGCGCTGGCGAACCTGCGCTATGCGTTGGCGGATTTGCGGAAGGTGATCGGGGACGACGAAGCCAGTCCGCCTTATTTGCTGATCAGCCGCGAAAGTCTTCAGTTCAACACAGGGAGCGATCACCTGCTTGACATTGCGGAATTCAAAAAACTCATCGAAACAAACGATATCGAAAAACTGAAACAAGCCGTCGCGTTGTATCGGGGCGATTTTCTCGAAGGCTTTCCCTCCATCGAAAACGATTCTTTCGAAGAGTGGATTGCCCTCAAGCGGGAGCAATATAAAAGGCAAGCCATCGAGGCTCTGCGCCTCATCACTGATCATCACGAAGGGCGCGGCGAGTATCAACAAGCCCTGCCCTTTGCGCGCAAACAAGTCGAGCTCGAGCCCTGGCTCGAAGAGGCGCATCAGCAACTCATGCGTCTGCTCGCCCTCGACGGTCAACGCAGCGCCGCGCTGGCGCAATATGAAAACTGCCGCCGCATACTCGCGAATGAACTCAATGTCGAACCGACGCAGGAAACAACCGAACTTTACGAAGCGATCCGTGACGGCAGATTGGAAAAAGTCTCTCCGCTTCTAAAGCGTGAGCCGCCCGCGCCGGGCGATCCGCCATTCAAGGGGTTGCAATATTTCGATGAGACAGACGCAGGTTTATTCTTCGGTCGTGAGGCGTTGGTCTCCCATTTGGTGGCTCAAATCCATTCACGCGAAAAAACAAAAGACGCGCAATTTCTAGCGATCATCGGCGCGTCGGGAAGCGGCAAATCATCCCTCGTGCGCGCGGGATTGATCCCAGCCTTGAAACGCGGAAACAAGTCCCTGACCGCGCTCGTCATCACACCAACCGAACACCCGCTTGATTCCCTGCCAGCAAGTTTCAAAAAACACAGCCTGCTTTTTGTGGACCAGTTCGAGGAGTTGTTCACGCTTTGCCAGAACGAAAGCGAACGAAAATCTTTCATCAACACATTGCTCAAAGCCGCGCAAGAGATCAGCGTGGTCATTGCCCTGCGGGCAGATTTCTACGCGGCTTGCGCGCCTTACGAGAATCTGCGAAAAATCCTGAGCCAAAACCAGGAATACATCGGACCGATGAACGCCGACGAACTGCGCAGGGCAATCGAGGAACCGGCGCGAGTCAACGGCTGGGTGTTCGAGCCGGGACTGACCGATTTACTCCTCCACGACATCGGCGCGGACGGCGAACGCTCCCCCGAACCGGGCGCGCTCCCCCTCCTCTCGCACGCCTTGCTCGAAACGTGGCATCGCCGAAGCGGACGAATGTTGACCCTCGCGGGATACGCTGAATCAGGCAGGATTCACCAGGCGATCGCCAAAACCGCCGAGACCGTCTTTGCGCGTCTTTCCCCCGAAGAGCAGGTCATTGCACGAAACATTTTTCTCAGGCTGACGGAGTTGGGCGAAGGGGCGCAGGAGACCCGCCGCCGCGTCCAACTGAGCGAACTGATCCCGCCGCCCAAACCCGATTCACTCATGAGCAGGACAACTGAAGCCGTCCTGAAAATGCTTTCGGACGCGCGGCTGGTCATTACAACGGAGGCAACCGCCGAGGTCGCGCACGAGGCGTTGATCCGTGAATGGAACCGCCTCCACGAGTGGCTGACAGAAAACCGCGAAGGGCTGCGTCTGCATCGTCACATCACCGAGTCCGCGCGGGAATGGGAGAGTCACGGGCGCGACGTGGAATTGGTCTATCGCGGCACGCGATTGGCGCAAGCGTTGGAATGGGCGGATACGCATTCACAGGATATGAATTTGTTGGAACGGGAATTTCTGGAGACTTCAAAGAGCATCACTGAACGGGAACATGCAGAACGCGAAATGCAAAGACAGCGCGAGTTGGATGCCGCGCGGAAATTGGCTGAGTCTGAACGACAGCGCGCCGAAGGACAAACGCGCTCGGCGCGGCAGTTGCGCCGGCGCGCGTATTACCTCACAGGCATTTTGCTCCTTGCCCTGATTCTGGCAATTACGGCTTTTTGGCAGCGCAATTCCGCAAACAGACAGGCGCATCTTGCCGCGGCGCGCGAATTGGCGCTCGCTTCCATCAACAACCTGGACGCGGACGCGGAACTCAGCATCTTGCTGGCGTTACAGGCAGTCACGGAATCGAAGTCCGCAGGTGTCCCGATTCCCCACGAGGTGCAGGATGCGCTCCATCGCGCAATCCAGAATTCCAGAATCCATTACACACTGAACGGTCATACGGGGGATGTTGTGGGGGTCGCTTACAGCCCGGATGGAAAGTTGCTGGCAACCGCCGGCAGCGACAGCATGGCAAAGGTATGGGAGGCGGCAACTGGCAAAGAACTGATCACTTTGAGAGGGCACACACAGGTCATCAATGATCTCGCTTTTCGTCCCGAAGGAAAGGTCCTGGCAACTGCCAGCGACGATAAAACAGTGAAGATATGGGACATTGGGAGCGGCCAGGAACTGCGCACGCTCGATTTCAACGATGGGATCGTCTGGAGTATTTCCTACAGCGCGGACGGCGCGCTTCTGGCAACCGCCGGAGATACGATGGTCAAAGTATGGAATGCAAACACTGGTGAGTTAATACGAACTTTGGAGGGGCAACACGGTCCTGTTGCATTCAGCCCGGTTGGGAGGCAACTTGCCACGTCGAGCGAAGACGGAAGGACGACAGTCTGGAATGTCGAAACGTGGGAGGAATCACTGTCCCTGCCCCATGCCGCCAACGCGCTTGTGTTCAGCCCGGATGGGGCGCGGCTCGCAACAGCAATGAGCGATTTGAAAGTATGGGATGTGGCGAGCGGCGAGGAACTGGTCAGCGCGACCGGGTTCACCGCAATCGTCAGGGGCATCGAATTCAGCCCCGATGGTAGTCGAATCGCAACCGGGAGTCAGGATGGAACTGCCATCATTTGGGATTCCGAAACTGGAAAACGTTTATTTGCGCTGGCAGGTCACAGCGGCGCGATCAACGATGTGTCGTTCAGCCCGGAGTGCGTCGCGCCACCCGATCATCCTTTCGAGTGGTGCGGGATCTGGCTTGCCACCGCCAGTCGCGATGGAACGGCAAAGGTTTGGGATGTCTCTCCGGGCGGCAGTCGTGAGGTGGCCACCCTTCCGGGATTTGAAGGCGGTTTCCTTGAAGAGACGCGGTTGTTCACAGCCAGTTTCATCAGCCCTTTCGAGGTAAATATTCAAACCTGGGATCTTGAGAGCGATGGAAAGAGTAAAAGAATTTCCAGCGTCATTTCCAGCCATGAGGCGCCCATCATTGCCGGGAACATCAGCCCGCATGAGACGCGCCTCGTCACTGTGGACCTCGGCAACACCGTAAAAGTCTGGAGCGCAGGGACGGGCGAGGAAACGTCCGCTTTTGCAGTCAATCACACCGAGGCAGTCACAGGCGTTGCTTTCAGCGCGGATGGAACCCGCATCGCAACAAGCAGTGACGATGGCACGGTGAAGGTTTGGGACGCCGCATCGGGCAGGGAATTGCTGAACCTATCAAGTCATACTGGTCCTGTTATTGCTTTCGCCTTCAATACAGATGGAACCCGCATTGCTACCGCTGGTGCAGACGGCACAGCAAAAGTGTGGGATGCTGCATCCGGGAAGGAGTTATTGAGCCTGACGGGTCATACGTTGCCGGTCTACGCGATTTTGTTCAGCGCGGACGGGAAGCGGATCGTAACGGCGGGGATGGATCAGACCGCCAGGATATGGAGTGTCTCTTCCGGGGAAAACCTGCTTACTCTTTCCGGGCATACCGCCTCGATACTCGATGTTGCTTTCAGCCCGGACGGATCGCTCCTTGCAACAGGCAGTCACGATGCAACTGCAAGAATCTGGGATATTGCCACAGGCAAGGAATTGCTCAACCTGACCGGTCATGACGGCTGGATCAACCACGTCTCGTTCAGTCCAGATGGTAAATACGTAATCGCAGGAAGTTTTCAGGATGGAACAGTGCGCGTTTATGCGATGGATGTTGAAGGTCTGGCAACGCTGGCGCGCTCGCGTCTCACCCGTTCATTGACCATCGAAGAATGTCAGAAATATTTACATCTCGCGGCATGCCCTTGAAAGCAAATACAGACCTCCGAGGTCTTTGCGAAGCACCCCCGAAACGCAGTGAAGGGGGTGAAGACCTCGGAGGTCTAAACTGCGGCGAGGGAGGGAAATCAATCAGGGCGACCCCTGAACCTCAATCGGTCCCGCGTTGCCGATGGGCAGATCCGGCGGCTTCGACCAGCAGATCAGGTAAACGGGACCTTTCTCAACAGTAAATGTATAGGCTTCACCCTTGCCCGGTCCCAATTCCTGGAACAATAACATGTCTGCCCAGGAAGGCGGCATCCCGACAGTGGATGCCATGAGATCAAGAAAGTCCTTATCCGCATCGAGGTTGAATATCGTCAACGCGTACATTTCCTTGTTTTGATCCTTGACATTCAGAGTAACTTTGATCTCTCCAGCCTGAAGTTGGGCGGGGCTATCGAGCGTGCAAGTCCCGCCAGCGATGGTGACCGTCATTTCAGATACGGATTGTTCGGTTGAGGGCGCAGCAGGTTCTTCCGGAGGGACCACTTCTTCAAAGGCTGGCATAAATCTTGCGAGCGCGTCGGCGGTGATGGTTGTTCCGTACGTGGTGATTTTCCCGTTTTTGACCTCATATACATCGTTATATTCCAGCGGCGCGACGCCGAGTTGACGCGTGAAATCGTGCCAGGTTTTTGCTTTGACTGTGACAATGTTCCCATCAACATACTTGACCTCTGTTTCCCACTGAAAATGATTGGCAACGCTGTCCTGCCACAGGGCGCGGATCTGTTCCTTTCCCGCATAGACTTCCATTCCTGTGGGCGGCAGTCCGATGATGTATGCCATGGCGTCGTCGGCGAAGTACGCCAGCGA
>CAYQOF010000224.1:0-5321 GCA_964419035.1 uncultured Anaerolinea sp. | reverse complement strand
CACGTCCGATGCGGGGATGGCTTGAAGCGCGGCGAAAAATTCCAGGTTTTCGCACGCAGACAATCGTTCGTAGAGAGCGGGAGTCTCGGTTAAGACTCCCGTCTTGCGGCGGATGTCTTCGCCGTGTGTGGCGGGATCAAACCCGAAGACGCGCGCCGTTCCCTCGGACGGTGGCAGGATTCCGTTCAAGAGTCGAACCGTGGTCGTCTTGCCCGCGCCATTGGGACCGAGCAATCCAAAGACTTCGCCATGCTCGACGTTGAACGTAATCCCAGCCACCGCGGCATTTTCACCGAACGTGCGCCGCAGGTCGTTGACTTCAATAATGGGCATTTTTACCTTTCCATGTTTCACGTGAAACGGAGCAGGGGACGCCTGCTCCGTTGTGCATTAAGCCCGCGTCTCGCGTTCGTACAACACATACGAGTAAACGACCAGGAAGATCACCGAACCGAAGATCGGGATCATGATGAACCAGAAGGCGGTCATGCCGCCGAAGAAGCCGCCGATGAGCGCCAGCACGCCCGAGAGCATGAAGAGCAGTCCGCCAATCTGATGAACCTTATCCCAAACCGTTTCACTGCTCAGTGTCCACGGCGTGCGGATGCCGATGAACCAGTTGCGTTTTGCCTGGCGGAGCAGGTAACCGATCAGGAAGAACAGCAAGCCCATTGCGGGCAGCATCGCCTGGCTCATCTTGAAGCCCGTGTAGCCCAGGTTCCACGCCAGCGTCAGCGAGTGGATGTAGAGCATGAACCCGATGAGGAAGGCGATGAGCAGGTTGAACACGCCGCGGAATTTGGCGATGTTCGCCTTGAGCGGGTCGATCAGCGGGATGGCGAGGAAGAGCAGGAACATACCCAGCGTCATCAGCGGCATCATGAACACGCCCCAGAATTTGGACATGTAGCCGTCCACTTCGTCGTTGACGTTCCAGTGTGAAGCCATTTGCTCGGGGAATTGATTCCAGAATACGAGCCCTGCGATCGTGGCAGCGGCGATTAAGATCAAAACGATCATGGTCGTAGTGCGGGTTGTCATTTTTTCTCCTTTTACTTTATCCGTCATTGCGAGCGTAGCGAAGCAATCCCCGTCATAAGGTGGAGATTGCTTCGACCTCTTCGGGGTCTCGCAATGACATCATTTATCCTTCGGCAATTGACTTTGTCCCAATGCGACCATCCCGCTGAGCCCGCCGAGATTCATCGTATCCACCGCCGAACTTGGCACAATGATCAGCGCTCCCTTCTCCTTCAAGCCTTCGAAGAGCATGTTCATGGCGCGCAGGTGCAAAGCTGTCGGGTTGTTCTGATAGGCTTTCGACGCTTCGGCGAACGAGTCCGCGATCTGCTTCTCGGATTCGCCCAAAATTACTCGGGCCTGTCGTTCGCGTTCCGCCTGCGCCTGGCGGGACATGGCGTCCTCCAAGTCCTGCGGGATGACGATATCGCGGATTTCCACCGATTGCACGGACACGCCCCAAGGCGTGGTGCGTTCGTCAATGACCTGTTGCAATTCCTTGTCGATCATGCTTCGCCCGATAAGGATATCTGCCAGCATCATGCGTCCGATGATGTCTCGCAGGGCTGTCTGTGCCGCCCAGTCCACGGCGGCACGATAGTCCTCGACCTCGAGCGCAGCCTTCTCCGCGTCCCATACGACCCAGAACAAAACGGCGTCTACATCTACAGGGACGGTATCTTTCGTTAGCGTCTTTTGCGCGGCGAACGGCGTGACCATCACGCGGTGATCAATCCAGGTTGGGGTTGTATCTATGATCGGGATGATCCAAAACGGGCCCGGCCCTGCTAGTTTATGGAATTTTCCGAGCCGCAGGACGACGACCTTTTCCCATTGCGACGCCACTTTCAGCGCGAACAGGACATACATGCCGATCAGCGTCCAGCCAATTACCCAGGCGGCCAAAAAAGCATCGTTGTACTTGCCGTCGCCAATCGCTGCGCCTAAGATGGCAATCAACAAAGCCACGCCGAAGATCGTCCCTGCGATCGGCGAGATACGCAGGTCTGCGTTTTGGGCTTTTTTCCTTTCCAATGCGGATTTGATAAATTTGGCGTCCATGACATTCTCCTTTTGATTATTCGTTATCGAACTTTTGCGCTTCCGTCCACGCCTTGAGTTGATCGTTGACCATCTGCCTGATCTCACTCTTCGAAAACTCCAGCCGCATGGCTTCACTGATGAATCTTTGGGTTAATGCTTCCAATGATTCTCTTCGTAACTTTTCACTGACCTTCGGCGGCGGGATCTCGGTGATGTACGTACCGCGTCCTTGTTGTGTGGAGATGATCCTTTCTTCATCCAATATACGATATGCCCTTGCCACTGTGTTGAAATTGACGCGTAACTCCTCGGCAAGCGCTCTTACTGTGGGAAGTTGGTCCCCTGGCTTGAGGATTCCGCTGGCTATCTGCGCATGGATTTGATTCGCGATCTGGGTGTAGATGGGCAAGCCGGAGCGGAAGTCAATTTGGAGGATGAGTTTCTTATTTGTCATAAATTGTATCTTTGTATTATTGTACTAATTGTATCATTGTCATAATTGTATGCAGATGGCGGATTTTGTCAAGGTCGCAGAATCCCCCTCTCCCAATGGGAGAGGGGCTGGGGTGAGGGAGAACGCTCAAGGGAAGATAAAGTTCACCGGACACAGAATCAGTTCCAACGGCATGTGATGCGTCCCTGTCAGCATGGTAGAATCTCACGCGCACAATTTATCTATATTTATAGGATGACCGCGAAAGATGCGGCGTCAAGGAGCAAAAAATGGAAGTCAAAACTGGAACCTGGACCGAGAAGAAGGGTCTGGCGCAAATGCTCAAGGGCGGTGTCATAATGGATGTGGTGACGCCCGAACATGCGAAGATCGCGGAGGACGCGGGGGCGTGCGCGGTGATGGCGCTCGAACGTGTGCCTGCGGATATTCGCGCACAGGGCGGCGTTGCCCGCATGTCTGATCCCGAGTTGATTTTGCGAATCATGGACGCGGTGTCAATCCCCGTGATGGCGAAATGCCGCATCGGACATTTCGTCGAGGCGCAGATTCTCGAAGCATTGGGCGTGGATTATATTGACGAGTCGGAGGTACTGACGCCCGCCGACGAGGCGCACCACATTTTGAAACACAACTTCAAAGTTCCGTTCGTGTGTGGATGCCGCAATCTCGGCGAGGCATTGAGGCGCATTGGCGAGGGCGCGGCGATGATCCGAACCAAGGGTGAGGCAGGCACGGGTGATGTCGTTGAAGCGGTGCGACACGCGCGCGCCGTGATCGGCGAGATTCGCCGCCTGACCACAATGGCTGACGAAGAGTTGATGTCGTATGCCAAGGAAATCGGCGCGCCGTATGAACTGGTAAAAGAGACGAAGGAACTTGGACGCCTGCCTGTGGTCAACTTTGCGGCGGGTGGAGTTGCGACCCCGGCCGACGCGGCGTTGATGATGCAACTCGGTGTGGATGGCGTGTTCGTCGGCTCGGGTATCTTCAAGAGCGGCGACCCCGCGCAGCGTGCGACGGCAATCGTCAAAGCAGTGACGCATTATCAGGACGCGTCCATTCTTGCGGAGGTGAGCAGGAATCTCGGTGAGCCGATGGTGGGGCGCACCGTCGCGACCATGCCAGAAGCGGAGAGGCTGGCGGGGAGGGGATGGTAGACAGGGATGTATACAAGTAAACAAGTACACACGTAGACACGTGATGACCTGTTTACTTGTTTCCTTGCGTACTTGTATACGAACCATGAAGATAGGCGTCCTCGCCCTGCAGGGCGATTTTGCAGAGCATATCTCGATGCTCAAGAAACTCAATGTCGAAACGAGTGAGGTCCGTTTGCCGGAGCACCTCAACGGGCTGGATGGACTTATCATCCCCGGCGGCGAGTCGACCACAATCGGGAAACTGGCGGTTGCGTATAGATTAATGGAGCCCCTGAAGCAATTCGGTCAGCGCCATGCCATTTGGGGCACGTGCGCGGGCGCCATCTTCATTTCGAAGGATATCGGGCGCGACCAGCCTCTGCTGGGACTCATGGACATCAAGGTCCAGCGCAATGCTTTCGGTCGGCAGATCGATTCGTTCGAGACCGACCTCGACATCCCCGAACTCAAACAAGCTACAGGGTTGGATGCCCCCTACCATGCGGTCTTCATCCGCGCTCCGATCATTGAGTCTGTAAGCGGCGACGCGAAGATCCTCGCTTCTGTTCCAGACGGGAGGATTGTCGCCGCGCAACAGGGACATCTCCTCGCTACATCCTTTCACCCCGAACTGACGAACGACACGCGCTTCCACCAGTATTTCCTGTCGCTGGTTGATTAATTTCGTTCGTCATTGCGGGTTATCTCGCGCTGACATGGTACCCGAAGGGTAGCGGAGTGGAATGAAGTCGAAGCGCGGCGCTTGCAACACTTGCACCGCATGCAAGTGCAGGTGTGACGTATAATTCGAGTATGTCCATTCGCCCTCTGGCATTGCTGGACCTGCCTTACATCTACAGTTTCCGCGACGAAGCGGTGGGACTGGATACCGCGCGCACGTTGACGCGCGGCAATCCATTGGGCGCCGCGGGATTGCTGTCTTATATGAACCCGTCGCGGCATATCTATTCAGCCATAGCGGACGGGGAAGAGGATTCGGTGTTTGGCGGGATCATCCATACACCCGATGAGACGTTTGCAAAACTGTATTATCTTGCCCCGGCCTCGCAACTCGATCATCCGCACCTTCCAGACCTGATCGAAAATCTTGCCTCACAGGCGGGGACGTGGGGCGCGTTCCACGTGCTGGCGGAAGTGGATGAAACCAGCGACGCCTTCATCTCGCTTCGCAAGTCAGGCTTTTCGGTCTACGCGTGGCAGAGGATGTGGGACGTCTCCGAAATAACGGAATCAAACCCGGGCTTCGCGTGGACGCGTGTAAAGTCCGTTGATCTGCATTCGGTGCAGAGTCTGTATCATCAGATCGTGCCGCCGTTGCTGCATCCCGTCGAGCCGCAGCCGAGGAAACCGCTGGGCTGGATGTGCAACGAGGGCATGAAATGTTACGTGAGTGTGACGCATGGCGTGTACGGGATCGTACTGACGCCGCTCATCCATCCCGAAGCGACGGAGGTGAGCGCGAAACTTGCCTCGCTGATCGGTAACCTCCCCGATCGCCGTAACCGTCCGGTGTATGTGTGCGTGCGTTCATATCAGGCATGGCTCGAACCCGTGCTTGCAGATTTTGGCGCAAAATCAGGGGAGAGACAGGCAGTGATGGTCAAACATTTGGCGCGCCTGATAAAAGATGCAGCGGTGGCGCG
>CAYQOF010000223.1:0-5323 GCA_964419035.1 uncultured Anaerolinea sp. | reverse complement strand
GAGGGCGTGTTTTGTTTTTCACCGCGAAGACGCGAAGAGCGCAAAGGGGTTTTTCGAGGAAGGCAAAAAAACAGGCTCGAGTCCTGCGCTTGACGTCCCCGCGCAAACACGTCCGTGAGGGCGTGTTTTGTTGACGGCCGCCGCTGAACATGAAGGAAGGGGAATTGAGAAACACAAAGAGGGTCTGCCTTCCACGCATTTGCTCTTTCCAAAACGGAAAATTGGTTTCGAAAACCGCTTTGAAATTTGGTGACGATTTACATCATATAACGATGACGTTCATTACTCGGATTCGTGAATATAATCACAACAATAAAGATAGGCGGGGTAGATTTGGTCGTTGTTCGAGAGGTGAACGCCGTGTACGTTCGAGGCTTCCCGCCCCATTGCGGGCGGGCTGGCAAAGTTGATGGAGGTACTCCATGACAGCCTCTGTGACCGTTGAACGGACATTTTACGAGAGAGTTCTTGAGGCGACTCCAAGCGGGGAAAGATTGAGGCTTTGTCTCGAATGCGGAAATTGCAGTGGGATCTGTCCGTTTGGTTATTTGATGCTCTATCCGCCCAGCCGCATGATCGCAATGATGCGCGCCGACCGCATCAACAAAGTGCTGGAAACCGATACAGTCTGGATGTGCGTGTCCTGTTATGCCTGCACCCAGGTTTGTCCTTCCAGGATCCCGGTAACGCCCGGCCTGATGACCAGCATCAAGGAGGAACTGCTGCTGGCAGGCAACGTGCCGGCTGAATTGCAGAGCGCGTTAGCCAACTCCCAGCGCTACGGCAACCCGCTCGGCGAATCGCCGCGCAAACGGGCGGATTGGATTATGGGCATTCAGCCGGAAGTAAAAATCATGGCGAAGCACAAACAACCGGTGGACGTGTTGTGGTTCGTCGGCGATTACGCTTCGTATCATCCCCGCGTGCAATCGGCGACCAAGGCGTTAGCCAGAGTCTTGAACGCGCTCGGCGTGGACTTTGGGATTCTCGGTCCTGATGAATCCAGCGACGGCGATTCACAACGGTTGGCGGGCGAGCGCGGTCTGTTCGAGATGCTGGCGGAGAAGAACGGGAAGGTGTTCGGCAAGTATCAGTTCAACCAGATCGTCACCACCGATCCGCACGCTTACAACGCCATCAAAAATGAATATCCCGCGCTGGGCATCAAGTTTCCCGTACAGCATTACACAGAATTTCTCGCCGAGCGGATTGACCAGATCAAACTGCTGGTGAAACAGCAGATCAGCGCCAAGGTCACGTATCACGATCCATGCTATCTCGGCCGCGCAAACGGGATATTCGATCCGCCGCGCGAGTTGTTGTGCGCCATCCCCGGTGTGGAACTGGTGGAGATGCTGCACAACCATGCCACCAGCCTGTGTTGTGGAGGCGGAGGCGGCGGGATGTGGCTGGATGGCTTCCAATGGGAAAAGGCGCACGTGCGGCTCTCCGATTGGCGCGTGCGCGAGGCGATGAACGCAGGCGCGGATGTGCTGGCGGTGGCTTGTCCCTACGAATCGCCGCGCTTCGAAGATGCAGCCAAGACCTTGCCCGGCGCGGAAACGTTGAAGGTGCGGGACATCGCCGAACTGCTGGCTGAGTCCATGGGAGTATGAAGGAGGCGGCGTTATGAACATCGTTGTTTTGGTGAAACTCGTCCCGGATCTCGTGGAAGAGTTGACCATTGATGCGAGCGGCGCATCACTCGACCTGACGTTTGCGCGCTGGATCATCAACGAGTTCGATGACCACGCCATCGAGCAGGGCATCCTCTTGAAGGAAAAAGGCGGAGGTACGGTCACGGTCATCGCGCCCGATCTCGAAGGCGCGGATGATGTGCTGTTCACCGCCGCCGCAAAAGACGCCGACCGGCTCATCAAGGTCAGAGGGGATTTCAGCGCGGCGAACAATCACGCGCTGGCGCGCGCGTTCTCGGCGATCATCAAGGAATTGCAACCCGATCTCGTCCTGACCGGCGTGCAGGCGCACAACGATCTCGACGGCTCTGCGGGACCGCTGCTGGCGGAATCCCTGGGATTGCCTTACGTGGGTTACGTCTCCGGCGTTGCGATCAACGATGGCAACTCTTCCGTCAAGAAGGAATACCCCGGCGGTTTGATCGCCGAAATGGAAGTGACACTGCCCGCTGTGTTGGGAATCCAAGCCGCAGAACAACCGCCGCGTTACGTCGCCGTGAGCAAGGTGCGGCAGGCGATGAAGACCTCTTCCATCGAAGAAATGGACGCCTCCGATCTCGACCCGTGCGGGGCTCCCGAAATCGGACGCATGTTCCAGCCTGAAGCGACGGCGCACGCAGAAATGATCGAAGGGTCGCCCGAAGAAGTCTCCGCCAAACTGGTCGGTCTCTTCAAAGAACTGGGCGTGTTGTGAAGGAGGCGGTGATGAGCCAGGATATTTACGTCGTCATCGAACACCTGCGGGGGCAGGTCGCGGATATTTCGTACATCATGCTCGCCGCGGCGCGTGAGTTGAGTCAGGCAACGAGTGGAAAAGTCGTTGCCGTGCTGTTGGGTCACAACGCAAAGGATTTGGCAAAAGACTTTGCCGTAGATCATGTCTTGTATCTCGATCATGTGTCGCTGGCGGAATTCACTTCGGACGCGTATCAAAAAGCGCTGGCGGATGTAATCACGAAAGATCAACCTCGCGCAGTTTTGTTTGGAAACACATCCATTGGTTCGGACGTAGCCAGTGTGCTTTCGATGCGGTTAAGCCTACCGTTGGTGAATTCCTGCCGCAGTTTTACCCAGGAAGGGAAGTTCGTCAGCCAGATGTGCGGAGGCAAGATCATGGCGGAAGGTGAGTTGCCAACCCCGACCGCGCTGGTCACGATGGTGCCCGGCGGTTATCCGCCGGATCAAGGCAAAAGCGTGGAGTCGCCTGCGGTAACGGAATCAGCCGTCCCTGCGTTGGAGGCGCTGCGCGTCACATTATCCAAATATATCGAGCCTGAATCCACAGATGTGGATATTTCCAAAGAGCCGCTACTCATCGCCATCGGGCGTGGAATCCAAAACAAGGACAACATCGAACTGGCGGACGCGCTCGCGCAGGCGATCGGCGGCGTGGTGTGCGCATCGCGTCCCGTGATTGACCAGGGCTGGCTGCCGACTTCGCGGCTCGTCGGTAAATCGGGCAAGCAGGTGAAGCCGAAGGTTTATTTTGCGATGGGGATCAGCGGCGCGCCCGAACACGTGGAGGCGATCACGCAAAGCGACACGATCATCGCGGTCAACACCGACCCGAAGGCGCCGATCTTCGATATGGCGAAATACGGCGTCGAGATGGACATCTTCGAACTGGTCGAAGTGCTGACCGAGCATTTGAAAGCGAAAGCTTGAAATGAATTACGAAGCGTTGAAGTCCCTCATCGTTTTGCTCGCGCTGTTCACTGCAACAGGCATTTTCGTCTGGCGGACATATCGTCTGTTGTGGGTCAACCTGCGGCGCGGGCAGCCGAGCGGTCGCTTTGATCATTGGGGCGAGCGCATCAAAGGCGTGCTGGTTTATGTCGGCGCGCAGTTGCGTTTGTTCCGTTTTCTCGTCCCCGGCACGGCGCACTTCTTCGTCTTTTGGGGCTTCCTGTTCCTCTCGTTGACCATCTTGCAGGCAATCGTTGAAGGTCTCGCGGCATTTGCAAATCCTCACTACGTGTTGCCGATCATTGGAACATGGGGTCCGCTTGCGCTAATACAAGATTTGCTTGTCACACTCGTAGTCATCGCGGTCGCGTATGGTTTGTATCTGCGCCTGCTCGTCAATCCAGATCGTTATCGCGGAAGTCACAAAGGCGCGGGCGTGAAGGTGCTGGGATTCATTTTGACGATCATGCTCAGCCTGCTGGTGATGAACGGACTCCGCATCAATCTTAACGAAGACCTGCTCGGCGCGTGGAGACCTGTTTCCACGCTGACAGGACTCCTCTTCGCAAGCCTCAGCCCTGCCGCGCAGGGAGTGATCGAAGAGGCCGCTTATTGGATTCACTTGGGCGTTGTGCTGCTGTTCCTGACGGAATTACCGACAGGCAAGCATTTCCACATCGTCACTTCCATTCCCAACGTTTTACTGCGAAATCTGGAACCGCGCGGACGATTGTCCGCGCCACAATCAGCGGATGGCGCGGCGGGCGTCGGCGTGATGGAGGGATTCCGCTGGAAACAAATGCTCGAATTCTATACCTGCTCCGAGTGCGGACGCTGCCAGGAAATGTGCCCCGCTTCCCAAAGCGGTTCGCCGCTTTCGCCCAAACTGCTCATCATGGATTTGCGGCACAACCTGGAGGAACGCGGCGCGGCTTTAACAGCGAAATCGTCGAACGGAATATTATCCAAATCGTTGACAGGCGATGTCATCACGGAAGAAGCGCTTTGGGCTTGCACCACCTGTTACACCTGCGACCAGGAATGTCCACTGTTCATCGAACACGTCAATCCAATCGTGGAAATGAGGCGGTACCTGATCGTCGAGGGGCGCGTGGACAACAAGTTGCAGGACGCGCTCGCCAACCTGGGACGCTACGGCAATTCGTTCGGTCAGTCCGAGCGGATGCGCGCCAGGTGGACGCAGGGTCTGCAGCCCGCAATCAAGGACGCGCGCAAAGAACCTGTCGAGTATCTGTGGTTCCTCGGCGATTACGCATCGTACAGCCCCACGCTTGCGGAGGTCACGCGGAAAACGGCGGAAGTCTTCCAGAAGGCTGGTTTGAATTTTGGAATCTTATTCGACTCCGAACGCAACTCGGGCAACGACGTGCGCCGCGTGGGTGAAGAAGGTTTGTACGAGATGCTGGCGGAGAAGAATTTGCAGGCTTTGTCCAAATGCAAATACGAGAACATCGTCACCACGGACCCGCACACGTACAACACCTTGAAGAATGAGTATGCATGGAACGGGAACGGTCGTCCGCGCATTTTGCACTACACCGAACTGCTCGATGAACTGATCTCCTCGGGTCAATTGAAGTTCGGCACAAAACTGAATGCAAGAATTACTTATCACGATCCCTGCTATCTCGGTCGCTACAACGGCGTGTACGACGCTCCGCGCCGCATCTTGCGCGCGACAGGGTGTGAATCGATCGAGATGCCGCGTCACGGCGACCGCGCCTTCTGCTGCGGCGCGGGAGGCGGGCGCATCTGGATGGAGGAGAAGCCCGGTCACGAGCGTCCAGCCGAAATGCGCGTCCGTGAAGCGGTTGCGTTGACTGATGTTCCGAATTTTGTCGTCGCCTGCCCGAAGGATGTGACCATGTTCCGCGATGCGGTCAAGACCACCGGCAGCGAGAGCCGCTTACAGGTCAAGG
>CAYQOF010000222.1:0-5324 GCA_964419035.1 uncultured Anaerolinea sp. | reverse complement strand
GTTTCAAGACTCAAAACCGACTTAAAAATATAAACGGCACCACACAGGCAAGGATAGCAAAGGCGCTCCTTTGTATCTTTAATTGGTGGTGAAAGAAAGTCGCTTTGCGTAGCGTGCGCTCTCTTGCGCACACAGCTAGAGAACGTCGAGTACGCATTCGGCAATAATTCACCAAAGGAGTACCCCATGAACGACTTTTTTAATTCACGCGGCGTCTTAAAAGTTGGGGATAAACAATATGTCATTTACCGGCTCGACGCTCTGGAAAAAGCGGGTCTGACTCAACTCAAGCGGCTTCCGTTTTCGATCCGCATCCTGCTCGAAGCCGCGCTCCGTCAATGCAATGACAGGGAAATCACGCAGGCGGACGTGAAGAACATTGCCGGGTGGACCCCGACCCCCTCCCAACCTCCCCCATTTTCTGCGAAAATGGGGGAGGCGAAGGTGGGGGTGGGAAGCCGCCCCGGCATCCCCTTCCTTCCCGCGCGCGTCGTCATGCAGGATTTTACGGGAGTCCCCGCAGTGGTGGATCTTGCCGCGATGCGCGCGGCAGTCGCGCGTCTGGGCGGCGACCCGAGGAAGATCAATCCGCTCGTGCCGGTGGACCTAGTCATTGACCATTCCATCCAGGTGGATTTTTTCGCCACACAGGATGCCCTGCAGCGCAACACCGAAATGGAATTCCAGCGCAACCGCGAACGATACGAATTCCTCAAATGGGGACAGAAAGCGTTCAGCAATTTCCGCGTCGTGCCGCCGATGACCGGCATCGTGCATCAGGTCAATCTTGAATATCTTGCCGATGTTGTGATGATGAAAGAAGAGACCCTAAAGGTCTCGGAGACCTTTAGGGTCTTGTTCCCCGATACGCTCGTCGGAACAGACTCCCACACCACAATGATCAACGGACTTGGCGTGGCGGGCTGGGGCGTGGGCGGAATCGAAGCCGAAGCCGTGATGCTCGGGCAGCCCATGGACATGCTCCTGCCCGACGTGATCGGTTTCAAACTCCACGGCAAACTGCGCGACGGCGTCACCGCGACCGACCTCGTCCTCACTGTCACGCAGATGCTCCGCAACAAGGGCGTCGTGGACAAATTCGTCGAGTTCTTCGGTCCGGGGTTGGATACGATGTCCTTGCCTGACCGCGCCACGATTGGCAACATGGCGCCCGAATACGGCGCGACCATCGGTTATTTCCCCGTCGACGCGGAAACGCTCCGCTATATGAGGTTGACGGGCCGCCCGGCTGATGTCATCGAACGGACAGAGGCATACCTGCGCGAACAGGGACTCTTCCGCGACGCATCCACGCCCGACCCCGAATTCACAGATATACTCGAACTCGACCTAGAGTCTGTTGTCCCTTCACTGGCTGGACCCAAGCGTCCGCAGGACCGCGTGCCGATGGCTGAACTGAAGGAAACCTTCAAAAAGGCGCTCACCGCCCCTGTCAAGGAACGCGGCTTCGAACTCAAGCCTGAGGCTGTGGATACCGAAGCGACCTTCGGCACCCCTGCTCCTTCGTCGCAGGGGCAGGCAAACGGCGGCTCGATGAAGATGAAGCACGGCGCGGTCGTCATCGCCGCCATCACTTCCTGCACGAACACCTCGAACCCGTCCGTGATGGTCGGCGCGGGACTGCTGGCAAGGAAGGCAATCGAAAAGGGATTGAGCGTCAAGCCCTACGTCAAAACGTCCCTCGCGCCGGGCTCGCGCGTCGTGACCGAATACCTTCGGCAGGCAAGCCTGATCGAACCGCTCGCCCAACTCGGATTCAACATCGTCGCCTACGGATGCACCACCTGTATCGGCAACTCAGGTCCGCTTCCGGGCGAGGTTGCGAAGGCTGTCACAGGCAGCGACCTCGTCGCTGCGGCGGTGCTTTCGGGCAATCGCAATTTCGAGGGACGCATCCATCCGCTCGTCAAGGCGAACTTCCTCGCCTCCCCGCCGCTTGTCATCGCTTATGCGCTCGCCGGAACCGTTGACATTGACCTCAACCAGGAACCCCTCGGCGAGGGCAAGGACGGTCCCGTTTATCTTAAAGACATCTGGCCCACACAACAGGAAATTTCCGAAACGATTGCATCCAGCCTCGACGTGAAGATGTTCCGGGATCGTTACGCCAGCGTCTTTGAAGGCTCGGACATGTGGAAGGAGATCGAGGTCTCCGGCGGCGATCTGTACGAATGGGACGAGGCTTCGACGTACATCCATCACCCACCTTACTTCCAAACATTGACTCTGGATGCGCCTTCCGTGAATGACATCAAAGGCGCGCGCGTGCTTGGTCTGTTCGGCGATTCGATCACAACCGACCACATCTCCCCTGCCGGCAACATCGCAGCGGACTCCCCCGCCGGGAAATACCTGCAAAGCCTGGGTATTCAGCCAAAGGATTTCAACTCCTACGGTTCGCGCCGCGGCAATGACCTGGTGATGACGCGCGGCACGTTTGCGAACATCCGCTTGAAGAACCTGCTCGTCGCGCCGAAGGAGGGAAACTGGACAAAACATCACACCACCGGCGAGGTCATGTCTATTTACGATGCGGCGATGAAATACAAGCAGGAAGGCGTGTCATGTATTGTCATTGCCGGCAAGGAATATGGCACCGGCTCCAGCCGCGACTGGGCGGCGAAAGGCCCATTACTGCAAGGCGTAAAAGCCGCCATCGCCGAATCGTTTGAACGCATCCACCGCTCCAATTTGGTTGGCATGGGCATCCTTCCCTTGAAGTTCATGGACGGGCAAAATGCCGAATCGCTTGGCATCAAAGGAGATGAAGTCTTCGACATCGAAGGCTTGAGCGATGCCATGAAACCCAAGTCGGTTCTGAATGTGAAAGCGACAAAGCCCAATGGAGTGGTTATCGAGTTCAAAGTCATTGCCCTGCTGAACACCGAAGTGGAAGTGAATTACTACCGCAACAGCGGCATCCTCCATACCGTGTTGAGAAATTTGGTGAAGTAGATTTGTGACGCGTGAAAAGAGACCTGCCATACAGCGGGTCTCTTTTCGGTTACCTCAACATCTCCAGCAAACCATCGGGATATAGAATGGATTTCCCCTCTCCGAACTCATCGAGACTCTTCCACATCGCCTTGAAGGATTCATCAACTTCCGCTTCTTTTCCATCAATCAGAGCCTGCTCATACAACCCACGCGTTTTCAACGCCCCATCGTAGACCATCACGATCTCGTGACCCGGCTCCCCGTTGAAAACGAAGATGTTCTCCAGCGCGCCGAGATACTTCAACTCCCCCGCCTCCGCGCCGATCTCCTCCATCAACTCCCTGCGGATGGTCTGTTGGCTGTGTTCGCCGAATTCGATCGCTCCGCCCAAAGGGCGATAAAAGGTCTGTTCCTTAATCGGGTCGTATCCCTCCGCGACGAGGATGCGATTGTCATGACGAAACACACAAATGGCTAACGGGCGGATTTTGTTTTTCTTCATGTTTCCTCAAAGGCTCGTGTGTGATTTGTGTGGAGACGTTAGAGAACGTCCGCTACGCGCGAATGTTTTTGCACACTTTTCGTAGATGAGCCTCCTCAAAAAGTAGAGCGAGACGCTTTGCGTATCTCGCTCTACACGGTAATCAACTCCGGCTGTCTTTGCAAACTCGCCTGCATGGACCACGGTCCCGTCCACGTGACGGTGACTGGGAGGATTTCGCCTTTCAAATTCTCTTCTGATTCCACAAAGACTAGTTTGTTCGTAGACGTGCGTCCCTTCCAGCGATTCTTCACTTTTTCCTCGAACAACACTTCCACGGTCTGACCGAGATACTTCTTGTTGATCTCCGCGACGATTTCTTCCTGCAATTCCTCCAACATGCGGAAGCGGCGCATCTTTTCTTCCGCGGTCACGTTATCTTCCATGCGGCGCGTGGCGACGGTCCCTTCGCGGGGGGAGTAGCGGGCTAAATGCGCGACGTCAAGTTTCAAATCCAAGAGGACGCGGTAGGTCTCCATGAATTGTTCCTCGGTCTCGCCTGGGAAGCCGACGATGATATCCGTCGCGATGGAACAATCTGGAATCTTTTTGCGGATGAGGTCAACGAGATCGCGATATTCCTGCTGGGTGTACCCGCGCTTCATGTTCGCCAGCACCTCGTCATCGCCTGCCTGGACCGGCACCTCGATGTGCGGCATGATCTTCGGAAGTTCGGCGATGGTTTCCATTAGTTCTTCGGTGAAGTAATTGGGATGCGAGGTGAGGAAGCGAATCCGCTCGATGCCGTCAACATCATGCACGATGCGAAGCAATGCGGCGAGATTTGGACCGTCGGGAATATCTTTGCCGTAGCGATCTACGATCTGACCGAGGAGCGTCACTTCCTTGACGCCCTGCGCGGCAAGCGAGCGTATCTCGCTGACGATGTCCCCCACCGGGCGGCTGCGCTCCACGCCGCGGCGGAACGGGATGATGCAGAACGTGCAGGCATGCGAACAGCCGTACACCACCGGCACGTGCGCGCTGACGAGTTGTCCGCGTTCGTGCTGCGGCAGGATCAACTCGTCGTCCATCATCAGGAAGCGGCGCGTCGTTTCGGTATCCTCCAGCGAACGGATCTCGCCCTGCGTGAGGAACGAGACCAGCGGACCCGGGTCGGAGGGCGGCGAGAACACATCCACATAGGGGAGCCGCTCGCGCAATTTGTCCGCGCCGCGCACACCGACGAGGCATCCCATCAGGTTGATGACAAGGTCGGGATTCTGTCTCTTCAACGGGAGCAGGCTTGAGAGGCGTCCGAGCGCCTTGTCCTCCGCAGACTGGCGCACGACGCAGGTGTTTAAAACAATAACGTCCGCTTCCTCGGCTTTATCAGTAAAAGTGTAGCCCAGATGCTCCAACGACGAGCCGACGCGCTGCGAGTCGGCGACGTTCATTTGGCAGCCTTCGGTCCAGATGTGGTATTTCTTTTCCATAGAGCGCGAATTATACCAAGATTATTTATGGTAAAATCCCCTGCGCCCTCAAAAAATCAGGGCATTGTGGAGGGATGGCCGAGCGGCTGAAGGCGCATGTCTTGAAAACATGTTTGGGTCACACCAACGTGGGTTCGAATCCCACTCCCTCCGCCAGACGATTTACGATTGATGATTTTGGATTTCAGATTGATACCAAATCGTAAATCCAAAATCGTAAATGAATTTGGGGAGGTGCCAGAGTGGTCGAATGGGGCCGCCTGCTAAGCGGTTACCGGGGCGAAATCCTCGGTCGCAGGTTCGAATCCTGTCCTCCCCGCTCAAACACGTCCGCGAGGGCGTGTTTTGTTTTTCACCGCGAAGACGCGAAGAGCGCAAAGGGGTTTTTC
>CAYQOF010000221.1:3727-5327 GCA_964419035.1 uncultured Anaerolinea sp. | reverse complement strand
GTTGACAACCTCCCTCTCTTCTGCTACACTATATTTGTCAGACAACTAGGCAAATCTGGTCTCGATACGCTCACAAAGAACGCTCGCCACTCGACCACCGCAAATCTCCAGTCTCCAATTCTCCAATCCTCTAATTCTCTCTCGCATGACAACCCTCCTCGTCAAGCACGCCCATCTCCTCACCCTGGACGACCACCAAACCGAACTGTCGGATGGTGGTCTTTTTATTCGCGACGGCTTCATCGAGCAGGTCGGCAAAACCACCGACCTCCCGCAAACCGCCGACGAAATCCTCGACCTTACGGGTCACGTCCTCCTGCCGGGGCTGGTCAACACGCACCATCACTTCTACCAGACCCTCACCCGCGCCGTTCCCGCCGCGCAGGACGCCAACCTCTTCAACTGGCTCAAGACCCTCTACCCGATCTGGGCGCGCCTGAACCCCGATGATATTTTTATTTCGACTTCCACCGCATTAGCCGAACTCGCCCTTTCAGGATGCACCGCATCGGATCATCTCTACCTTTTTCCAAACGGTTCACGCCTCGACGACGAAATTGCCGCGGCTTCCGAGATCGGACTCCGCATCCACGCCTCGCGCGGCTCGATGTCCCTCGGCGAATCGAAAGGCGGACTCCCGCCCGACAGCGTGGTGGACAGCGAAGAGTCCATCCTCAAAGACTCACAGCGCCTCATCGAGAAATATCACGACGCGAAACCCGGCTCGATGGTGCAGGTCGTCCTTGCGCCGTGCTCGCCCTTTAGCGTGACCTCCGATTTGATGAGACAATCCGCGAAACTGGCGCGGGAATATGGCGTGCATTTGCACACGCACCTCGCCGAGACCGAGGACGAGGAACAATTCTGCATGCAGATGTTCGGTCATCGCCCGGTCGGGTACATGCAGGAAGTGGACTGGGTCGGCGGCGACGTTTGGTTCGCGCACGCGGTCTGGGTCAATGACGAGGAGATTCAAGTCTTTGCCAAACATAACTGCGGGGTGGCGCACTGTCCGACATCGAACATGCGGCTCGCTTCGGGCATCGCGCCGGTCAAGGAATATCGTCAGGCTGGCGTCAACGTCGGTCTCGGCGTGGACGGCTCCGCCTCCAACGACGGCTCGCACCTCCTCGCCGAAGTCCGCAACGCGATGCTGCTTTCGCGTGTGAAAGAGGGGATCACTGGTTTTTCTGCCAGTCCTCCCCCCTCTCCTGACAGGAGAGGGGCCGGGGGTGAGGTTCGCAAATTGATGACAGCCAGAGATGCCTTGTACCTCGGCACGCGCGGCGGCGCGGCAGTGTTGGGACGCAAAGACATCGGCTCGCTCGAACCGGGCAAATGCGCCGACTTCTTCGCGGTAAACTTGAACCGCATCGAATTTACTGGAATGCACGATCCCGTTTCGGCAGTTGTCTTCGGTCAACCCGTCCGCGTGGATTACACGGTGGTCAACGGTAAATTCATCGTCAAGGAAGGACAATTGGTCACTGTGGATGAACGCAAGGTGATCGAGAGACACAACAAAGCGGCGAAACGTCTGTTGGAGAGTTAGCACGTTGGAAAGTTGAAACGTCCAAACCTTAGACCTGTGACCTTCGAC
>CAYQOF010000221.1:0-3627 GCA_964419035.1 uncultured Anaerolinea sp. | reverse complement strand
TTCGACCTGTGACCTTAAACCTGTAACCCAACCCGAACGATGCTCGATTTCATCCTCATCCTGCTCGTCGGCTGGCCCGCCATTGTGGCGACGCTCATCCTTGCCGGTGCTGGTCTGTTCAAAAACAATTATCGTTTTCTCGTCGCGGCGGCGATCCTCTCCTTTCCGTTTTCGTGGTACCTGAGCGGGTTTCCCGTCATCCGCTCACCGGCGTTCCTGCTGCCGCTGCTCCTGTTCGGTTCCGGTTATTTCATGTCACGCGGCAGGGAGATGCTTGCCTGGCTCGTCGCAATTCCATTCTTCCTGGCGATCTTGCTGCTCTTTTACGTGGTTTCGGCGCAATAACATGCAGACCTCGCTCATCATCTTCTCCGGGCTTCCCGGCACGGGAAAATCCACGCTGGCGAAACGGCTGGCGCGTGAACTGCGTTTTCCGCTCCTGTGCATTGACGATGTCATCGGCGAAATCCCGGAGGATGCCGGCGTCCCATTCTGGGACTCGCGGGTGGCGATCCTGCTCGGGCTGACGGAGAGACAGCTTGAAGTGGGTCTGAGCGTGATCGTCGATTCGGTCTTCATGAACACGGATCGTCATCATGCGCAGGAACTGGCTCGCAAATACGACGCGTGTTTCCTGCCGATCTACGTCTTTGTATCCAATGAAGAGGTATGGCGGGAACGCGTGACGACCCGCTTCGGTCAACTGAACGACCCGGATGCCGCCACATGGGAGCGCATCCAACACCAGCGCGAACGGTTCCGCGAGTGGGAACCGGATACCGCCTTGTTCATCGATTCGCTCGACCCCGTTGAGTCCAACTACAAAAGAGCGCTGGATTTCGTGACGAACGGCAAGGCGAATCTGAGACCTTTGTCGGGTGTTGTCCTTATCGAAGGAAGTTATCATGGATAGGGTTTCATGTCTGTTGAACCTGTAACATTCGATATTCACAAGGAGAAGGAATGCCCTCCTCGACCAAACTAACTCGTGCACTTGTTGATACCGCCATGGGACGTGTCCCTGCCGATCTGGTCATCCTGAACGGCAAATGGGTGTCGGTCCAATCCGGCGAGATCATTCCCGGCTCAGACGTTGCCATCAAGAATGGACACATCGCCTACGTCGGCGAGGACGCGCGTCACACAATTGGTAAAAAGACAAAAGTCATTGATGCGAAGGGAAAATATCTCGTGCCCGGTCTGCTCGACGGTCACATGCACGTCGAATCGGGCATGGTCACGGTCACGGAATT
This sequence comes from uncultured Anaerolinea sp., assembly GCA_964419035.1. Classification (GTDB taxonomy): domain Bacteria; phylum Chloroflexota; class Anaerolineae; order Anaerolineales; family Villigracilaceae; genus Defluviilinea. The sequence goes on along the minus strand of CAYQOF010000221.1, from coordinate 2,374 downwards.
TGTACGCGCGGTGGCGGTGCGCGGCACGACCGGCATGTTCGTGGACCCGCATGAGATGGCGAACGTGTTCGGGCTCAAAGGCGTAAAACTGATGGTGGACGAGGCGCAGATCCAGCCCATCCACGTGTGGGTGCAGATGCCCTCGTGCGTTCCCTCCGCGCCCGGGCTGGAAACGCCCGGCGCGTCCATCGGACCGAAAGAGGTGGCGCAAGCCATGAAGTGGAAAGGCATCATCGGTCTGGGTGAGATGATGAACTACCCTGGAGTTTCCATGGGCGACAGGAAGATGCTCGAGGAAATGTCCATCACACACGCGCACGGCAAGACCATCGGCGGACATTACGCCTCGCCCGATCTCGGCATCCCGTTCCACGGATACGCGGCCGGCGGCGCGGAGGACGACCACGAAGGCACACATCTCGAAGATGCGGTCGAGCGCGTGCGCCAGGGCATGAAAGCCATGCTCAGATACGGCTCGGCGTGGTTCGACGTCGCTTCACAGGCAGGGGCGATCACGGAACTCGGTCTGGACTCGCGCCGCTTCCTCCTCGTCACCGACGACTCGCACGTCCAGACCATCTCGCAGGACGGTCACATGGACCGCGTCCTGCGTCACGCCATCGAGCAGGGACTCGACCCGATGACCGCAATCCAGATGATGACCATCAACACTGCCGAACATTTTGGTCTGTCAAAGGAAATGGGCATGATCGCGCCCGGTCGCTGGGCGGATGTGGTGTTGGTAAAGGACTTGAAGGACTTCAAGGCTGATATGGTCATTGCTAAGGGGCAGGTCATTGCCGAGAAAGGCAAGTGGAAAGTGAACCTGCCGAAGTTCACGTATCCCGCGTGGGTGAGGAACTCGGTGAAGTTGAAGATGAAGTTGAGGGCGGAGGATTTTAAGTTACAAGTCAAAGGCGCTGCCCTGAGTTCATCGAAGGGTCGCAAGTCGAAGGTCAAAGCGAACGTGATCGGTGTGATCGAGAATCAGGCTCCCACGCGACACTTGACGTTCGACTTGTATCCGAACGACAACGAAATCAAGGTGGACATGGAACGCGACATTGCCAAGATCGCGCTCGTCGAACGACACAAGGGGACCGGCGGCGTGACGATGGGACTCGTCAGCGGCTTTGGCTTCACGTCGAAATGCGCGGTTGCTTCAACAGTGGCGCACGACTCGCATCACATGATCGTCGTCGGGACGGATGAGGAATCCATGGCGGCGGCAGGCAACAGTCTCGCGCGATGCGGGGGCGGTCAGGTCGTCGTCAAGGATGGGAAGGTCATCGGTCAGGTCGAGTTGAAGATCGCGGGTCTCATGTCCACCGAAAAGGCGGACGTGGTCGCGAAGAAAGCGGAATCCATATTGAAAGGTTTCAAAGCGTGCGGATGCAATCTCAATAACCCGAACATGCAATTGTCACTGCTTGCGCTCGTGGTAATCCCTGAGTTGCGGATTTCTGACAAGGGTCTCGTGGATGTGACCCAATTCAAATTTATTCCCGTATTGGAGGGATGATGGCTAATTTTCCTTTTCAACGTTTGCAGGCTGATCTTGCCGCGCTGATCGCGCGCACACCTGCAGGTGGGCGTCTCATTTCAGAACCTGACCTGGCGAAAAAGTTGGGCGTCTCGCGCGCCACACTGCGCGAAGCGATGCGCACCTTCGAGACGCAGGGCTTGATCCGCCGCCGTCAGGGTTCCGGCACATACGTTGTTGGCAAGGTGCCGGTGATCGAGGCCGGGCTCGAGATGCTGGAAAGTCTCGAAACGATGGCGCGCCGCATGAATCTCGATATTCAGGTCAGCGACCTGCATATCGAGTCTGTGGAGGCACAGGGAGAGATTGCAAAGGGTCTCGGCGTTGCGGAGGGTGACCGCCTCACGCGCGTCCGACGCGTGATGCGCACCAATGGACGCCCTGCCGCATACCTGATCGATAACCTTGCCGTGGAGGTGCTCGACCCAGCCGATCTGACCGGGGAATTCAAAGGTTCGGTGCTGGATTTCCTGATCGAACGCGGCGACAGCCTGTCCATGTCGCGCGCGGCGATCAGCGCCACCAACGCGCCCGCCGACGTGGCGAAGGCGCTCGAGATCCAGCGCGACGACGTGTTGCTGTATTTCATATCGCAGTTGTACGATGTGAACAACCGCGTCGTGGATTATTCGATCAGTTATTTCATCCCCGGCTATTTCCGTTTCCACGTCAACCGCCGCGTGGGCGCTTGAAGAAACTGCCCCAGAGACACGGAGATTCTGAATTTTACTGGTTGATGGGTTTGATTTTGGCCTGTGGACTGCGGCGCCCTCTGTGTTTTCTGTGGCTTGATGCTCAAAGAACTCAGTGAACTCCGTGTCTAAATCATTT
>CAYQOF010000220.1:2641-5359 GCA_964419035.1 uncultured Anaerolinea sp. | reverse complement strand
AAATGCGCCTGGCTGCCGCTGACGATGTCCGCGCCCGCGTCGGCGATGCGGCGGAAACCGCTCACCTGTGAGGGATCGGCATACGGGACGTAATCCTCATACCACTGGAACGTGAAGATCACGAGAAAGCCTGCGGTTTTCAATTCCGCGACCTTCATTGTGAAATAATCGAAATCGCACGGCGCCGCGCCGGGGCGCGTCTCTGACGCCGCCTTCGGTCCGCCGACATCCGGCTGGTTGCAGCCGAGAAATGCGATCTTATTGCCATTGATCTCGAACGCCGCCGGTTCGAACGAATCCTGCAAGTCAATGCCGCCGCCGTAATAGCGAATGTTGTGCGTATTATAGATCGCAACTGTTTCATCCATGGGCGTTCTGCCGTAATCGGCAAAGTGATTGCCGGTCAGTTCCACCACGTCCGCGCCGATGTCGGTGAGCAGGTCAATGTATTTCGGGTCACTGCAAAAGATCAATTGATCGGCGTTGGGATTCGGCGGCGGGCATCCGCTGTAGAACGCAACCTCATTGCTGACGTGCGCGATATCCGCTTCACGCATCAAATCCCGTATGTCCATACCCGGATAGATGACGCCCTTTTGCTCCATCTTGAAGGCGGTGGCGCGCACGAGCGCGGTGACTCCGGTGAGGATGACGGTGGTGAGTTTCGATGGGTCGTAATTGGATGGTTGGAGACTGGAGACTGGGAGACTACCCGACGATTGAAGAGTGAAGTCAATGACAAGCGGATATGAAGCGATATCAAAGTTTTTGCGGATCGGCGATTGATTGTCAATGGTCAGGACCTTCCAACGCGGGGATAATTCCTCGAACGGGATGATCGCCCAGGCGGATTCATTCCATGCGGCATCCAACAATTGATCTTCGTCCACGCTTCGCGCCGACCCGGAAACTGGTTCGCCCCAAATTGCCTTGAACGCGGCGAGGGTTGACTCTGCCATCAGCAGCGGCTTGCCATTGAACAATGCAGGTGTTACTCCGTCACTCCACATGGAGCGCAATTCGTCAGAAGTCACACCATCGCGCACGGTCGGGAACGGCGCGGCCAAAACATACAGCCATTGGAATTGAATTTCGTACGGAGTGGATGGGTCAGCGGGCGGGGAAATATCGAGCGTCACTTTCGCGCCGCCTGGCAATCCCAACGCTGTGATCTGTCCGCGCAAAGCGCGCGGCACGGCGTCACCAAACGTTCCTTCAAAAGGAACAATTGTAGATAAGTCATTCCCGGAAGCCGGCAATGTGACCTGCGGCAAAAACGGTGTGGGCGTGACGATCGGCACGAATACGTCCGGCGTGTTCACAACCGGAACCGACCCGGCGCAAGCCGATAGCAGATAAACGATGAGCGATACGGCTGTGATTCCCCGTCGTCCGCCCGCCAGCCTCATGATTGGATCAGGATCGCCCGCGCCGGCGCGCCATCCGAACCCGCGATCTTCAAGGGCAGGCAATACAGGTCGTAGAACCCGCGCATGACCTGAGAGAGATTCAATCCCTCCACGACCACAACCCCAGCCTTGAGCAAGACCGTGTGCGTCGGCACAGAATCGCCATATGGCGCGACGGATAGATAATCCACGCCGACGAGTTGGACGCCGCGCTCGACCAGCCATTCCGCGCCGTCTTCCGTGATGGCAACAAAATCGGTCTGGAACTGCGTCTCCCCTTTTGCCCACAGTTTGGAATTGCGCGTGCCAAACAAAATGCGCTTCATATCGGACGTGATCTCGGTGCGATCCAGCACTTCGGAGGTAATCGCATCAATTCCATCCGGCAATTGCAACACGTAACAGGGACCGGTCAACACGTCGAGCGGCAGCGATTCGACCGTGCGCCCGTCGTTGAGGAAGTGATGCGGCGCGTCCACGTGCGTGCCGAGATGCACGCTGGCGCTGATACGCGTGACGTTGGCGTGCGCGCCCTCGTCCATGGATTCGATCCGCTCGAGTTCGAGTCCCGGGTCGCCGGGCCAGGCGGGAAGAGACGGTGAGATGGTTACGGAAATGTCGTGGATGGTCATGGTGTGGCTCCTATTTGTTCAACGCTCAAGCCGCCGGGACGGCGGCTCTAGCATTATTATGGATTGGAACTCGGCGTGGTTGACGGAATCAGGTTCGAGGTCCCGGGCTGAGGCGGGATGGACATGGGCGTCAAGGTAGGCGTGATGGTCGGGGTCGGAGTCGGGAGGAAGGGCATCCATCCGCTGTAATAAAAATATTCCTGCAAAAACCCGACGCGCTCCTGCTCCGTCATTATACGCGGCCGCGCGTAATCCTCCAATAACGCCGTGAGCAATTCGACGCTGACGAGTTTGCCGTCGTAGATCACGTAACGATCCAGGAAGGCGCGGCGGATGCCGGGCGGCATCCAACCCTGATCGCCCATCTGGTCGAAGAACAGGTTGCCCAGCCCGTAATGGATGAAGGCATCCTTGTAAAACTCCATCATTTGCGGATAATGCGCCTGGCTCCCGCTGACGATGGACGCGCCGGAATCCGCCATCAGGCGAAACTCGCTGACCTGCTGCGGATTGGGACGCGGGTCGTAACTTTCGTTCCATTGAAACGTGGCGATGACCACATACCCTTCGGCTTTCAATTGATTGATCTTTCCTGCAAGATAGGTGAAGTCGCACGGCGCCGCGCCGGGACGGACGCCGGTGGCGGTGGGGAACCTGCCGACATCGGGACGGTTGCA
>CAYQOF010000220.1:0-2541 GCA_964419035.1 uncultured Anaerolinea sp. | reverse complement strand
GGTTTCGGGAAGCGGCAGCCGGTGAAAAAGGGAATCTCGTTGCTCACGTGGGCGATGTCCGCTGCGCGCATTACGTCGCGGATCCGTTCGCCGGGGTAGGTCACGCCTTTGAGTTCCATCGTGTACGCGGTGGCGCGCACGAGGGCGGTGACGCCGGTCAGGATGACGGTGGTAATTTTTGATGAATCGTAATTGGTAATTAGAGAATTGGAGGATTGGAGATTAGAGGATTGGAGATTGGAGAATTGGAGATTGTTCGATGATTGAAGGGTGAAATCAACGATGAGAGGGTAGGTGGAAGGATCGAAGTCTTTGCGGATGGGGGATTGTCCGTCAATCGTCAGCGCTTTCCATTTCGGTTCGAGGGCTTCGAATGGAATGATCGCCCAGGTTCGTTCGGTCCATGCGGTTTCGAGCAATTGATCCGCTGGCAGGCTTCGCACGGAGCCGGGCAACGGTTCACCCCACAGCGCGGTAAACGCCGCGAGCGTGGATTCCTCCATCAATAACGGAGTCCTGTCGAAAGGCGGATGAGGCGTCCCCCCGTCCCATGCGGCACGGAGTTCAGTGAACGTCACACCATCTGTCACCGTTGGGAACGGCGCAACGAGCGCGTACACCCATTGGATGAAAATTTCGTTCAAGCCTGCATTCGATGGCATCAAGTGGGAAACATCCAGCCGCAGGTCTGTCATTGGAAGATTCAATGCATTGAGCTGTTCCCGCAAAGCAGATGGAACAGAGTCGCCGATGCGCATCTCGCCGGGAGGCGCGGGCGTGAATGTGTTGATCTCAACGGAGGAATTTACGGGTGGAGGAGTTGGAGAGACTGGATGCTTGTCCGGAGTTTCGTCGAAGGGCTGGAGAATTGGAGAATTGCGCGGCGCACAGGCTGAGATGAGGACAAGAAGCACAATAATTGCCGCGAAGATGCGAAACATTCGCGGTTGAAAAGATTTTATCGCAGGCATCACCTACGATTATACTATTCCAAGAAATGTCATTGCGAGGGCGGTTCGCGAGGAGCGGAGGGTTGAGCAGCCCATGTTTGTTGGGCGTATCGAAACCCGAAGTCGACGCGTCTCCCGCCCGAAGCAATCTCTTGTCTCGAGGAGATTGCTTCGCCTGCGGCTCGCAATGACATCATGATTTGAGGGTCAATTCCGCAAGCGTAAACTCATCGAGCGCGGCTTTGTCAATCGTCACGCCCAAACCGGGACTATTCGGCACGTCAATCGTGCTGTCGTCGTTCAACACAAAGCGCTCGTTCGTGATGTCGCGGTGATAATAACGATCCGAGGCGGAAATATCGCCGGGCAGGATAAAGCCGGGCAGCGACGCCAGCGCAAGGTTCGAGGCGCGCCCGACGCCTGTCTCCAGCATCCCGCCGCACCAGACAGGCACATTCCCCGCGCGGCAAAAATCGTGGATTTCAATTCCCCGGCTCAGTCCGCCCACGCGCGCCGGCTTGATGTTGATGTTGCGGCATGCCTCCATTTCCAGCGCGTAACGCGCGTGCCTCGGCGAGACGATGCTTTCATCGAGGCAGATCGGCGTTTTGAATTCCGCCTGCAATTTGCGGTGATCCCAAATATCGTCTTCGTACAACGGCTGTTCGATCAACAGCAAATCCAGATCATCGAGCGGCTTGAGCGCGCTGGCGGTCTCCAACGTATAGGCGGAGTTGGCGTCCACCTGCAAACGCAGATCGGGAAATGCGCGTCGCACGGCGGATGTCTCGCCCGCGTCGCGCCCCGGCTTGATCTTGATCTTGACGCGGCGATAGCCTTTCTCCAGATAAGACGCGATGCTTCGCACTAAGGTGGAGGCTGATTCCTGGATCCCGATCGAGACTCCCACCTCGACCTTTTCACGCGTTCCCCCGAACATTTCCCTCAACGATTTGCCGTCACGTTTGCCGAGCAGGTCCCACAACGCCATCTCGACCGCTGCTTTTGCGAGATGATGTCCGCGAATCCCTTCGACGCGTTCCTGGAAATCCTCCGCATCGGTTACGTCCTTCCCCAGAATCAGCGGCGCGATGAAATCCTTGAAGATATGCCAGGCTGTGCCGGTCGTTTCGTAGTTGTAGCCGGGGTCATGTGTGGCAACGCACTCGCCATACCCGGTCAACCCTTCGGCGTGCAGGGTGATGAGGATGCATTCGCGCTCGGTCTCGCGCCCAAAGGAGGTCTCGAACGGCGCGACCAGCGGCATGGAAATGTGATGCAGGCTGAGGGATTCGATTCTCACGGCGGCGATTATAACGTGATCCAGACCGGCGATGACGATCAACGATATCCGCAACGAAGGCTGGACGGTGATGAACACCGTCGCGCTGGTGACGGACGTGGCGGCGATCGTCGTTCCGGTCGTGCCTGCGGGGGTGAGCCACGCGCTGCGCGCGGCGAAATATGCCAACAAAGCCGTCAACGCGGTGGATACTGCGGCGGATGCGGCGAAATTGGTTAAAAAGACCGATGATGTTCTATAGATCTTGAGAAAAAGATTTGGAAATTTGGACTTTGCAAAATGAGAGGG
>CAYQOF010000219.1:0-5424 GCA_964419035.1 uncultured Anaerolinea sp. | reverse complement strand
GTTCGTGATATTCGAGCGTGCGGCGCGCGTCCCCGTTGAACGCCTCGATGGGGATCTTGCCGATCACCGCCATGTCGTGATTCCCGAGGATGCACGTCAGGTTGGGGAGTTCGCGGATCTCTTCCACGACCGCGTTCGGGTCGGGACCATAACCCACCATGTCGCCCAGACACCACGTCTCGTCCACCGCGCCCGCATCCTTCAGTGCCGCTTCGAGAGCGGTGTAATTCGCATGAATATCCGATATCACCAAGATTCGCATATCACTCCAACAGCGCCGCAACACGTTCGACGATGATTTCAGCCGCCTCCGCCTTGCTCATCAATGGCAACGATTCCCTGCGCCCGTCGGCAAATAAAAGCGTGATGCGGTTGGTCTCGACGGCAAACCCCGCGTCACTGGCTGAAATATCGTTCGCGGCGATCAAATCCAGTTTCTTGGATTGTAACTTATTTGCCGCGTTTTCAAGAAGACCCTGCGATTCAGCCGCGAACCCCATCACGACGCGCGGACGCTTCACTCCCGGACCGGCGCCTGCCGCCGTTTTCAGGATATCCTCCGTGGCTTCGAGTTCGATCTGCGGAATCCCCTCCTCCTTTTTGATCTTATCCGACGCCGCGTTCCTCGGGCGGAAGTCCGCCACCGCCGCCGCCATGATGAGCGCGTCGCTCCCGGCGGACTCTTCCAACACGGCATCGAGCATTTGCCTCGCGGTTTCCACGTGGATAAGGTTCGCGCCAACGGGAGGAGTCAATGCAACCGGCGCCGTGATCAACGTGACAAGCGCGCCCGCATCCAATGCGGCTTGCGCGAGGGCGTAGCCTTGTTTCCCTGAGGAACGATTCGTCAGCACGCGGACCGGGTCGAGCGGTTCCTGAGTCCCTCCAGCGGTGACCACGACCTTTTTACCGGCGAGCAGGCCGTTATGTCCGAGGAGGAGGCGGATGTGTCCGATGATCTCCGTCGGTTCGAGCATGCGTCCTTTTCCGCTGAGTCCCGAAGCGAGGTGTCCCTCCGCGGGACCAATGACCACCGCGCCGCGTTTCCGAAGCGTATCGAGGTTTTCCTGCGTGGCGGGGTGCTCGAACATGCCGCCATCCATGGCGGGCGCAATGAGAAGCGGACTTCGCGCCGCCAATGCAGTGACGGTCAACAACGTATCCGCCTGACCGTGCGCGAGTTTGGCGATGGTGTTCGCCGTGCAGGGAGCGATGACGAGGAGGTCGGCGGAACGTCCCATGCCAACATGAAGGACGTGCGCTTCGTTCCCCCAAAGGTCGTTATCCGTGTATGCCCGCCGCCCTGTGACCGATTGAAACGTAAGCGGAGCGACGAACTTTTCCGCCGAACCTGTGAGGATGACATCCACCAGCGCGCCTGCCTGTGTGAGTTTTGATGCGATCTCCGCGGCTTTGTATGCGGCAATGGACCCCGTGACGCCGAGCAGGAGTTGTTTGCCGGAAAGAATGGACATATAGCCTCATTATACTCATACTCTACAAAGCGCGTAATTGACGTTCTCTAACGTCAAATTACGCCATACCTGCCCTGAGGAGATGGAACACAACCTCGTATCCCGTCATCTTGTCCTCGTTGTAATCAAACCTTGCCGAAAAGAATTTCCCATTTCCGAGCCACGGAAAGAAGATATGGTCGCTCTCCCAGAGATTCAACTCCGTCAACTTTTCATCGGGAATCCATTCCAACCTGCCTTCGGGGGATTCGATCAACTCTCCATCGAATTCGGTGGCTGTGAAGACGAAGACGTACCAGTCGTTTCCCTTGAACTTGGGAAACATCAACAACCCGTGCAAACGCGGATTACGAATGGATAACCCCGATTCCTCCCTCACCTCACGAACTACGCATTCCTCGGGCGTTTCCCCCGCCTCGAGTTTCCCTCCCAGACCGTTCCACTTGCCCTCGTGGATATCGTTGGCTTTTTTGTTGCGATGGATCATCAGGGTCTTGCCGTTGTGTTTGAGGTAGCAGAGGGTGGCGAGGATCATCTGCGCTTCGTCTCCGTTTCACTCCGCTCAGCGCGAAGGGAATACATTTTCCAACCCTCTCCACACATCATCGCGCCAGGATGTGTAATTGTGTCCGCCTGAGAATTCGCGGTAGGCGACGTTGTACCCGTTTGCCTCCAGCAGCGCTTTCATGCGGCGGTTATCCTCGAGCAGGGAGTCCAGAGTACCGACATCCATCCAAATGTTGAGGTCCCTTGCGTGCTTGTGTTTCGCGAGGTCCACGACGGCGAAGTCGCGTCCATCGAGCGAGAACACGCCCGATTGACAGATCACTTTCCCGAAAACCTCCGGCAGACGAAAACCCGTGTACATGGACATCAATCCGCCCGCCGAGGCGCCCAGCACGCCGTACGCGCCGGGATGTTTCCTCACATCCAGCAGATTCAAATTCTCACGCGCCAGAGGCAGGACGATCTGCTCCACCCAATGCAGCATCGCATCCGAGCACAGATATTCCACAGCGCGCCATCTGCCTCCGTTCGAGAGGAACGCCATCGCAATCGGCTGGATGCGTCCCTCCGCGATCAGGTTGTCCACGATGGTCGGCAGTTTGCCGCGCCGCAGATAATCCTGCCCGTCGTAAACGATCAGCAGCGGGACAGGCTCCTTGACCGGCGGTCTGTAAAGAAAGATTTCGCGCTCGCCGTCCTCGCGCAGGTATCCCGTTTCGACGCGGTGAATCGTCAACGCGCCGGGCGGCACGTCCGCGCGGCGGAAGGTGAACGGGGCGGGCATGGACTCCGGCATGTAGAAGAAGTTGTTTCGTCCGCCCATGCCATTGTTCACGCTCCTTCTGTTCAACGGGTCGAGAAAGCGCGTTTGGGTTTTGGGATCGTGGAAATAATATTCGAGATACGCGTCGCGCGGCAGGGTCAGGGCGCAGGACCAAGTCATTTTCGCCGAAGCAGACCCGGGTCGAGGAGTGACGCGCTTGAACGGTCTGGGATTTTCCTCCCAGTCGTCCAGATCGCTGATCAGTTGAGGCGCAGTCCTTCCCCTCCAGATGAAGATGGCGCGGTCGCCTTGAATGACCGGATTGCCGGCTTTGAGCGCGCGCTGAATGATCGAAATGGATACGGTCATCTGCTGAACGTGCCCATCAATTCGCCCTGCGCGAGGATATGTCCTTCCATGGCTTTGAGCAGTTCACCCTTGTCCGCGCCCGACGAAAGCCCGAGCATTTCATCCAGCGCGTAGAGTTTGAAGAAATAACGATGCGTTCCCGAAGGCGGGCAGGGACCTCCGTAGCCAAGCCTGCCCCAACTATTTTTGCCGTTCATGCTTCCATCGGCTAATGTAGCGTCGGATGGAACCGCCTCCGCCAGCCCGCGCGCCGAAGGGGGGATGTTGAACAACACCCAATGCACCCACGTGCCAATGGGCGCATCAGGATCATCCATGAGGAGGGCGAAGGATTGCGTCCCCGCGGGCGGTTCGCCCCACGCGAGCGCGGGCGATACGTCCTCGCCCCGGCATGAATACTTTGCAGGGATGGGCTTGCCCTGTTCGAATGCGCTGCTTGTCAGTTGAAGTGTCATCTCTACCTCCGTTGAAATGATCTCAACGGTTGAAAAGGTCTCGCCTCGCGACGGTCCAATCAAACGATAGAACCCCACGCAGACAAGCGCAAGGACGAGTGTAATACCAAGAAAGACGATCAACGGTCTTTTCATTTCTACTCCATATTTTCGCGCTTAACCCCGTCGAATCCCAGGATGAAGTCCGCGCCATACGCAAGCGACGGGGTCTGGAATCCTGTCTTGTATTCTCCGTTCAGGATCCTCTTCATGATCCCGACGGATGTCAATGCGGTCAGATGATAGCCTTCGGGAGTCCGCAACTTCGCGCGGACAACTCTATCCGCGTCCCGCATCTCTCCGACCATCAGGCTGAATCCCGTTAAATTTTTCTTGCGCGAAGGTCCATGCGGATTCGCCCAGCCGATGACCCACTTCAGGAAATCCCGCACCGGGCGTGAATAAATCAACGGACCGATGGAGCGCGTGAGTTTGAGGAAATGGATCGCGCTGCGCGGGAAGGCAAAATACGTTTCGACATTCGGGACGCCCGTGCTGTGATACGCGGTGGACACATCTCCCCATCCCACCGAGACGACCGGTACCGGTCCGCGCCCAAAGTCCTGCTCGAGGATTTGCCACGCGGGCGGGACTTGCACGATCTTCCCGTCCTTGCGGATGCGTCCCTGCCTGTGCATGTTCTCGACCGCCGAACGCGCCGTGCCGCGCGAGACTCCGCCGCCGATACCGCGCAGAAACAAACGGAAGTGGGTGGCGCTTGGTAATCTCTGGTGCAAATACGCGGCGAGACAATCGGACGGCACAACATCGAACCCACCGCCGGGCATGAGCATGATGCCAGCCTGTTTTGCTTTCTCATTCATTCCCGCCAGCGCTTCGAAGCCCTCGATCTCCCCGCTGATGTCCACGTAATGACGTTTCGTCCGCAGGCACGCCTCCGCCATCTGGCGATACGTCAGCACGAACGGACCGGCGCAATGCAGAACCGCATCCACCTCATTCAGGGCGGATTCCAATTTCGCGGTTTCATCCAGAGAAAAGGCGCGGTACTCGAGATTGTATTTTCGCGCCTGTGGGCGCAGTTTCCCTTCATCACGCCCCGCGAGAAGCGGACGCAATCCCTCCTTCACCGCGTGTTCAACAATCAGTTGACCGGTGTAGCCGTAGGAACCGTAGATGAGGAAATTTTTCATGATCCATCTATGTCATTGCGAGGGCTGGTGGTCGAGTAGTGGCGCTGCAAGCGCCACGTATCGAGACCACCGCCCGAAGCAATCTCCTCCTGCAATGTAAAAGACGCACCGGGGAGATTCCTCATGTAACAGGAGATTGCTTCGGCGGAAGAACACCGCCTCGCAATGACATCATAGTCTCTTCACAAAATGCGCCAGCCGTTCGACCTCATCATACCCCATCTTCAAATGCGCCTGGATGCTGGCTTCGTTCTCCAGCCACGTATCCGACGCCATTTCCTCGCAGCCCTTTTCGCGCGCCCAGTTTTCGGCGGCGCGCACCATTTCCCTGCCGAGTTTCTGTCCGCGCACGTGCGGGTCCACGTACCAGGCTTCGATGTACCCGACGGGACTCGCCTCGCAGGCTTCGGCGTATTCGCGCAGACTCGCCTCGATGAACGCGACCAGGTTCCCGTCTGCGCGTGAAGCGACAAAGACCGCATGTTCGGGGTCCGTGAGGATCTCATCCAGGTCGTAATCCAGGTATTCGATGGGCGCGTCGGGCCACAATCCCTGCCTCATACGGAGCCATTCGGGTTTGTCCTCGTGTGTTCCGCGTCGGATCGTATAACTCATAGACCTCCAAATGAAAAAGACCCTAAAGGTTTTGAGAGACCTTTAGG
>CAYQOF010000218.1:0-5425 GCA_964419035.1 uncultured Anaerolinea sp. | reverse complement strand
AGGCAGAGGCGTGGGCAGATCCGTCGGCATGGAGGTCGGTTCCCGCGTCGCTGTTGGGGTGGCAGGGTAGGAGGTGGGAACGTTGATGGGCGTGGCTGTGTCGCGCGGCGTCCGTGTGGGAGTGGGAGTGATAGTGGGAGAGGGTGTAATGGTTGGGGTAGGTGTCCTCGTCACGGTAGGCGTCCGTGTCGCTGTGGGTGTGCTGGTGGGAAGCGCCACGTAATCCAGGAAGAAATCCCGCTGCTGGCATTGTCAATTTCTGCGTCAATGCGCACTTCGATGCCCTGAATGGCGGCATTGGCGGGAAGATTGAAATTGAAGGTTTTGTAATCCACGCATGCGTTATACTTGCTCCCATGAACATCGAATCTCTCGCCCTCCGTTACGTCTACATGCCGCTGGTCGCGCTGTTCGGTCGCAGGACCAATCATTAATCGGGCGACAAGGAGAAACGAATGCCTTCCATTGAAATACGCCCTGCTGTAGCAAGCGACCTGCCGCGCCTGACCGCGATGGATCATTCGTGCCAGAGCGATTACGTCTGGCAGTTGGAAGTACGGCGCGAATCCAGCCAGGTGAGCGCTGCGTTTCGGGAAGTGCGCCTGCCGCGTTCGGTGGAGGTAAAATATCCGCGTGATCCCCATTCGCTGGGCGATGACTGGATGAAGCGCGACCTCGTTCTTGTTGCACTGCATGAGAACAGCCCGGTGGGTTACATCTGCGCAGCGGAGGATCGCGCCTCCGCGATTGCCCGGGTGACGGACATCGTCGTCGCTCCGCGCTTGAGGCGGCAAGGGGTTGGGTCCGCCCTGGTGAACGCCGCGCAGGCTTGGGCGTTGGAAAGAGGCGTCAACCGTCTCATGCTCGAGATGCAATCCAAGAATCAGGCTGGCATCCGCCTGGCGCAAAAGTACGGATATGAATTCTGCGGGTATAATGACCACTATTACCCGACCCAGGACGTGGCGTTATTCTTTGTGAGAGGGTTGAGGTAACTCGGGAAGGTTTGCATGTTTAACGGTTGGATGACTGGTTTGCTGGCGGGGCTTCAAACAATCAACAACATACTGATGGCGGGCATCGCGATCACCGCCTTTTCATTGTTCCTGTATGCCCTCTCGTTCAATTTGCGCGACCGCGTGGCGCGGTCGTTCGCGATCATTCTGTTGTGTGTGGTCGTCGTTTTTACCACCGAAGCCCTGCAAACCAAAAATGTGCCGGATTGGGGAATCGAACTGCTTTTGCAATTGCAATGGATCGGCATCATCTTCCTGCCCCCAGCCTATCTTCATCTTTCGGACGCGCTGCTCGTAACGGCGGGGAGACCCTCGCGCAGACGCAGGCGGGTTGCGGTGCGCCTCGTGTACGTTGTGTCCGTTGGCTTTTTGGTGTTGTTGAGCCTGGGTTTGCTCGTGGGCGGATTGGTCGCGAACGGGAAGCCTGCCCCGCATCTGCAACGCACGGTCTGGACAGATATTTTCACGGTCTACTACATCGGGATCATCGGCTGGGCTGGCTATAACTTCATCCGCGCCTATCAGTTGATGTTGACCCGCTCCGGTCAACGCAGGATGCTGTACCTGATGGCTGGCGCGACCGCCCCGGCTCTCGGCTCGTATCCGTACCTTTTGTTTGGTTCCGATTTCGCAGCCCGCTTCCCGCTATTCTTTTGGGGGACTCTCACCGTCATCAACCTGCTCGTCGGCGCTTTGGTCGTGACGATGGCGTATGCAGTGGCCTTCTTTGGCGTGTCGTGGCCCGACCGCCTTGTAAAGAGCCGCCTGTTCAAATGGCTCCTGCGCGGACCCGTCACCGCATCGGTGGCATTGGGAGCGATGACGATCGTGCGGCGCGCAGGCGAAGTGTTCGGGGGCGAACCGTATTCGGGGTTTGTGCCGCTCGTCATGGTGGCTACCGTTCTCTTGTTCGAACATGCGATTACGTTATTCTCTCCAATTTGGGAACGAGCCCTGTTCTTTGGTCGTGACCGCGCCGAGATTCAACTTCTGCAAAACATCGAAGAGAGGTTGTTGACGCGCAGCGACCTGCAGCAGTTCCTCGAGAATGTGCTGGCGGCGGTGCGCGATCATTTGCAATCGCCCTGCGCCTTTGTTGCCGCGCTGGATGGGGACGAATTGTCCCTGAGCGTGGTGGCGGGCAACCGCGCCTTGCTCGAAAAGGAAAACCTGGACGAGGCATTGCAGGTGGTGAATCACAGCAACGGTGAAAGCGGACGGCATGAATTCATCTGGGGCGATTTCTGGATACTGCCATTGCATCAGCGCAAGTCAAACGGCGACCGCGACGAGGTGCCGCCCCTGCTCGGTCTGCTTGGGGTGGCTCGCAAAGCGGATCGCCCAATGGATCGCGATCAACGCGACGCATTATGGCTGCTTGCCAACCGAATCGCGTTCGCCCTCGAGGACCGGCAATTGCAGCAACGTGTCTTTCGTTCACTGGAGGATCTCCAGCCGCAAATGGACATGTTGCAGCGCATCCGCGCCGCTGGCAGGTACGACTCGACTGCCAGCCTGCTGGCGGAACCGGCCTTCGTCGAATCCGACCTGTCGGATTGGGTAAAGGATGCCCTGACCCATTACTGGGGAGGTCCAAAACTGACGAACAGCCCGTTGATGAGATTACGTATCGTCCAGACGTTCGTGGAAAACTACGATGGCAACGCTTCGAATGCCCTGCGCGCCCTGCTCCGCAAGGCGGTGGACCAGGTCAAGCCGGAAGGCGACCGCCGGTTTACGAGCGAATGGATCCTGTACAACATCCTTGAGATGAAATTCATCGAGGGGCGCAAAGTACGCGAGGTGGCGGGGAGATTGGCAATGTCCGAAGCCGATCTATACCGCAAACAGCGGGTGGCAGTGGAGGCGGTCGCGCGCGCCATCCTCGAAATGGAACAAAATGAACGGGCGCCCCAACGGGATTGAACTGGATGGTGTTGGAGCAAGCGAGCGATCGGAGGACGTTATGAGTGTTCATCAAAACGACAAACGCAAGTATCGGAATACAATGCCTGAAACGGACGAAGGCTGGTGGGAATCCGTGCTGGCGGAGGAGAAGCGGTATGCCCCCGCGCGTCCGGGACAGAACGCCGTGAAGACAAGCCCCAAGCCTCAGGCAAAAATCGAGGAGGTTCTCGCGCATGAACCCATCCAGTCCGCGGATTGGGAATTGATCAAGGATTTATACAGGAATGATCGAATTGTCGCCATGAAGGTGATCGGTCATAACCGCGGCGGTCTGCTTGTGGAGGGCGAGAGGCTTTCGGGGTTTATCCCGTTTTCACATTTGATCGAACTGGCGGGCAGGGAGCATGAAACCGACCGCGTTCTGAGCCTGGAGGCGTATACAGGCAAAACGTTGAACGTCAAGGTGATCGAATGTGTCCCCGAGGATGGGCGCGTGGTCTTCTCCGAACGCGCCGCGCTGGCAGAACCCGGCAAGCGCGCTGAACTCTTTCACAGCCTCGAAAAAGGCGACCAGGTGCATGGCGCCGTCACGAACATCACGGATTTTGGCGTGTTCGTTGACCTGGGCGGCGTGGAGGGATTGATCCACATCTCCGAACTCTCGTGGGGACGTGTGGCGCACCCGAATCAAATCGTCAGGCTGGGGGAGCAGATCAAGGTTCAAGTATTGGATATCTCCGCCGAGCGGTGCCGGGTTGCCCTGAGTCTGAAGCGCATGAAACCAAATCCGTGGGTACGCGCCGACTTCGAATTTCCGGTCGGAACGATCCTGCCGGCCGTCATTACGAGCGTCCTGTCGTATGGCGCGTTTGCCCGATTGGAGGTCGGTGTGGAGGGATTGATCCACGCCTCCACAATGCCGCTAGCAGATGGACAGTCTCCGCGTGATCTGTTCAAGGAAGGGCAAGCCGTGCAGGCGCGCGTCCTGCACGTGGATGCCGCGCATCAACGCCTTGGATTAAGTATGCGCCTGGATGGCGAATGACAAAACACTCCAAACCGGATAGCGCGTACGAACCTGAGCCGCGCAGTGAATGGCTGGATCGGCTCGCGCAATTCAATCAGCACTTTGGGAGGTTCCTGCGCGATGCGTTTGGCGTCGGGCTGATCGCGCTTGCGGTCATGTCCCTGCTCGCGCTCGGTGACTTCACCGAAGGCGCCTTGTTATCCCCGTGGGCGGACCTGCTTGCGCTTTGGCTCGGCTGGGGATCGTTTATTATCGTCCTGGCAATCGGATATGCCGGTTTCATGCTCCTGCGCCGCACAGGGACGCCATTTTCCTGGGGTCGTCTCTTTGCCCTGGAACTCGCGGCGCTCCTGACCCTGGGCTTGTTCGCGAGCATGGGAGGTAATTCCCTCATCCGCGCGGAAGACGGCATGGATGGGGGCCGCATTGGCTGGGGTATCTCAGAACTATTCTGGCGGTTATCAGGGGATGATCGGTTGTGGGGAACGGTTGCCCTGTTGATATTGTGGTCCCTTGCCGTAATGAGCGGATTCAATTTGTGGGCGGCGCTTGAACGCTGGTTGTTGAAGGTGGCGGGCGGGAATCAGCCTCTCGAAGCAGAAATGCAGCCCGAAGTCCAACAAGATGCGCAGCAGGAGGAGAAGAAGCCGCGTCAACCGCGTAAGAAGACTGCATCCCTGCCGCCGGAGTACCGCAAGTCCCTCAAGGTGCGGGAGAATCAGGATAAGAAACCGTCCGAGCCGCGCAAACGAGACGAGCGCCTGCCTTCGCTCAATATTTTGCTTGCAGACCAATCCATCCGCCCGGACGAACGCACGATCAACCAGACAGCGGGCATGATCGAGAAAACGCTTGCCGAATTTGGAATTGCCGCAACCGTGATCGGTTTTCGCGTGGGACCGACCGTCACGCAGTTCGCGGTGCAGCCCGGTTTCATGAAAAAGCCGGGCGCGACGGAGGAGGAGGCGCAGCAGATCAAAGTGCGCGTCGCGCAGATCGCGTCGTTGCAAAAAGACCTGGCTCTCGCGCTTTCCGCGGAAAGACTGCGCATCGAAGCGCCTGTGCCCGGCAAACCCTACGTGGGCATCGAAGTGCCGAATACGCATCAATCGAACGTGCGCCTTCGTCCGCTTTTGGAAACGGAATCGTTCCACAAGGTCGGCGCGCCGCTGGCGCTGGCATTGGGGCGTGACGTCTCCGGTCAACCGGTGGTTGCGGACCTGGCGCGCATGCCGCATTTGTTGATCGCCGGCGCGACGGGGTCGGGCAAGTCCATTTGCATCACGTCGCTGGCGGTGTGTCTTGCCATGAACAACCCGCCCGAAGACCTGCGCATGGTGATGATCGATTCCAAGATGGTCGAGTTGCTGCGCTTCAACGGTCTGCCGCATCTTTACGGAAAAGTGGAAACGAACGTGGAGCGCATTCTCGGCGTGTTGCGCTGGGTGGTCGTCGAGATGGAACATCGCTATCG
>CAYQOF010000217.1:0-5431 GCA_964419035.1 uncultured Anaerolinea sp. | reverse complement strand
ATATCATTTGGGTGCATTTCATTTCGGTTGAAACCGTCCCGAAGGCTGCTGTAAAAACGGCAAAATCTTTCGTGAATCCTTCGGGACGTTCTTTCTTTCAACTCATTTGAAACACACCCATATCATTTGAGGAGGCTCTCCGTGAAACGCGCAGTCAGCATCAGCATTGGTTCGTCGAAGCGCAACAAGACTGTAAAGGTCAATCTATTGGGCGAGGAGGTCAGCATCGAACGCATCGGCACGGACGGCGACATGGAAGCCGCCGCGCAAAAATTCAGGGAACTCGACGGCAGGGTGGATGCTTTTGGCGTGGGCGGCGCAGACCTGGGCGCCATCGTGGATGGAAAATGGTATACCCTGCATTCGGTCATGCCCATGGTGCGGTTCGTGAAGCAAACGCCCCTAGTGGACGGCGGCGGATTGAAGAACACGCTCGAAAACAAAGCCCCCGCATTTTTGGACGAGAAAATCGGGGAATATATCAATGCCCGCGGACGAAAGGTCCTTGTCACCCTGGGCGCCGACCGATGGGGCCTCGCACGGGCTTTTGCAGACGCCGGTTACGAAACCATATATGGCGACCTGATGTTTGGCCTGGATATTCCGATTCCCATTCGCAAACTCAATCATTTGAAAACCGCCATTTCACTATTGATGCCCATTGCCAGCCGCCTGCCTTTTGAATGGATCTACCCCACCGGTGAAAAGCAGGAGAAACGCACGCCCAAATGGGGAAGATATTATGCCTGGGCGACAGTCATCGCCGGCGATTGTCATTACATCAAACGCTTCATGCCCGACGACCTGACCGGCAAGGTCATCGTCACGAATACCACCACACCTGAAGACGTGGAAACCTTCCGCAAGGCTGGCGTAAAATATCTTGTCACAACGACCCCGGTGCTCGAGGGACGTTCCTTCGGCACGAACATGATGGAAGCCGCGCTGGTGGCGATCTCCGGCAAAAATCGTCCGTTGACCTGGCCCGAACTGACCGAAATGCTCGATCAACTCGGCTTCGAGCCGCAGTTGCAGGAGTTGAATTAAAATGTCATTGCGAGTCTTCGAGAAGCAATCTCCCCGCCGCCAATTTGGGGATCGCTTCGCGAAGTTCACACTGAGCCCATCGAAGTGCTCGCAGTGACCTGAGGAGAGTATTATGGACGCAATCGTAACCGCAGGCGGAATTCCGCAGCCCGACGATCCCCTTTACACCTATTCCAACGGCGACGCGAAAGCCCTGCTGGATGTGGCTGGCAAGCCCATGGTGCAATGGGTGCTGGATGCGTTGGGCGATTCCAGGCACGTGAGAAATGTGATCGTGGTGGGACTCTCGCCCAAGAGCGGCGTAACGTGCAAAAAGCCGCTGCACTTCGTCTCCAATCAGGGACGCATGCTTGCCAACATCGTGACGGGCGTGAACAAGGTCATCGAACTGGACAGGAAGACCCGATACGTGCTGATCGCCTCCTCCGACATCCCAGCCATCAAACCCGAGATGGTGGACTGGCTCATCGAAACCTGCATGGAAACCCAGGATGACCTGTATTACGGCATCTGTTCCCGCGATGTGATGGAGAATCGTTTCCCCGAATCGAAGCGCACCTACACAAAGTTGCAGGACATCGAGTTGTGCGGTGCGGACATCAACATTGCCCACGTGCGCATGGCGACGGAGCATCTCGATCTGTGGGAGTCGCTGATCGGCACGCGCAAGAGTCCGCTCAGGCAGGCGGGGATCATCGGGCTGGATACGTTGTTCCGCGTAGCCACACGCACCATCACGCTTGATGACCTGGTCGGGAAGGTCTCGAAGCGCATCGGCATCCAGGGACGCGCCATCCGGTGGCAGGTTGCCGAACCCTGCATGGACATTGACAAGCCGCATCAACTCGAACTTCTGCGCGCAGACCTGGAGAAACAAAAACGCAGGTCCGCCGCGAGGAACAGGAAACCCAAAACGGCCGAAAAGAAATCCGCGAAGAAGAGTTCAATCGGAGCGAAAAAGGTTGCGGCGGTCGCCGCCGCGCGGACAGCCTCCAAGCCGAAAGCGAAACCAAAGGAACGATGAACCTGCGTCCCATCCTCGAAGCGGATGCCCGTCTTTCCGATCGAATGCGCGTGGCTGAAAAGCCAGGCGCATTGCGCGCTATTGCGGTCTTCTTTGCGAATTCCGGCGATTCGTGGTTCTGGGGTTTGGCGCTCATTATTCTATGGTATGCGGGGAATCCTTCTTGGAAGGAATGGGCGGTCGTGCAGTTCGTCTGCATCAGCCTGCTGGCGGCTCTGGTAATGGGGATCAAATTCATCGTGAGGAGGAGGCGTCCCGAAGGCGAGTGGGGGAGCATCTATCGCAACGCCGATCCGCATTCGTTCCCATCCGGTCATGCGGCGCGTTCGTTCCTCATCGCAGTATTGGCTGTGGGATTGGGTCCCGCGTGGCTGGCAATCCTCCTGTGGATCTGGGCGCCGCTCGTCGCGCTGGCGCGCGTGGCGATGGGCGTGCATTACATTTCGGATATCGTCGCGGGCGCGTTTTTCGGGGTGATCGCCGCCGTCATCGGTTTGCAGATCTACAAGCCGTTCTTCACGTGGGTTTCGAGTCTGCTTGGTTTCCCGCTTTGGTAATAAAAAGTGACGGTCACTTTGAAAGTGACCGTCACTTCGCTAACATGCCCTTCTTCACCATCTCCAGATGCTCCTCGATGTGGGCAAGATCGCGTTCGACCCAGGTTTGCAGAGTGAAGCCGCTTCCCAGCATGGCATGACGCGAGAGGCGCGACCACGCTCCTGCAGGCAGGGCGCGTAAAAACCCCGCCAGGGATTCGACACTCTTTGCGAAGCCGTTCAATATCTCGTCCAGCGGTTCATCCGCGTCGTAATGTTCCGCCATGTACGCGTCGCCGTCGAAGTTTTGGAACTCGGGGTTGTCCTCGCCCGCCGTCCTTTGCGCGCGCAAACCATAGACCAGTTTATCCACGTCGCGGGTATGCGCGGCGATCTGATGCACATTCCAGCCGTCCTCATCAAAAGGCGCGCGCGCATCCCTGACCGCAAGGCAGGCTTCGCGAAACTCCCTGGACGCGGCGACCAGCCTGTCAATCAACTTCGCGCGATATTCCGATAGTTCGTTCATTGCTCCTCCATTTGCGAGACGAATAACTCAATGACCCTTTCGACGATTGTATCTCCCGTCTCGATTGCATAAACACGGATGCCGTACGGATTCAATTCGCGCGCGGCGCGGCGCGTGAACCCATCCAGTCCGTTCATGCTGGCGACGAACGCCGCGTCGTTACCAGCCGGATCCTGTTTCGCCGTTATAAGATTTATGATTCTCCCCGAACCCTGATTCCGCATCACGCGCCCGACGGATTGTGTCATCAGGAACGCGCCCGTCAGGTTGACATCCAGCACGCGGCGCCAGTCCCACTCATCCATGTCCAGCAGCGGGACGCGCGGTTCGACCGACGCGTGGTTGATCAGAATGTCAATGCGCCCGAAATCATCCTCCACCTGTTTGACGATGTTTTGCGCGCCGACTTTCCTGGCGACATCCTCGATATAGGCTTTGGCGCGTCCGCCCTTTGCGTTTATCTCTTTTACGACTTCTTCCACGTTGACCGGGGAAATGTCATTCGCGGCAACGACCGCCTCGCGTTCGGCGAATGCCCGCGCAAGCAGACGTCCGCTTCCCCTGCCTGCGCCGGTGATCAAAACGACTTTTCCACCAATTTCATCCATCTTTCCTCTTTGTTCGAGGGTGCGTCGCACTGACCAGATGACACCATCCTCTCATACGGGCAGACGCTGTTCGTGTGCATGCTTCCCAGTGCATCAGGTGCGACGCACTCGCGAACATCGCGCGGACCGAATGAATCGCCCCACAGGAATCCGACGAAGCCGTCCGTGGGGAAGATGAAGGGGGCGGAGCCGCATTGGGTACCGGCGGTCAGTTTCCAGTCCGCGCGGGAGGCGGGATTCCGAATCCACTGGTAGAACTTTTCAAGGCGCGCGGCATTGGGTCTGTAGGTGCGGTAGGCGGTCACACCTGCCGTGATCAGCGCGACGACGAGGATCGAGAGCCTGAGAAAACGTCCGGGCATGGGCTGGATTATACCGCCTGGAAATGCGCCGAATGTTTGTCTCCTGTTTGGATGAAAAGGTTACAGCGCGCTTGCCTTTTCATGAGAGTTGGCTATAATGAAATTGTAACGAAAGGGCAAACCCGCCGCGAGGCGGGGGCGCAAAGTCATGGATCTTCCAGCCTGATGCGCAGCGGCTGGAAGGCTGCCAGACCGCCGAATTTTTTGTTCGGTGGGTGTATAAAAAGGAGGTCTCGGAACAAATCAACCAGGAAATTTCGCCTAAATATAGAATGTCGCGTAACATATTCTTGAAGAGGAGACAAGATCATGTATAGAAAGATTTTCAGCATACTCTTTGTGCTGGTGCTGGCGGTTTCCACTTTCGGCACCGTCTTTGCGGATGATGGCGTTACCCAGATCGAACCCGAGTTCTCCGCTCCCTCTGCCGAAACCGGCGAGATGACCAATGAAACGCCTACGCTCTGGTTCGTCGAACTTTCCAGCAACCCCACCGCGGACGGCGCCAGCCTGAATACTGTAAGAGCCGAAAAAGCGGCTTTCCGTTCGAATGCCAAAAAGGCGGGTCTTGTTTATACCGAACGCTATGCGTTCGACACCCTGTGGAACGGTCTCTCCATCGAGATGGGTTCCTCCCAACTGAGCAAACTCGCACGCGTCCCCGGCGTGAAGGCGGTTTATCCGGTGGACGTTGTTCGCATTCCGGAGACGACGACAGCCGATCCTGAACTGACGACCGCCCTGGCAATGACCGGCGCGGACGTGGCGCAGAGCGAACTGGGTTACACCGGCGCGGGGGTCAAAGTGGCTGTCATGGATACCGGTATAGATTACCATCATCCCGATCTGGGGGGGTGTTTTGGACCAGCCTGCCGCGTGGTCACCGGCTGGGACTTCGTTGGCGATGTTTTCAATGCGAACCCGGCTGACCTTGCTTACAATCCGACTCCAAGTCCCGACCCCGATCCCGATGACTGCAACGGTCACGGCACGCACGTGGCGGGCATCGTCGGCGCGAACGGCGCAGTGGTGGGCGTTGCGCCGGGCGTGAAATTCGGCGCGTACCGCGTCTTCGGCTGTCAGGGTTCCACCACCGCCGACATCATGCTCGCCGCCATGGAGCGCGCCCTCGCCGACGGCATGGACGTGCTCAACATGAGCATTGGTTCAGCCTATCAGTGGCCTCAATACCCGACCTCGCAAGCCAGCGACCGCCTCGTCAACAAGGGCATGGTGGTTGTCGCCTCCATCGGCAACAACGGCGCGAACGGATTGTATTCGGCTGGCTCACCGGGCTTGGGACAGAAGGTGATCGGTGTGGCTTC
>CAYQOF010000216.1:0-5438 GCA_964419035.1 uncultured Anaerolinea sp. | reverse complement strand
GCTATGTTGAAGAGCAATGGATTCAAAAAGGCGTGAACCTGGTCTACAAGCGCGGTATCCAAACAGGGAATTGGCTCTTGATGGGAACATTACTGCTCGCAGGCGCGCTCTTCACCCTCGACATGGCTTGGGCGGAGGTGCTCTCCCGCCGCCGGGTGATTGCGCTCCAAAAGGCATTGGGCTGGCGTTCGCGCACGGTGTTCAATCAGATTGTCGGGCAGATAGTGTTGATCGGGGCAATGGCAACAATCACAGGCACGTTGATTGCCCTGGCTGTGATCCGTTTGCTTGAATGGGAGTCGGTTCCTTTGAACCTATTGATTGCCCTGCCTTTAATCATCATCGTGTTGTGCATCATTGGCAGTCTGCTGCCAGCCTGGTCTGCCAGCCGCGTGCCGCCGGTCGCCGAACTCCAGCGCGGCGGGGTGCAATACCAACCTCACAAACACACAAGCATCGTCTCCGCGTTGTGGTCATACGCCTGGAGCGAGATCAGGCGCAGGCGCGTTCGTTCGGTGTTGACAGGGCTTGGCTCGGCTCTTTCCGCGGCTTTATTGACTCTGCTCTTGGGCGTGACGTTGCAACAGCGCGGCATGTTGGGCGGGACACTGTTGGGCGAGTTCATTCTGGTGAACGTGCAAGGCTATCACTACGCCATTGTGGGCATTGGGTTGGGACTGGCGTTCCTCTCGACCTTCAACGGTCTGTTGGGAAGCATCCTCGAACGCCGGCGCGAGATCGGGGTCTTGAAGGCAATCGGTTGGCGCACGGTCTCGGTGGCGCGCTTGTTCATCTTGCAGGGGTTATTGCTTGGCACTGTTGGAGGCGCAATTGGCGCGTTGACGGGAGGGCTGGTTTATTTCTACCTCTACCGTTCTGCGTCCATGGATTTGGTGTTGGCGATCCTGTGTGGATTGAGTCTGCCGGGATTGGTTGGGATGGCAGCGGCGTTCTACCCCGCACGCCTGGCGGCGCGCATCCCGCCTGCGGAGGCGGTCAGGTATGAGTGATTGAAGTCCAACCGTCAATTTCAAATTACCAGATAACATCAATCAACCCTGATTCCCTGATTGTCTTGTCAAAAGTAATCAGCGTTGCCTCGTTTTCGATTGCCGCCGCAACGATGATGCGGTCGTGCATTTCGGGGATGGCGGTCAGATCGCGTAGTTGCAGGGCGCTCTCGAAATCGAAATCCACGAATTCTATGTTGGGGCTGTTTTTAATTGCGGAGATTAATTACCTTACACTTTCAAAATCGGGACGCTGATTCACGCTGAAAACGCAGATTTTTATTTTTGAATCAGCGAAAATCAGCGTTTTTCAGCGTCCAAGAAGCATTGTGTAAGATAATCAGTTGCGGAGAGTATTTTTTCCAGGTCGGCTTGAACGGGCTTATTCTCGATTGTAAAGATCAACTCTGCGAGAACGATCACAGGGATGAGCAATCTTGATTCGCCATTCGCCACCTTCTCAAAAACCTGCCGTGCCTCTTTTCCCAATTTGCCTGGCTTATGAAACGCCCAAAGCAGGCTGTGAGTATCAACCATGTATGTGGTCATTGCGCCCGCTTATTTGATCGTTTTTGCAAGTCTCTTTATTCTTGCGGCTGAGCGTCTCCGCGTACTGATCAACCCCTTTTCCAACGCGGCGGATTCCTTCTCGGGCAGGTTTTCCCACATACCGATGAGAGATGCAAAAGACGTTTTCCGTTTTGAGGATCGTGTTGCCTTGACACTGATCTCAACCACGCTATGCTCCGGCAGGTTCAATTTTTTTCTGGGCTTCAAGACGCCCTTTTCATATACCGCTTGAGTCGTAAAGGTTTCCATGACAGCCTCCACCGTTATTATACGCTACTCCTGATTACCCACCATCATCCTCGCCGCGCGCCTCCCGATCTCCACCGCAAAATTCGTCCCCCGATCCCACGGATAGACCTGACTCATCGAAGCGAAATACAATCCCTCGATTGGTGTTTGTATCGCGGGGATATTCCTCGAGTGATTCACCAGCGGCACGGGCTGGGCGTAATTCGTCCGATTCACCCAAACCTTCTTCACCCAATCCCGTTCGAACGCGGGATTGAATTTTTTGAACGCGGGCAGGAAACGCTCCAGCAATTCCTCGTCGCTCAACGAAAAATACTCGTGCCCCGCCTCCAGATAATCGCCCGCGTACACGATGTGATCGCCGCCGAAATGTTCCCTCGAAACAAAATTCGTATGCTCCACCAGCGCCAGAAACGGATAGCCCGCCTCCTTCGGCAGGTTGAACCAGTAATATCCCTCTTTCGATAATTGATGTTTCAACGACAACACCATCACCACCGCGCCCATGGACTTCAACTCGAGCAAGCCCTTGAAGTAATTTTCTGGAAGACCCGGACACATCCTCGCCATCAGATTCGGGGATGTGGTGACGAGGACTTGATCGAACGAGTCGGACCTCCCCTCGCTTCGCACCGACAATTGAACCTGTTCCCGTTGAATGGACTCGACTCTCACCCTCAGCCGAATCTCTATTCTCAAGTCTCTTAGTCTCTCCGCAAATAAATCCGCGAACTTTTGAAATCCGCCTTCAAATGTTCCCAACCGCGTCGTCCGCGCTTTGATACGCGCCCACATCCACGCCATGTTGACATCCCTGTAAAACGGACCAAACTTCCCGACCAGCAAAGGCTTCCACATCTGCTCATAGACGCGTTTCCCCGCGTATTTGCGCATCCATTCATCTGCGGTGAATCCTTCGAGCGCCTTCCAGTTGTTCGTTAAACGGAGATAGAGTCCGACGAAGCCGAAGCGGATTTTATCGAGACCAAACCCAAGCCCCGGAAAGAGAAGCGCTTTGAGGATCGAGTCGAAGGGATGGAATTTTCCCTCGTGATACATCACCGTCAATGGGCGCGGGAAAATGACTTTATCCATCCAGCCCAGTTCTTCGATCAAGCCAAGCATATACCTGTCGGATGAAAACCAGTGATGATAGAACTTCTCCACCGACCAGTCCCAATGCGGCTCCTTGAATCCGCTCGCCAGCCCGCCCACGTAATTCGCAGATTCGTAAACGGTCACCTCGTGACCCGCTTTTCTTAGATCGTACGCGGCTGCCATGCCTCCAAACCCCGCGCCGATGATGGCTGTTTTCATGTAGTCTCCAAAGTTATTACGTCATTGCGAGGAGGGATGAGGTGCGGCAGCACCGAAATCCCGACGAAGCAATCTCCTGTTGTATCGGGGATTGCTTCGCTACGCTCGCAATGACATGGTTATCTGCTTCTCTTCTCGATCATTTCTGCAAGGAGTTTCAGCCTGCCCCACTTCTGGCGGACAACGTAGATCATTGCCAGGTTTTGCAGCCAGCGCAACTCACACTTTGGGTTTTCCGCCAATTGCTCGAAAACTTCTATTGCCTTGTCGTCGGTGCGGCGGGCTTTTGCATATTCGACCGCCAGTTGGACGAGGTAGGCTTCCTTTTGTTTTTCCAGTTGATCGGTCTGCGCGATCTTTTGATGGACCTGCTCCACGCGTTTTTGGGCGCGCGCGATGGCGGCTTCCAGTTCCTCGATGGTAAAAGGTTTGATGAGATATTCCTGCGCGCCGATGGACATGGCGGCGCGCAGTGTGCTTGTATCTTTTTCCGCGGAGATGATGATGCAGCCGGTGTCCGGGCTGAACTTCGCGATCTCCCGGTAGGCGGTCAAACCGTCCATTTCGGGCATGTTGATGTCGAGGAGGACAACGTCGGGGCGGCGTTCCTTCGCCAGTTGGACGGCTTGATTCCCGTTTGCGGCAATGGCGACCACTTCCACATCGTCAATCGCGGCGAGCATCAGGCGGGTACTACGGCGTGCCTCCTGGACATCGTCGGCGATGAGTACCTTGATTTTTTTGTGATGGAGTCCCTCGGGTTGCGTCATGGAGGCACCTTGCCTTTTGCCGGATAATGGCTCCTTGTCCGATCATCGCCCAAGTATAACCCAGGCCGAGTCTGCGAGCCGGCGGCCAGCGCCTCAGCCAGTAGTACCATCCTCCCCCAACTCGCCTCGGATCTCATCGCTCCATTGGATGCCTTCGCGCGTCAGATAATAGGCGCCCAGCAATGTGATGGGAAGCCACAACGCGACGTGCAGCACGAGCGTATATCCCGCCGCGATGGAATGTTCCACTCCGTAAGCTGTCAGCACCGCGATGCCCGGCGCGTCGAACGTGCCGATGTACCCGGGCGCGGAGGGGATGGTCGTTGCCAGGTTGACGATGCCGTTCATCAGCATCAACGCAAAGAACGAGACCGTGAAGTCGAAGGCGTGCATCACAAACCAGTATTTGCCGGTCTCCAGCAGCCAGATGATGACCGAGGTGAAAAAGACCATCAACACGTTGAACGGCGAACGGAGCGACGCCAGCCCGTTGAGGAATTTGTTCATCAAACTGGTCGTGCGTTCGTGCAGTCGCGTTGGCAGGATGCGTTCGATGAACCAAAAGCCGACCTTTGCAGTCGTTTGCGGGAACATGGCGGCGAGGAGAAAAACAGCCAGCGCGCCGGTGAAGACGCCGGTCCCGATCACCGCCGCCTGCTGGATGTTGCCGATGAACCCGGAACTCCCCGTCAGTTTGGCGAGTTCCGGCAGGTTGAGGAAAACGAACGAGAGCATCACCACGCCGTCGAATATTCTCTCGACGATGATCGTTGCCAGCGATGCGGAGACTGATACGCCCTCCCTGCGTTTGAGGATGACCGCGCGTAACACCTCACCCGCGCGGGCGGGATAGATGTTGTTGCCCATGTAGCCGATCGTGGTGACGGGAAACATGGTCTTCGTGGGAATCTTCTTGATGGGACCGAGCAGGTAATGCCACCTCCACGCCCGCACCCACACGCCGACGAAGTAAACGCCAATGCCCGGCAGGAGCCAGATATAGTCCGCTTTTTTCACCGCATCCCAGAACTCCCCGAGGTGCAAGCCGCGTAACGCCAGCCAAATAAAAAGGATGCTGATCAGCACCCCGAGCCAGAATTGCCATTTTTTCATGGGAGGGATTGTATCATGCAGACCTGACACCTAAATTTTGCGCAAAATAAGCGACAAGTCATCGCGGGCAAAGCAAGCGTGCCAGGTATCGTGAAACGCTTTTGCGAGTTTGTGAGTTTCGTTGAGAATGATCAGGTTCACCTTGCCTTTCTGGTCGTAATGCACTTTTCCAGAAATATGAAAGGCGTCTCGAATCAAACGCAACATCCCGAACTTCGCAATGGCAGCGGAATGTTGTGCAAGTTTCCGACGCACCCAGACGGCAATGTTGTAAGCCAGTTGCGCCAACAAGAGCAACATGTGTTGTGCGTGAAAACGTTTCTTGTTGCGCTTGTTCAATCCCAGACCTTGTTTGCTGTGCCTGACGGTCTTTTGTCGAATATGCACACGGCTGCTCAACTCTTCCCAA
>CAYQOF010000215.1:0-5521 GCA_964419035.1 uncultured Anaerolinea sp. | reverse complement strand
TGATCAACGAGCCGTTCATCGAATACCGCAAGATGAGCGAGTCGTATAACAAGTTCTAGCGCTCCACCAGACGACTGCCCGTGCAATCGCAACCGGGAATCAGCGGAGCATTCGCGCAATCTGCCGATCCACTTTCCCCATCGGGTAATCGTCCAATTCCATCACCGGAATCCACTTCAAATTCGTCCCCCCGGGTTCAGCGATCAGCGCGCATTCGAAGACCTGGACGGTCACCTTGAAATGAGTGTACGCGTGACGGACAACGCCCAGCGCCTCTTTTCCCCGGACGTTCAGCCTGTATCCCGTTTTCAAAGCCTTCGCCAGCCCCCTTGCCGGGTCGCCGTTGACGCGCCCATTTGGGAATTCCCACATCCCCCCGAGCAACCCGTGCGCGGGACGCTGCGCCAGTAACACCTCCACATGAAGCGGATTGCCAATCCGCCTTGCGATGATTCCCGCCGCGTGGATGTGCCGCGGCACATCCCTGCCGGGTTTCTTCACAGGACGCTGATCCTGTATCCCGTTTGCGCGAGCCCTGCACATTTTCCTCAATGGACAGACGGCGCAACGCGGTATCTTCGGAATACATATCATCGCGCCCAAATCCATGAGAGCCTGGTTGAAATCACCCGCCCTGCCTTTCGGAAGGTTTTTCCCTGCAATATCCCACAAGAGTCTTTCGCCGCGCGGCGAATCGACAGGTTCGGTCACATCGAACAGGCGCGCGTATACACGTTTGATGTTCCCATCGAGGACAGGTTCATCCACACCGAAGGCAATGGACGCGATCGCTCCGGCTGTGTATCGCCCGATGCCGGGAAGTTTGCGAAGCGCCTGCGGGTCGCGCGGCAATTCGCCATGATGCGCGCTTGTCAGGATCTTTGCGGCTTTATGCAGGTTGCGGACGCGGCTGTAATACCCAAGTCCCTCCCATGCGTTCAACACTTCCCGTTCGGCGGCTTCCGCCAGGGTGCGGACGTTGGGAAACAACCGCATCCA
This sequence comes from uncultured Anaerolinea sp., assembly GCA_964419035.1. Taxonomy (GTDB): domain Bacteria; phylum Chloroflexota; class Anaerolineae; order Anaerolineales; family Villigracilaceae; genus Defluviilinea. The sequence continues at coordinate 4,522 of CAYQOF010000215.1, read as the reverse complement.
TTTTTCGAAATAAGGAATGACCGTCTCGACGCGCGTTTGCTGAAGCATGATCTCGGACACCCACACGGCATACGGGTCGGAGCGCGCGTCGCGCCAAGGTAGACTCCGCTTGTTGGCGCGGTACCAGTTCAAAAGTCCGGTGGCGAGGCGGGGCATATCACTGACCAGCGATCAACTGCATGGGATGACTGCCATGGGTGGAGAAGCCCGGCAGGATCAGAACTGGAACCCGCTGCGCGCGGGCACAACCTTGTACGAGAAATTATTTACGAAGATGAACAGGCGGTCCTGCAACATTCCCCAATCGTTCGAATCAAGGATCTGCCGCGCCTGCGAGGCGTCCGCCGCGAGCAAGCCGACCTGGATTTGCGGATACGCACCATAAATGGTCGCCCACGCCTCGGCAGGCTGCAAACCAAGTCGCTGTACGCCGGGGATGAATTCGCCGATGATGAACTCGAAATATTCCTGATCCCGTTCGCCGGCAATATCCCATGTCATTAAAACTTTTACTGCCATGATTTCCTTAACTCGCCTGATATTCCAGCACAACGACGCGCGTCTCATCGGGAAGACCGCTGCGCGTCACCTTCAGGGACGGCTGGGTCTCGGGCTTCGAGAGTCCCATCTCCTTGATGAACTTGTTGAGCGAGTCGAGCGGGACCTTTACGGCAGGCGTGGCGTAGTGCATCGGGATGACGAGGTTCGGCTCGATCAAACTGATGACCTCCGCGGCTTTCGCGGCGTTCAATCCGCCCCCGCCGCCCACCGGGACGAGAGCCACATTGATCGTGCCAAGCGATTCGATCTCGGATTGGGTCGGCGTCTGCTTGAGGTCGCCGAGATGCGCGACAGTGATGCCGTCGTAGTCGAAAACATAGACCGTGTTACGCGTTCCATCTTTGTTTTTCTTCCTTCCCAAACCGCTTCCGTCAGTCTGCACACCGGCGATGAAGACGCCGCCGATCTCGAACTCGCCTGCGCCGTCAATCACGTGCGACGCGCCCTTGACCGCCTCCATGTTGTTATGACCGGGCGCGTCGTGACTGACCGTGACAATATCCGCTTTAAGTTTCAACGCGCCGTAGCCAATGGCTTTGTGGTCGAATGGATCCGTCACCACCGTCGCATAATTGCGCTCGGTGAGTCGGAAACAGGAATGCCCGTACCAGGTGATTTCCATGAATGTCGAACCTCCGGGTGGCAATTATAATGGATAAACCCATCTTCGCTTCAAAGGATTTGCCTGTGCCAAAATCAAGAACCATCCCTTACTTCGAAGCGCTCTTTGCCGTTGTAGTCTGGGGGGCGTCGTTCATTGCCACAAAGGTCGCGTTGAAGGACATTTCACCCGTCACGGTCGTCTGGTTGAGATTCACAATGGGCGTGGCGATTTTATGCCTTGCGGTTGTACTGCGCAACCAGTTCGCCCTGCCGGACCGGAAAGAATGGGGCTATTTCGCCCTGCTGGGTTTTCTCGGGATCACCTTCCATCAGTGGCTCCAGTCCAACGGATTGCAAACTTCCGAAGCCGGCACCACCGCGTGGATCGTGGCAACAACCCCGGTGTTCATGGCGCTGTTGGGCTGGCTCGTGCTGAAGGAGGGACTGGGGTTCATTAAAATCGCCGGCATTGGCGTGGCATTCGTCGGCGTGTTACTCGTGGTTTCAAAAGGGGAACTTGCGTCTGTCTCGGTTGGAAAGTTCGGCGCGCCGGGCGATGTTTTGATCCTGATCAGTTCGGTCAACTGGGCTGTGTTCTCCGTGGTGTCGCGGCGCGGGTTGAAATCGCATCCCGCCAGTTTGATGATGTTCTACGTAATGACCTCTGGCTGGATAATTACCTCGATATTGTTCTTCGCGGGGACTGGTCTCAGCGAGATACCAAATCTCACTCCGAACGGCTGGGTTGGAATTTTCTTCCTCGGCATACTTTGTTCGGGGCTGGCATACATCGCATGGTATGACGCGCTGCAATCCCTTCCCGCCGCGCAAACAGGCGCCTTTCTTTACATCGAACCGCTGGTGGCTGTCGTTGTTGCATTTTTCGTTTTAGGCGAGGCAATCACGATGATCTCCCTGCTCGGAGGCGGGATCATTCTCTTCGGGGTATGGCTGGTGAATCGGGATTAGGCAACGGTGTGGAACCGCAGATTAAACTGAATCGGGTTCGGGTGAGTCCGAAGCGAGAGCCGCCTCGAAATTCATGACAAACATCCTTGCAGAATTCAAAAAAAGTGGGTGTATAATCCCATCACCATATTCCCACGAAACGGAGGAAAGACCCATGGCTAGTGTTACCTACAAAAACGTCTACAAGAGGTTCGGGGACGTGATCGCTGTCAACGATCTGAATATTCAGGTTGACGACAAGGAATTCCTCGTGCTTGTCGGTCCCTCGGGATGCGGCAAGACAACCGCCCTGCGCTGCCTGGCGGGACTGGAAGAGATCAGCGAAGGGGAGATATTGATCGGCGACCGCCTCGTGAACGATGTCGCCCCGAAAGATCGTGATATCGCCATGGTCTTTCAATCGTATGCGCTTTACCCCCACCTGTCGGTTTATGACAACATGGCATTCGGCTTGAAACTGCGCAAGGTGCCGAGGGATGAGATCAAGCGCCGTGTGAACGAAGCCGCGGATATTCTTGGCATTCGGGACCTGCTCGAGCGCAAGCCGCGCCAACTCTCCGGCGGTCAACGCCAGCGCGTGGCGGTGGGACGCGCCATTGTCCGCGAACCGAAAGTCTTCCTGTTCGATGAGCCGCTTTCGAATCTGGATGCGAAACTGCGCGTGGCGATGCGCGCCGAGATCAGCAAATTGCACCAGCGACTGCAGACCACATTCATATACGTGACCCACGACCAGACCGAAGCAATGACGATGGCGACCCGCATTGCGGTCATCAACAAGGGCATCCTTCAGCAACTCGACTCCCCCCAGAACCTTTATGACAGACCCAAGAACCTGTTCGTTGCCGGCTTCATCGGCTCGCCCGCCATGAACTTCTTCCAAGGCAAACTTCGCAAACAGGATGGCAAACTGATTGTGGATACAGGCGACTTCGCTGTGACGATCCCGCCCAGCCGCGCCAAACCCTACGAATCCCACTCGGGCAAGGACGTCATCTTTGGCATTCGCCCCGAGAACATCCACGACGTGGATTTTGTCCCGCCGAATATCGACTCAGACAAGGTCGCGATCAAGGTGGATGTGACAGAGTTGATGGGCAACGAGATCTTCCTCTACCTTGTCTGCGGAAAGAACACGTTTGTTGCCCGCGTCGACCCCCGCTCGAAACTGCGCGTCGGTCAACAGGCTCAGGTGGCGTTTGACATGGACTCCATCCACATCTTCGACGCCGCGGACGAACAAGCGATCCGATAACCATACCTACACGGTTTCCAAAAACAGCATACCATGCAGGTATGCTGTTTTTCTTTAGGCGAATTTCCGGTTAATTTGTTAATATACTTGAAAAAACATGGATGTTGTGCTACTATTGGCAAACTTGCATCGAATAACTATTCGAAGAGATGCGAATTTGAGCACTTTCTACTGGCTCCCCACGGAATATAATGTCAAGAGCTTTAACAAACATGCGGCTCTTGACTTGATCAGGTTCTCTGGGACGGGATTATCCCGGACCGAACTCGCTGATCAAATGGGGTTGACGCGCGCCGCGGTCAGCCTGATTGTGAGCGACCTGCTTGAGAGCAAAGTCATCCTCGAAGCGGAAAGCCGCTCCGCGCCAAGCGGTCGTCCGCCGATCATCCTCGAGATCAACCCCGAGCGGGGTCTGGTCGGGGCAATAGACATGGGCGCTACGCACATGAGCATTGCGCTGGCGGATTTTGCCGCCCGCATACACCAGGAAACCGAATTTCCAATTGACATCAAGGACGGACCCGACGTTTGCCTTGCAAAGGTTGACCGGGATCTACGGATAATGCTCGAAGGTCAGGGGTTGTCAGTTTCCAATCTCTCCGCCATCGGCGTCGGCGTGCCGGGACCCGTCATCAAAGAGGCGGGCACGGTGGTTGCCCCTCCCATCATGCCAGGCTGGGACCGCTATCCGATCCGAGCCGCTCTCGAAAAATTGTGGGGATGCCCGGTCACTTTGAATAATGACGCCGAACTCGGCGCGTTGGGCGAATGGGCATATGGAGCGGGGCGCGGCGAAAAAAATATCGCTTATATCAAGGTGGGAAGCGGGGTCGGAGCGGGTCTTATTCTAAATCAGCAAATTTACGGGGGCACAATGGGGGCGGCTGGCGAAATCGGTCATCTGACAATAGATGAAAACGGTCCGCTCTGCAACTGCGGCAATCACGGATGTCTCGAAGCGTTTGCAGGCGGTCATGCTATTGCAAGACAGGGACGACAACTGGCAAATTCAGGGAAGAGAACCCTGCTTGCAGACCTGCCGACAGCCAGGATCACTGCCCTTGATGTGGCTGAAGCCGCAAGGCGCGGCGATCTTCACGCGCAGGAGATCTTGCAGCGCGCAGGCGCCTACAT
>CAYQOF010000214.1:4044-5546 GCA_964419035.1 uncultured Anaerolinea sp. | reverse complement strand
ATCCTCGACCCCAAAACGGACGTGATCGCGTTGCGCCGCAAGGTGGGCATGGTCTTTGCGCGCCCGGTCGTCCTGCCGATGAGCATCCGTGAAAATTTGACATACGGTTTGGAACTCGCGGGCGAGGAGCGGCGCGCTAAACTGGACGAGGCGGTCGAACGAAGCCTGAGGCTGGCTGCCATTTGGGAGGAGGTCAAAGACCGGCTGGACGATCCCGCCATCGCCCTCTCCGGCGGACAACAGTAGCGCATCTGCCTCGCCCGTGTGCCGGCGCTGCAGCCTGAGATCATCCTGCTCGATGAGCCGACCTCCGGTCTCGACCCGATCTCGACCGGCAAGGTGGAAGCCGCATTGCAGGAACTGAAGAAGGAATACACGATCGTCCTCGTGCCTCATTCCGTGCAGCAGGCGGGACGCACCGCGGATTACGCGGCGTTCTTTTTGCAGGGGGAACTCATCGAATACGATGAGGGCAGCGTGATCTTCACCGCGCCCAAACACAAGCGGACCGAGGATTACATCACCGGCAGGTTCGGGTAACTTACCCCTCTTCGCCGTGTGTATCGGGGATGTGCACCGGCTTTTCCTTTCCCAACTCCAACGATCTTTGATACGCCGCCCAGACCGCGCGGGAAATTGCAGTGCGGAACCCGGCCTTTTCGAGATAATACAACGCCTCCGCCGAAGTCCCGCCCGGCGAGGTGACCTGATTCCGCAGCGTGGCGGGATGTCTCTCCGCGTGGTGGTAATAGGAGACCGAACCTTTGATCGTTTGCAATACCAGTTGCTCGGCAATGCGGCGCGGAAACCCCATGTGCACGCCGGCATCGATCAGCGCTTCGGTGAACAGGAAAACGTAGGCGGGCCCGGTTCCGGAAAGAGCCGTTGCCATGTCAAGATAACTCTCGTCCTCGACGAAGACCTCCTCGCCCAGCGCGCCGAGGATCGCGCGCGCGGTCTCCTGTTGTTCACCGGTTACTTCTTTGGAGCAAGTCCATACGGTAATGCCCTCGCCGATCTGACCCGGCGTATTCGGCATCGAACGCACGACCGATTTGTGTTTCAACCCTGCGCTGATCTTCTTGATGTTCGCGCCCGCGATGATGGACAGCACCAGCGCATCGGGACGGATGCCCTTGAGTCCCTTCATCACTTCGCTCAGTCGCTGCGGCTTGACGGATAGCACAACCACATCGGCGTGTGACGCGGCGGCGGCAGTATCCGTGTTCGTTTTGATCGCGTACTTCTTTGCGAGTTCCGCCAGCCTTTCCTCGCGCGGACCCGATGCGATGACGTTCTCCGGCTTTGCCAGTTTCCTGCGAAGCAGACCCGCGATCATCGCCTCCGCCATCACTCCGGGACCAATGAATGCAATCTTCTTTTTGAGCATAATTATCTCCATGGCATGAGGATGCGTCGCACCAGACGGCTTGATTTATTTCTTTGGAAAAGGTGAATTTCGTCGAGCCGTATTATCCCATTAATTGTGGTGCGACGCACCT
>CAYQOF010000214.1:2454-3944 GCA_964419035.1 uncultured Anaerolinea sp. | reverse complement strand
CCGCAGTTCGGGTTGATCTCCAGCATGTGGATCGTCCCATTTGCATCCATGCGATAGTCACAGCGCGCGTACCCGTTGCCGTTCATGGCGTTGAACAGACGCGTGGTCTGCTCGCGCAGGGTCTTTTCGATGCGCGCCTCGGTCACCGGCGCAACGGACATCTTCTCGTATTCGACCCACTTCATGCTGTAGTGCTTGAAGGTCTCGCCTTCGGGAAAGATGAACTCGACCGGCTTGAACGTGACCGGCTTCTTCGGGTCATCCGGGTTCTCCGCGATGAGACAGGTGAACTCGCGTCCCTCGATGAACTCCTCGAGGAGCGCGCGCCCGAACAGTTCGATCTCGCGTCCCGCCTGGACCTTGAGTTGATCCAGGTTCTCACAACGGGAATCGCGCGTAATGCCGACGCTGGCGTAACCGTGCGGCGGCTTGACGAGGATGGGATAACGCAGGCGTTTCGCAACGCGTTCCACATCCTCGACGCGGTCCACCATCGCCCAGTTCGGCGCGGGGACGTTTGCCTTCTTGGCATACGCTTTCATCTCCTGGCGTGAAGGGTCGAAGAATTTTGAGTCCGCGCCGGTGAAAGCCGCGCCTATTTTTTCCAGAAGTTGCACGAGCCCGATCCCTGACAGCGCGTCGTCGGGCGTTCCGTCGCAGAGGTTGAAGAACACATCCACGCCTTCGTTCATCAGGCTGCGGATCTGTTTTTCAACATTGACGGGATCCACGCGGTGATGTGTCCATTTGTATCCGTTCATGTGAGGCGATGGATCGTATGGCTTGTCGTTCGGATCGTCAGGGATACTTGATAAAACGCAGAGATACATTTCGAGTCCTTTTCATTTGCCGCGATCAATCAGGACGGTTTGCGTTGAGTCATTCGATCCTGATTGCGTTGCATGTTCGCATTACCATTGATCGTTGTTGTATTTTGTTTTATTGATTCGATGAATGATCTGATTGAATCATGTAATGATGATATGCAACTGTATTGATTGTATATCTATTATTCGATTTATGTAAAGGTTTTTTGATGATGAATAACTTTAAAATTTTACAGATTATTTATCAAAGATTTACATACATCCACATTGATTCATTTGAACGAACATGCAATGTGCGTATGACAAACGAATCTTGTGTTCATGAATTGGATTTGTCATTCTGATGCCGTGTGATATGCGCGATCGTTCATGTTGTTGGGAATTCATCCGGCATGACAGAATGATTTATCTTCGCATACGTTTACGTTTTTGGCTCTTCTGTATAAGTGTGCAAAATATTGGCGCGTAGCAGACGTTCTCTAACGTCTGCACACAGATCATACATGAGCCACGTTTTTATAGTCTGCCGATCGCCATTCCCCATCGAGGCATTCATTTTTATAGCATTTCAAATTACAACCGCCCAACTTCGATATTGTATAATTTCCCCATGCCGAACCTGACCGGTAAAATGCTTGGCAAAGTCCGCGTGGATATGTTCCT
>CAYQOF010000214.1:0-2354 GCA_964419035.1 uncultured Anaerolinea sp. | reverse complement strand
GCGAACTGCACAAGAACGGTCAACGGCTCGACCTCGTGCACGTCAATGCGATCCTCGGCAAACTGGCGGATGCGCTCGAATACGCGCACGACAACGATGTGATCCATCGCGACGTCAAGCCCGGCAACATCCTCCTGAATTCACGCTCCGCGCCGGTGACTGCGGGGAGACCGCTTCCGAACGATGTCCAGCCGATCCTGACCGACTTCGGGCTGGTGCGCTTCGCCCAATCGAAAACAAGAACGAGCACGGGAACCATCACCGGCACGCCCGCCTACATGAGCCCGGAACAGGCGCGCGGCGACCCGGTGGACGCCCGCACAGACGTCTACTCGCTGGGCATCACTGCTTATGAAATGCTTGCGGGTCGCATTCCGTTCGATTCGGATTCGGCGATGAGCCTGCTCCTCATGCACATCCATGAGCCGCCGCCGCCCATCGAAGGTCTTCCAAAGGATCTGCAGGATGTGATCCACCGCGCCCTGGCAAAGGACCCGAACCAGCGCTACCAGACTCCCATTGAGTTTGCCGAGGCGTTCCAAGCCGCCATCTCAGGGAAGGCGGAAGCCGCCACATTGCCTCTATCCCCAGACTCGTCCCGGATGAATACAGCCCCACTTCAATCGAAATCCGCCCCGCCCAAAGCGAAGAGGAGCGCCGCAATCCTCCTGGCAGGCGTGATTGGTTTGGCTGTGTTGATCGGTCTTCTCTCGGTTTCGAACGCGCTGGCTCCTCCCGCGCAGGATGCGGTCGCGGCAACGCCGACAAGCGAATTGCCCGGTCATGCCGAAGCAGCGGATACCCCGTCGGAAGCCTCACCCGTTCCGGCTGAGTCTGAAGCGGAGCCGGTCGGTCTGCTGCGTTTTCAGGATGGGACCGCGCCGGCGGACCTGGTCACATTTTCCAGCGCGTCCATGTCTCCTCCGCCCGAGGGAAGTCAATACGAAGCCTGGCTCATCACGGACGATGGAGAGGGACGCCTGAGCATCGGCTTCATCCGCTTCGATCAGGGAGGCAGAGGCTCTTTGACATTTGTTGACGTGCAGGGACGCAACCTGCTTGGACCTTATCACGCGCTGGAGATCACCATCGAACCCGACCCGGATAACAGCCCGAGCCCATCCAATAACGTCGCCTTTTTTGCTGTCCTGCCGCGCAGCGGATTTACACACGTCAGGCATTTGTTGTACTCGTTCGACATCACACCCGACCAGACCGGCTTCATCCATGGACTGGACAGGAACACAACCATCATCAATGATTCTGCAAAGGCGATGCTGGCTTTCTTCGAATCCCGCGACGGGGCAAATGTGCGTTTGCAGGCAGAGAACATGTTGAACATCATCGTCGGAAATCAAAGCGCGGATTACAAAGACTGGAATAATGACGGGGATATTGACGATCCCGGCGATGGCTTTGGACTGCTGTTGAACGGGGAGAATGTGGGCTACATCCAGGGCGCGTTCACACATGCGAACCTTTCCATCACGTCGCCGGATGCCAGCCAGAACATGTTGATCCATGGGGAACACGTAAAGATTTCAGCGACCAATGCCGGCGAATGGACGCCTCAATTACGCGATCTGTTGATCGCCATCTTCGAAACGCCTTTTGATTCCGCCGAAATGGAAGGGTTGATCCGTCAGGCAGTCGCGCTGGCAAACCAGATCCAGAACGGCATTGACATCAACGGGAATGAAAGCATCGAGCCCATCCCTGGCGAAGGCGGGGTGAGGACAGCCCACGAGCACGCGTATTACATGGCGGATATATTGGTCTTTCCATAGATGTATTCAAGCGCGATGTATACCGCACTCGGTCACACACCTGCCCTGGCGGGCGGTGCCAGGGCAGGTGTGTGACCGTGGGTATTATATAATCGCATCCATGAAAACAAAACAACCCAACTCGCGCATGTGTCTGATCTGCGGGCTTGAAAACCCGGTCGGCTTGCATTTGCACATCTACGAAACCGAACCCGGCGTGGTGGAATCAACCTACGCCGCGCCGGATCATTTTCAGGGATACCCCGGCGTTCTGCATGGAGGCATCGTCGCTGCGCTCATTGACGAACTGGGCGGACGCGCGCACATGGGCAGCGATCCTGAGAATCCTCGTTTCATGTTCACTGCCAAACTCGAAGTGAAATATCGCAAGAACGTTCCCATCGGAAAGCCGTTGAAGGTCATCGGCAGGGCAGGCAGGTCGAAGACCAAATCCGCCGAGGCGTGGGCGGGAATCTACGATGCAGATACAAACGACCTGCTCGCTGAGGGAACCGTCCTGCTGATTAACGTGCCGGAAGAAAAGTTCGACACATCAAGGTTGAGTGAATTGGGGTGGAAGGTTTATCC
>CAYQOF010000213.1:1842-5563 GCA_964419035.1 uncultured Anaerolinea sp. | reverse complement strand
CCTTCACGTGCGAGCGCTATTTCTCCATCGGGATTCAGCGTCACGAGGATCGAATCGCCGTGCTGGAATTCGCCGCTCAATAACCTGTCCGAGAGCGGGTCCTCCACCTTTTGCTGGATCACGCGGCGCAGCGGGCGCGCCCCGAACTCGGCGTCGTAACCCAAGGTTGCCAGTTCAGCGAGGGCTTCGGGCGCGGCAGACAGGTTCAGGTCGTGTTCCTTGAGGCGTTCAGCGACCTTGTCCAGTTCGAGCGAAACGATCTTCTGGATGTCTTCCCTGTTCAACGCGCGGAAGATCACGGTCGTATCCAGACGGTTGATGAACTCGGGACGAAAGGCGCGCTTGAGTGATTCGTTCAACTTCTTACGCATGTCCTCGTAGGAGACACGTTCCTCAGACGCTTCATCACGCTTGAGCGCAAAGCCGAGCGCAGACTGTTTCTTGATGACATCCGCACCGATGTTGGAGGTCATCACGATGATCGCGTTGCGGAAGTCCACTTTGCGGCCCTTCGCATCGGAGAGATGCCCCTCCTCCATGATTTGCAGCAGCATGTTATGGACTTCGGGGTGAGCCTTCTCCACTTCGTCGAAGACGACAATCGAATACGGGCGGCGGCGCAATGCTTCGGTGAGTTGACCGGCTTCCTCGTAACCGATGTATCCGGGAGGCGCGCCGACCAGACGTGAGGCAGTATGCCGTTCCATAAACTCGGACATGTCGAGTTGGATCGCCGCCTCTTCACTGCCGAACATGAACTTGGCAAGCGTCTTGGTGAGCTCGGTCTTGCCGACGCCGGTCGGTCCGAGGAACATGAACGAACCGATCGGACGCTTCGGGTCTTTCAACCCGGCGCGTGCGCGGCGGACTGCACGGCTGATCGCCACGATGGCATCGTCCTGCCCGATGATCCCCTTGCGCAGTTCCTCCTCCATCTTGAGCAGGCGCTGGGATTCCTCCTCCGCCAATTGCATGAGCGGGACTCCCGTCCACATGGAAACGACCTCCGCAATATCATCCGCCGAAACGACGGGGCTGTTGGCGCGGTCCCAACCGGTGCGCAGGCGTTCGATCTGCTCACCCAATTCGATTTCGCGCTCCTCCCATTCCCTCACGTCCTCGCTGTTGCCCTCTTCCTGCGCGAGCGAACGGTTCTGGCGCGCCTGCCGCAATTGCCCGAACAAGTCCTTCGATTCCTTCGCGGCGGGGCTCTTGTACATGCGCACGCGTGACGAGGATTCATCAATCAGGTCAATGGCTTTATCGGGGAGGAAACGTTCGGTCACATAACGGGAGGATAAATGGGCGGCGGCTTCAAGCGCTTCATCGGAAATCACCAAATGATGATGCTCCTCATACGCCGAGCGGATGCCCTTGAGGATCTCGATGGTCTCCTCTTCGGAAGGTTCATCCACCTGGATGGGCTGGAAGCGGCGTTCGAGCGCGGCATCCGATTCGATGTGCTTGCGGTATTCGTCCATCGTCGTCGCGCCGATGACCTGCAATTCGCCGCGCGAGAGCGCGGGCTTGAGGATGTTCGCCGCATCAACGGACGAGCCTGCGGCTCCCGCGCCGACCAGCATGTGGACTTCATCAATGAATAATATCGAGCCTGATTGCTTCAACTCGTCTATCACGCGTTTGAGTCTTTCCTCGAACTGACCGCGATACATCGTGCCTGCCACCAACGAGCCTACGTCCAATTGCAATAATCTTTTGTTCATCAGCGGGGCTGGCACATCACCCTCGACGATGCGCTGGGCGAGTCCCTCCACAATGGCAGTCTTGCCGACGCCCGGCTCGCCGATCAACGCGGGGTTGTTCTTCGTGCGACGCGCCAGAATTTGAATGACGCGCTCGATCTCCATCTGCCTGCCGATGACCGGGTCGAGTTTCTTCTCCTCGGCTTTGGTGGTCAGGTCGGTTGCGAGTTGATCAATCAGCGGAGTCTTCGGATTCGGCTGGGCGCCCCGCGCCGGTCCCAAGCCCGCAGGCGCCGGGGAGGAGGCGGATTCGTTCAATACGCGCCGCGTCTGCCGGCGGATCTGGTCCGCAGTCACGCCGAGCCTCCGCAGGACCTCCATCGCAGTGCTGTCCACGCGCACCAGCCCAAGCAGGATATGTTCAGTGCCAATGTAATGATGACCGAGACGGCGCGCCTCCTCGACGGCGTGCTCGAGCACCTGCTGTGTATCGGATGCGAGTTCCACGCGGTTCGCATCGAACGAAGCGGATGGACCCGTCACTCGGCGGATCACTTCGCGCACGCGGTCGGAGGTCATGCCGAGTTCACGCAGGACCCTGCCAGCCACACCCCCTTCCTCATCCATCAATCCGAGCAGAAGATGCTCGGTTCCTATATTATTGTTTCGGGATTGTTCAGCCTCCTGATGCGCGAGGCTCAATACACGTCTTGCTCTTTGTGTGAAACGTTCCATTCCAGCCATGGTTATCTCCTGATAATTACGACGATTCTACCAAAAAGGCGGGGGAGTCGGTGTAGGAAAAAGATTAGAGTTTGTTTACAGGCCTGGTACAATAGTCCGAAAAATCACGGATGGACAAAATGAGATCAATTTGCATTTTTTGCGGATCGTCGGATGCGGTTCACGCGGACTACAAATCTGCCGCGCGGACGATGGGCATGGTCCTCGCTGAAAGAGGACTCCGACTCATCTACGGCGGCGGCAGGACGGGCCTCATGGGCGCGGTTGCAGATGGCGTCCTTTCGGCGGGCGGGGAATCGATCGGGGTCATCATTCCATCCATGAACAACAGGGCTTTAGCACATGACGGTTTAACCCGCATGGAGGTTCCACCCGATATGCACGCCCGCAAAGCGCGTATGCACGAACTGGCGGACGGTTTCATTGCCCTGCCCGGCGGTTTCGGCACGTTCGATGAATTGTTCGAGACCATCACCTGGGGTCAGATCGGGCATCACAAAAAACCGATCGGTCTATTGAACGCGAGAAACTATTTTGTTCCGTTGCTTGCCGCGCTCGATCATGCGGTGGAGGAGGGTTTCATTTTCAGGGAACACCGCAATTCGCTGTTCTGTAATTCGGACCCGAACAAATTACTGGACTCAATGGCGGAATACGAACATCCGCATGAGGCAGTGAAGAGATGGTTGAGGGATGAATAACAGAACGCGGAAGTCAGAAAGGCAGCGCCAATGAACATTACACATCTTGAACTTCACATCGAAGATTCGCAGGCGCTGTCAGATTTCTACGCCAACGTACGAGGGTGCGACGCACTACTTGACACCTGACGCTTGAAACCTGGAACCTGATCCATGCTCAAACTCCCCGGTCTCATTGACCCCCACGTCCACGTCCGCGAACCCGGACAGACCCATAAAGAAGATTGGGACACCGCCACCCAAGCCGCCCTCGCCGGCGGCGTGACGATGATCCTTGCCATGCCCAACACCAAGCCCCCGATCTTTGACGCATCCACCCTGGATCTCGCGCTGGATTCCGCCAAAAGAAAAGCGCGCTGTGACTACGCCCAATTCCTCGGCGCGGGACCCGACAATGCGGATATTGCCGCTTCACTCGCACACAAAGCCGCGGGCTTGAAAATGTACCTCGACTCCACCTTCGGCGAACTCCGCCTCGACGACATGACCTTGTGGATGCCGCACTTCGAGAAATTCCCGAAATCCTCGCCCATTGTCCTACACTCCGAATCAAGGACAATGGCAGCAGGGATT
>CAYQOF010000213.1:0-1742 GCA_964419035.1 uncultured Anaerolinea sp. | reverse complement strand
CTCGAAACTCTATTACCCCTCCTCCTCACTGCCGTTGACGCTCGACGTTTGACGTTAGACGATATCATTCAAAAATCCGTCATCAACCCAAGAAAAATCTTCCACCTCCCCGAACAACCCGAAACCTGGGTCGAAATAGACGAGACCGCCGAATACGAGATCAAAGCCGCGGACCACTTCTCCCGCTGCGGCTGGACTCCGTTCGAGGGGTGGAAGGTCAAGGGCAGGGTGAGAAAGGTTGTCCTGCGCGGCAGGGTCGCGTTTGAAGATGGGAAGGTGTTGGCAGAAAAAGGTTATGGAAGGAATGTTCGTTAAAAACAAAACCTGCTCCCAGTTTGTTGTTGAGAGCAGGTCGTCAATAAGTTGACTTGTTTGTTATTTCTCAATCAATGAACCGCTTATGTATTTGTGCAATACACTCGAGATCAAGGTTTGATACGGAATGCCTTGACGAACAGCACGCTTTTGCAGGGCAAGGAGGTCCTTCTCTGAAATGCGGATATTAACACGCTTATCCTTGCGGAGGGTGGCGCGGGCATAGGCGCGATACTGTTCCTTCTGCTCGCTGAGTTTCTTGGCAGATTCCCACTCCTCGGCTTCGTATGAGGCGAGAAGTTCGAGTTCATCTTGTTGGAGTTTCAGATCGCTCATTCTTCACTTCCTTTCAGGTACTTCTTCGTGGCTTTACGGCTTGGAATAATCGTTTTTAAAAAGATTTCACGGTCATCTTCGATGAAAGGCACAAGGTAGACATACTCATCCATCTGTACAACGAATATCTTTTGTCCTTTATACTTTTCCTGGTTGGGATGTTCCAGCACATCAAGCAGGAAACCTTGTTCGATGTAAAAGACAACATCTTCGAATGAAACCTGTCTTTCTTCTCTCAGTAGTTCGTTTTTCTCTTCGTTCCACGAGAAGTATTTCATGTGCCGATTCTACCACTTTGTGTGCCTTTTGGCAACAAGCGCAAGCGAATCCAGAAAACAAGTATGTGCTATAATATATATTATGATATGTAGAAAGGAGCCGAAATGCAGAAAATTATTGGTGTAACTGAACTCCAGCGGAAATTTCGCTTGTTCTTCGAGGATGTGGTTCGCAGGCGTACCCCTCTGATTTTGACGCGCGGCTCGCGCCCTGAGGCAGTGCTTCTCCCCTACGAGGATTATCAGCGCTATCAGCAGATGCAGGAAAGCGAGGTGCTGGCGCACTTCGACCAGGTTTGGAATCGACTCGCCCAACTCAACGCTTCTTTCTCCGACGAGGAAATTGCCGCAGACATCGAAGCCGCACGCAAGGGATAGTGAATGCGCGTCGTCCTGGATACAGGGATATTGGTCAGCGCGCTGATTCGCCCACGTGGAACAATAGGAGATATTCTCCATGCCCTTCGAGATGGACGGTTCACAGCGATCTATTCCACATCCATGATGCTGGAAGTCATTGAGGTTCTTAGCCGTCCAAAGATTCAAGAGAAATATCACATCCAGCCTGACGATATTGAGGCTTTGATCAATCTCGTCCGCCTGCGCGGGGAATTGGTCAGACCGAAACAAACAATCACAGCCTGCCGTGACCCAAAGGATAACAAATTTCTCGAAGCCGCGCTTGCTGGCGAAGCAGACGCCATCGTCACAGGCGATGATGATTTGCTTGTGCTGAATCCACTTGAAGGCGTGGATATTTTGCGCCCTGCGGAATTGTTGGAAAAATTGTGATGTGTCAGACTTCCGAAGTCT
>CAYQOF010000212.1:0-5616 GCA_964419035.1 uncultured Anaerolinea sp. | reverse complement strand
ATATGCGCCGTATCACCGACCTCGCCCACAGCAAAGGCGCGCTCGTCCTCTGGGACCTCAGCCACTCGGTCGGCTCCGTCCAGGTCCACCTCGACGAATGCAACGCAGACCTCGCCATCGGCTGCACCTATAAATATCTCAACGGCGGTCCCGGCGCGCCCGGCTTCCTCTACGTCAACAAAAAGATTCAAAACAAACTCACCTCGCCCATCTGGGGCTGGTGGGGGCAGAAAAATCCCTTCGACTTCAGCCTCGATTACGAACCCGCGCCCGGCGCGCAAAGATTCCTCGCCGGCACACAACCCATGATTTCCCTTTTGACGATGGAAGCCGCGCTCGAACCGACTTTACAAGCAGGCATGGACGCCATCCGCGCCAAATCCGTTTTGATGACGGACTACGCTTCTTTTCTGACCGACAAACTGCTTGCGCCATTGGGCTTTTCCCTCGGCTCCCCGCGTGACTCTGCTATGCGCGGCTCCCACATCTCCATCCGCCACGCGGACGGCTACCGCATCAACCGCGCCCTGATCGAGGAAATGAACGTCATCCCCGACTTCCGCGAACCCGATAACATCCGACTCGGATTTTCGTCGCTCTACACCTCGTTCACCGAAATCTGGCGGGGATTCGATAGAATCAAACAGGTGGTGGAGGAAAAACGCCACGAGAAATACCCGAAACAAAAATTGATGGTTACATAGACGGAAAAGAGCCGGAGACATCACATCTCCGGCTCTTTCTTCTTTCTTCTTTCGTCTTTGTTTCGTCCAGCCTACTTGCGAGTCAGGACAATCGCCGAACTTCCATCCGCAGAGGTGATCGTCAGCATATCGCCATCGAGGACGAATTTTGCTTTCTCCTGAAAGACAGCAAGCGTCCCGGCTTCCTGTTCAGCGATCGCCTCGCAATACATCATCGTGGACATGACCGGACCGAACGTGATCGTATCGCCATCCACGGAATATTCCCCGCCGAAGCCGTTGCATCCCACGTTGCCGCCCATCTGACCGTCCTTGAATTCGACGAACGTATCCACGTCGGGCAGGGCGGGCGTCAGATTTGAAGGGTCGCCATAGGAGACCAGTTCCCACGTCCCTGCGGGGGAGGCGGAGGGTGCGGGCGCGCCTCCGGCACATGCGGCAAGCACAAGTCCCGCGAGAACCGGAAGGGCAATCAATAATTGGTATTGTCTTTTCATCTTCAACTCCATGTAAATTTTTGTCCATTAAACAGACGATGTAACCGCTCTAAAGTTCCTTACAAAAGACATCCCGGCGTTTGTGCCGTCAATGATAGAATCCTGCCTCACACAGGAGCGACGATGCCCATCGAAACAATTCTTGTTGACCACCTGAGCAAAACCTACAAGGTACCCGAACGCGAAGGCGGATTCAGCGCGGCGGTGCGCGGTTTCTTCAAGCGCAAATACAAGGACGTGAAAGCAGTGCAGGAGGTCAACTTCCGAATCGAGCAGGGAGAGATCGTCGGTTTTCTTGGACCGAACGGCGCGGGCAAGACGACCACGCTCAAAATGCTGTCGGGGCTGCTTCATCCAACAGGCGGGAAAGCGAATGTCCTCGGCTTCACGCCGTGGGAACTCAAGCCCGACTACCTGCGCTCGATGACCCTCGTCATGGGACAACGCAACCGCCTCGCATGGGACATCCCCGCGGCGGATTCGTTCCTGCTGAATCAAGCCATTTACCGCATCCCCGACAATGAATATAAGAAAACGTACAAGGAACTCGATGAACTGCTCGAACTCGAACCGCTGATGAAGAAACCCGTCCGCAACCTTTCGCTCGGCGAACGTATGAAGTGCGAGATCGCGGCGGGTCTATTGCATCGTCCCAAAGTTTTGTTTTTGGATGAACCGACGATTGGACTCGACATCACGGGTCAGGCGCGCATCCGCGAGTTCCTGCTCGAATACAACAAACGCACCGGCGCGACGATCCTGCTCACCAGTCACTACATGGCGGACGTCACCGCGTTATGCGAACGCATCATCATCATCCATCACGGTCAACTCAAATACGACGGCGGCATCAATGAACTTTCACGCAGGATCGCGCCGTATAAATTCATCGGCGTCAGGCTGGCGGAATCCGATTCGCACGATCTGACAAAATACGGCACGCCCGTTCAAAACGAGGAGGACTGGGAAAAGCAATACATCCAGGTCAGGGCTGAAGACGTGACCCGCGTCACTGCGCGGCTTCTGGCTGACCTGCCCATCCACGACATTTCCATCACCGACCCGCCGATCGAGGATGTGATCGAGAGGGCGTTTAATGAATGATATGTCATTGCGAGCCCGAAGAGCGAAGCAATCTCCTCGTTGTGCAGGGGATTGCTTCGCTCCGCTCGCAATGACATGAAGGATTTTTATGTTCAACATCTTCAAGCGTCTCTGGCAGGTCAACTGGGCGGAACAGTGGCAGTACCGCGCCAATCTGATCATGTACCTGCTCTACTGGCTGGTCTCGCCCATCATTTATCTCGCCGTATGGACGAGCATCGCCAACGTCAAAGGCGACGTGAACGGCTTCACCGCCAACGATTTCGTCACCTACTACATGATCCTGCTGATTGTGGATCAACTCACCAGCAACATCATCATCCACATCTTCGCGTACAAAATCCAGGATGGCTCGCTCTCGGGCGAACTCATCAAACCGATCCATCCGATGCTGACGAATACCCTCGTCAACGATATTGCCTTCAAAACCCTGAACATGATCGTCCTCATCCCGATCTGGATCGTGCTTGCACTTCTTTTCAAGCCCGATTTTGCATCCGTGAACCTGGGCGGAATCCTGCTCTCGATCCCCGCCATCCTGATCGGGTACACGATCAACTTCCTGCTCTCGGGCACGATCACCACCCTCGCCTTCTGGACGACGCGCGTCTTTTCCATCCATGAGTTCTATTACGCGCTCATCCTCGTATTTGCAGGACAGTTCGTCCCGCTCAAACTCATGCCCGATTTGATCCAAACCATCGCGCGCTTCCTGCCCTTCCAGTTGTTCATGTATCTGCCGATCCAGATGATCCAGGGAAAACTTTCGGCGGAGGAAATCCTGCAGGGTTATCTCACAGGAATCGCCTGGCTGGCTGTTGCGCTGACCTTGTTCCGCTGGGTCTGGCGCGAAGGCGTGAAGCGTTATTCCGCGGTGGGAGCCTGAGCCATGCGCCACCTGAAACTCCTTTCCATTTTCCTCAAGGTCAACATCCAGATGTCGCTGGCGTATCGCGCCGACACGATCATCAATATTCTGCTCAACCTGATGTGGCTCGGCTGGGAACTGCTCACACTGGGCATCATTTTCAGCAACACGGAAACCATCGGCGGCTGGGGCTTCGGCGAATTGATCGCATTGCTCGGCGTATTCCGCCTCATCAACACGTTGATGATCACCCTCATCTGGCCCAATACCGAAAAATTCAATCAGTCCATCCGCGACGGCTCGATGGATTACACCCTCCTGCAGCCTGTCAACAGCATGTTCCTCGTCACCTTCTCGCGCATCAGCGTCTGGCGGGTATGGGATCTTGCTGTAGCCATTACCTTGATCGTAGTCGGCATCAACCTTGCCGGAGATACCGCCACGCCGGAGAGCATATTCCACTTTGTTTTGCTGACCATTTCCGGGACAATTGTCATCTACAGCCTGTGGATCGTGCTCATCGCGCTCACGTTCTGGTTCACCAAATTCGACAATAACGTGACGATTCTTCAAGCCCTCCTCGACGCGGGACGCTACCCGGTGACCGTATACCCCGTGTGGCTGCGGATCATCGTCACCTTCGTCATCCCCATCGCGGTGGCGACGACGATTCCCCTCCAGGGGTTACGCGGCGAATTGGATGCGGGTCGAATCCTGATGTTCCTCGCCATCGGCATGGCGAGTTTCCTCGTTGCATCACAGGTTTGGAAGGCGGGACTGAAACGTTACAGCGGCGCGAGCAGTTGACTCGCTCCACAATGCGTCGATGGGTCTGTTCGACAAAACAGACGAATCTCCTTTACACCCTGATCCCGACCGTGAAGGTGCGACGCATCCTCTATCGTTTCCGATTGAACCGAATCCGCTGGAACAGCGTGATCCCCGCCGCGGCAGAGACATTCAACGACTCGACCTTTTCGTTGAGAGGAATTCGCGCCTTCATCGTGGCGGCTGCCTCGATCTCGGGGGAACATCCCTCCTTTTCACTGCCGAAGACGAGGAGCAGACGTTCGGGGATGGACGCAATCTCATCCACAGTCTTTTCCGCGTCCATGGCGGTAACTAGGAGAGTCTCGTTGTGCGTTTTGCAATAGTCGAGGAAATCCTTCGTCGGGGCGGTCATGACGGGAAGGGAGAACATGTAGCCGCGGCTGGCGCGGATGAGACGGCGGTCATACAGGTCGAGCGGATCCATGTTGAGCAGGATCATTCCGCCCAAGTCCAGCGCGAGCGAGGTGCGGATGATGTTGCCGATGTTGCCCGAGATGCTCAAATCCTCCAGAACGACCACGTCCCTTTTGATGGATTTCAACAACTCCAGACTCTTGGGCTTCGGCGTTTCGGCAATCGCGAAGATGCGTGAGATCTTGTCGTTCTCGAAGAGCTTTTTCGTGGTGCGTTTTGCCACCTCGTGGATGGTGGCGCCGGGAGTCAGTTTCTTCCGCAAGGTATCGGAAATCACCTCATCCCCCGCATAATAGACCGATTCGATCTCCACTCCCGCCTCCAGTGCCTGCAGGATATTTTCCTCATCGTCAATGAGGATTTGGTTGAGTTCGCGCCGGCCTTCGCGCGTGAGCAACTGGCGGATGGGTCCCGCAAGCGGATGGTTGAGGGAATCGACGAGGAAGGGGTTGTACGGTTCGGTCATGTTTGGATAATATGCGGTTATGAGAGGCGTGTCAAGAAGTTTGCAAAGGTGACAGTCACTTGTGTAGTGACCGTCACCTTGCGCGCGCTAAAGTACAATATCCACATGAATGTCATCCATAAAGACGATCACATCCTCATCGTAGACAAACCCGCCGGTCTCCCCGTTCTGCCGGATGGATGGGAAAAAGACGCGCCGTACCTCGTCAAATTACTCGAAGAACAATACGGCAAGGTTTGGATCGTCCACCGCCTCGATAAGGTCACCAGCGGCGTGATGGTCTTTGCGCGCGACGCGGAAACCCACCGAGCGCTCAACCTGCAATTCGAGAATCACCGGGCGGAAAAGATTTATCATGCAATCGTTGAGGGAAATCCCAAATGGGACGAGAAGGTCGCAAAGCATCCGTTGCGCGCAAACGTCGGACACAAACACAGAACAATGGTGGACAACAAACACGGGAAACCATCCGAGACGGGATTCAAGGTCCTTAAACGGTATCATGAAGCGGCTTTGGTCGAAGCGCAGCCGAGGACCGGGAGAACGCATCAGATCCGCGTCCATGCGTATGCGTTGGGACATCCGCTTTTGGGAGACATCCTTTACAACGCATCCGAAACAGACCTGATTTCGCGTCCCGCGCTGCACGCGCATTCGCTGACCATCGAATTGAACGGGGAACGCGTCACATTCACCGCGCCGTATCCCGATGACCTTCGGGCGACGCTCGAA
>CAYQOF010000211.1:0-5642 GCA_964419035.1 uncultured Anaerolinea sp. | reverse complement strand
GGCGGTCTCACAGTAATTAGTGGACACTGTTCCACATTGATTAGTGGACAACACGTTTAACAAATGATCCTAGGGAAAGTAAACGTTGGATAGTGCCCAATCTCGTATGGTCAGGGGATTTTGCGAAAGATTTCGAAAAGGAAATTGCCCAAAGTAATTTGATGATAGAGAATGAAGTAAATCGAGTGGTGAAAGAAGAATGGAGGGTTCTATGTACTGTGTGCCACAATCATCCGTACTTATCTTCTTACGACGATAAAAAAGAATACGATCATCACGAGTATGGGTTTAGCCATTCAAGAATGTGGGCTCAATATTCAACGAATCATTCGGGTGTCTGCTTGTTGTTTGATGGTAAAAAATTGGACGACAATATACGTCAATATTTTGAGCTGAGTGGAGCAAATTACCCAATGTTCCACGGTTTTGTCAGATATGATTACGATGCATCGGTTATGACAACTCCAACTCATCTTGATATGGAATTTCGATACGAAAGACCGGTAGAACGGATAAGGAAAACTTTGATAAAACATTATGAATCGAATTTTCTTTACAAGTCTCCTGAATGGAAGACCGAACATGAATATCGATGGCTAGTTCACAGTACAGACCCTGCCGACATCTTGATCCCGATACAAAATGCAATCAAAGCAGTGATAGTTGGGGCGGATTTTCCAAGAGTATATGAGGTGTCACTAAAAGATTTATGTGAGAAACTAGGAGTCCCGGCAGGCAGAATAAGTTGGAATAGTGGGAGACCTTACGTTAATCGGTATGCAATCTATAAGCCATAAGACAAAATACAGAGGTTATCAAGAGGATCTATAAAACTGATCGATGTCCCTTACTCGGTTTCGCTCACTTTCCATGCCCCCTCAGCCACTCAATCAATCCCTCCAAATGCTCCTGATGATGGTCATACGAATCCACGAGAATGAAACTGAGAGAGTATCCATTCAGCCGGGGGCACCTGCTCCCTCAGCGCCCCGAGGATATGCTCTTCCATCTTCATGCGTGTGATCCAAGTCTCTTCGACACAGCCAATTTTAGCATTTCCTCCCGCCCCTCTTCACACCCAATTCACAAGCGGATTTTATACTCCGGGCAACAATTGACAAAAAGGAGTAGAACATGAACGGAAAAATCGGTTTGCGAATCGTTGCGGGGTTGATCCTGCTCGCCGCGATTGCCGGCATCGCCTTCTTTGCTTATCAAGCAGGCGTTGCCCAGGGATCACCCATCACCATCGAAGCGCCATCAGGTGAATCGGTGCCAGTGCCGCACCCATATTACGGCTACCGATATGGCGTGCCGCTCCATTACCCATTCGGATTTGGATTCGGCTGCTTCGGTATTCTCATCCTGCTGTTCCTCTTCTTCATCGCGTTGAAGGCATTTCGCGTGATGGCATGGGGTCCGCGCTGGGGCTGGGGTCATCGTCATGGATATTGGGGCGAACGCGGTGTCCCTCCGATGTTCGAGGAATGGCACAAGCGGGCACATGGTGAGACAGACGAAGAAAAGAAGGAATAAGAACGTATAATAATGTCATTGCGAGCACTTCGACAAGCTCAGTGTAAACTCCGCGAAGCAATCTCCTCACAATCAGGGGATTGCTTCTCGAAGACTCGCAATGACGACCGAACTTATGAAAACCATCCTCGTTGTAGACGATGAACCCAAGATCACCCAACTCGTGCGTGACTATCTGGAGCGCGCGGGATTTGGCGTTCTGATCGCGCATGACGGGAAGAGAGCCTTGTCGCTGGCGAAGACGGAAAGACCCGATGCGGTCATCCTGGACCTGGGCTTGCCTCAGCTAGACGGATTGGACTTCACCCGCGAGTTTCGCAAAACCTCCAACGCGCCCATCATCATGCTGACTGCGCGTTCAGAAGAATCCGACAAACTCATCGGGCTCGAACTCGGCGCGGACGATTACATGACCAAGCCCTTCAGCCCGAAGGAACTGGTGGCGCGCGTCCGCGCCGTCTTCCGCCGAATCGAAAACGCAACGAGCCTGAGTTCCGAAATGATTCGCGTCGCGGATTTGACTCTCGATGTGCCGCGTCTGCGCGTCACTGCCGAGAAACGCGAGATCGAAGAGTTGACTCCCACCGAGTTTGAATTGCTTGCCACGCTTGCCCGTCAGCCCGGACGCGTCTTTACCCGCGCCCAATTGCTGGATGCGATTCACGGTGTGGCTTTCGAATCCTACGAACGCGCAATTGACGCGCATATCAAGAACATCCGTCGTAAGGTTGAGGTCAAGGCGAGCGAGCCAAAGTATATTTTGACTGTGTATGGTGTTGGGTATAAGTTTGCAGATAAGTGAAATGTTGCGTACTGCGTATTGCGTATTGACTCGGTCGAAATGGATTACGTAATACGAAGTACGAAATACGAGTCAAGAATCATCCAGCCGATGAAAAGATTTCACCGCCCTGCTCACAAACCTCCCTGGTGGCCCGAGAACGAAGAATGGCCCCCCAAACGGTGGAGACACATGCGCGGCAGACCCATCTTCCGCAGGATGGGATGTTTCTTTTTGATCTTTGGTTTCCTTGCCTTTCTCGGTCTGGTGACCGTGCTGGGATTCATACTCAGCCCATTCGTGGAGATTCGCGGGATCCCGGATTTCTGGCAGAGCGGGGCAATATTCCCAATCGGGTTGGCGGGATTTTTTGTCTTCCTGGCAGCGGTATATTTGGGAGTGCGAAGCCTGAGGCGGATGTCCATGCCGCTGGACGATTTGCTGGAGGCGTCGAACAAGGTTGCCGAAGGAGACTTCTCTGCCCGTGTGGATGTGAAAGGACCGCCCGAAGTCCGCACACTGTTACGCGGGTTCAATTCGATGACCGAGAAACTGGATGTCAACGACAAGCAGCGCCGCAACATGCTGGCGGATATTTCACACGAGTTACGTTCGCCGATTACGATCATGCAGGGCAATCTCGAAGGGATGATTGACGGAGTCTACGCGGCGGACGCGGATCGGTTGAAGTCCTTGTATGAGGAGACGCAAATCCTTGCGCGGCTGGTGGATGATCTGCGGACTCTGGCGCTGGCAGAAAGCGGTTCGCTGCAGTTGAAGCGCGAGCCGACGGATTTGGGTTTGTTGATTCGGGAAGTCGTTTCGGGATTTGAGTCTCAAGCGCAGGAAAAGGAAATCAAAATCGAGTTGGATTTGAGCGACGTGGTCACCGTTGATATCGACGCGATGCGAATCCGTGAAGTGTTGGCGAATCTGTTGACGAACGCGTTGCGCTATACGCCGAGTCAGGGGGAGGTGAAGGTCGGTTTAACGGAATCAAGCGTCGGCGAGGAAAACGACGCGTTGATTGGCGAAGCCGTGTCGAAACGACGCGTTTTGGTCTTCGTCCAGGATAGCGGCGCGGGGATCGAATCCACTGATTTGAGTCGCATCTTCGACCGATTCTATAAATCCAGCGATTCGGGGGGAATGGGGTTGGGACTGTCCATCGCGAAATATCTGGTGGAGGCGCACGGCGGGAAAATTTGGGCGGAGAGCGAAGTGGGTCAAGGGACGAAAATCACGTTCTCTTTACCACGAAGGAACGAAGAACGCGAAGGATTTTTGAACTAACGCGAAGCCCTTTGCGATTTTCAATGAATCTTCGCGAACTTCGCGTCTTCGCGGTGTAAAACCAAAAGTCTGGTAAAATTGCGCCTGCGCTTTCAGCCCGCATGTGTCCTTTCGCACACCCCTCTATGCCTGCCTGGAACGCAAATCGCTTTGCGTAGGATGTGCTCTCTAGCGCATCGTTGGCGTAAGAGAACGCCAACTACGCGATGAAAAACATAAGGAGAAAACAGCAAGATGGTTCGTTTACGTTTACGTCGTATTGGGTTGAAGGGTCAGCCCACCTATCGTGTCGTCGCCGCGGACAGCGAGTCCCCTCGCGACGGTCGCTTTTTGGAGATTTTGGGCTTTTACAATCCCCGCACCCAGCCCGCGACAATCCGTTTGAAGGAAAGCCGCGTATTCCACTGGATGAAGAACGGCGCGCTGCCGACTGATTCCGTGGAGCAGGTGTTCAAAGCCGCTGGTACGCTGGACCGCTGGGAACGCTTCAAGAAGGGCGAGGCAGTTGAAACGCTCGTGCAGGAAGCGGAGCAGGCGGAAGCCGCGCGCGGCGCGTCGAGCAAGACGAGCAAGTAACATCATGTCATTGCGAGGGCTGGTGGTCGAGTAGCGTTCGTTGCGCATCGAGACCACAGCCCGAAGCAATCTACTGTAACACGAGATTGCTTTGTCGCAACGAACGCTCCTCGCAATGACATAAGGCATTGTTATGAAAGAACTCATCGAATACATCGCAAAGTCGCTGGTGGAGCATCCCGAGGAAGTGCAGGTGACGCAATCGGGAAGCGGCTCACGCGTGCGCATCGAGTTGAGCGTCGCAAAAGACGATATGGGACGCGTCATCGGCAAGGGCGGCAAGGTCGCCAATTCCATCCGCACATTAATGCGAGTGGCGGCTGAAAAAGAAGGCAAGCAAGCCACGCTCGATGTGGTCGAGCCGGAATAATGGCAGACAAAAAGAACACAGGCTCGCCGGCAGGCGAGCCTCTTTATTTGAGTGTCGGGTTTTTGCGGCGTCCGCATGGGGTTCATGGCGAAATCATCATGGACTTGCATACCGACTTCCCCGAACGCATGAAGAGCGGACGAAAACTTTTCATCGGCGACGAGCGTCAACCCGTGACCCTGACCAGCGTACGCCCGCATCAGGCAGGATTGCTCGTAAAATTCAAAGGCATCGGGACGCCCGAAGAGGCGGGACAGTTCCGCAATCAATGGGTTTTCGTGAAGAAGTCCGATCTTCCGCCGCTGCCTGAAGGTAAAATCTATAAACACCAATTGATCGGATTTCGCGTCATGAATGAGGACGGCAATCCGCTCGGCGAGTTGTTCGAGATTTTGGAGACGGGAGCGAATGACGTGTACATCGTGCGGGATGACTCGGGCAAAGAGATTCTCCTGCCCAATATCCCCTCGGTCATTCTGGACCTTGAGCCTGGTTCGCGGACGATGCGCGTTCACCTGTTGGATGGTTTGGTAAATGAGTGACAAGTGGCGGTTTAAGTGTAGCGTATCACATGTTTCGTAATTTGTAATTGGGTAATTTTGAATCCTTTGTGACACTTCGTGCCCTTTGTGGTAAAACTTTGTTCATGGACGATAAGAAATTCTGGGTTGGCTTCAACTTGATCAAAGGCATCGGCGCGGTGCGGATGCAGGGACTGGTCGCGTACTTCGGCGATTTGCAGTCCGCGTGGAAAGCCGCGCCGAATGAACTGGCGGAAGCAGGACTCGGGTTGAAGGTGACCGAGCGTGTCGTCCAGGCGCGCGAAAGCATGGACTTGGATAAAGTCTGGGACAAAATTGAAAAGCAGGGCATCAAAATCCTGACGTGGCAGGATGAGGCGTATCCGCAGCGCTTGAAGGAGATTGACCAGCCTCCGCCCGTGTTGTATATTCGCGGCGAATATCTGCCCGATGATTTGTTCGCGGTGGCAATTGTCGGCACACGGCGAGTCACTTCGTATGGACGGCAAATTACCGAAGAGTTATCCTCCTTCCTCGCCGCGAACGGCATGACCGTCATCAGCGG
>CAYQOF010000210.1:0-5689 GCA_964419035.1 uncultured Anaerolinea sp. | reverse complement strand
AGGCATAGGCTTTGACGGCTACATCCACTTTGAATTTGAAGGTATGTACCTCCCCGGCGGGAAGCGAATTACGCGGGTCGTCCGTTGGAGGCACCGGGCGCAGGTAGGGAAGTCCATCCTCGAAGGAACCCTCCAAGTGCAGGGCGGCGGCTTCCAATAGATTTGCCCGCGCTTCCTCCTGTGTGCTTCCCTGTGAAGCGACATCGAGCTCGGGGCAGAGCGCAGAATATCCTTCGCCTTCCTTCCAGATCAAGCCAGTAAAAACAAACATTTCCATCATTATTCTCCTGCTGAGATTATACACCCATTGAAAAACGCATCAGGATGGCTTGTTGAGTTCCTTCATTTCTTCCTCGCTTAATTCGATGTCCGCGGCGTCGAAATTTTCGCGGATGTGTTTCGGGTTGTGCGACATGGGGATCGTGATGACGCGCGGCTGCATGACGAGCCAAGCCAAAGCGATCTGGAAGATGGTCGCGTTGTGCGACTGGGCTATGGATTCGATGGTCTTATTCGAACGCAGGTTGCCCTTGTCAACAGGTTCGTACGCGGTGACGAGGATGTCGTTTTGCTGGCAGTATTCGATGACGCCGTTACGGATGTAGGAACGGTCTGAGAGGCTGTATGGCACTTGATTCGTGAGGAGCGGCGCTTCGGAAAAACCCTGTGCTTGTTTGAGCAGTTTCAGATTGAAATTGCTCACGCCGAGATGCTTTACCTTTCCATCCTGCACAAGTTTATTGAGCGCGCGGAATGTCTCTTCGTATTTTGCGCCGATTTGAGGCCAGTGAATGAGATACAGGTCAATGTAGTCCGTGTGGAGGCGGCGCAGGGAGTTCTCGCAGGATTTGAGCACATCATCGTAAGAAAGATGTTCAGGTGAAACCTTTGTTGTTATTAAAACTTTTTCACGTTTCGTATTTGTCTCGCGGATTGCGCGCCCGAGCAGTTCCTCGCAGTGACCGGCGGCATAGTATTCGGCCGTGTCGAAGTGGGTGTAACCAGCCTCCAGCGCTGCGCGAAGGGCGGTCAGGGACTCGCTGTCCCGCTTGGGATTTGGGTTCGTGTTCCCGCCGATGCTCCAGGTGCCCAATCCGATTTTGGGAAGCGCTACATCATGGACAGTTTCGTATTTCATGTCCCCAATTGTACAACAACAGTAACCCGCCTCTCGCGAGACGGGTTACTGGTCACTGATTACTGGTCACTTTTCTATACTGGGATTTTTTGTCCCGCCTCGAACCCCCTCCTCAGCGCCTCGTAATTTTTCGGAAGCAGGTGCTTGTGCCTTTCCGGCAAATGACTTTCCAGCGCCTTCTCGACATCTTCAATCGTAATGTCCGGCAACGCTGTGAGCAATGCGCCGACCGCGACCATGTTGAGCAGTTTCTTGTCGCCGATCTCTTCGGCGATCTCGTTGCACGGAACAAGGATGACATTGATATCATTCCGCTTCGCGCCTCGATCCACCATGGATTGGTTGACGATCAGCGTACCCCCGGGGGCGAGCAGTTCTTCGTATTTATCGAATGACGGTAAATTCAACGCAATTGCCAGCGGCGGATTCTTGACCAGCGGCGAGCCGATCTCGTCGTCCGCGATAATGACCGTGCAGTTCGCCGTCCCGCCGCGCATTTCGGGACCGTACGAGGGAATCCACGTCACCTCTTTACCCGAATCCATTGCGGCATAGGCGAGCACCTGCCCTCCGAAAAGCACACCCTGTCCGCCAAACCCTGCGATGATGATTTCTTTTTGCATAGTTACTCCACTGTCATTGCGAGGGCTGGTGGTTGAGTAGAGCGAGTGCGCGAAGCGTCTCGCTCGTATCGAAACCACAGCCCGAAACAATCTCCTCGTTACAAGGGGATTGCTTCGCTTGGTCTCGATACGGCGGACGAACACCGCCTGCTCGACCAGCGCTCGCAATGACATTAAACTTTCACCTGTTTGATCGCCTCGCTCATCTTGTAATCGCCGAGCGGATACGCCGGGACCATGTGCTGCTCAACGAACTTCAACGACTCGACCGGCGTCAGTCCCCAGTTGGTGGGACATGTGGAAAGCAATTCGACCATAGAGAAGCCAAGTCCGCGCGCCTGGGTTTCGAATCCCATGCGGATCGCTTTCTTGGCAAGACGGATGTTTTTGGGATCATGCAATGACCTGCGAACGCAATAGCCGACCCCATCGAGCGTTGCCAGCATCTCCGCCATGCGGATGGGGAAACCCTGTGTTTCGACATCGCGTCCATTTGGTGATGAGGTCGTTTTCATGCCGGGTAACGTGGTCGGCGCCATCTGTCCGCCGGTCATGCCGTAGTTGGCGTTATTGATGAAGATGACGGTGATGTTCTCGCCGCGCGCCGCCGCATGGACAATCTCGCCCATGCCAATCGAAGCCAGATCGCCGTCGCCCTGATAGGTAAAAAGGATTCGATCCGGCAGAACGCGCTTGATGCCGGTTGCCATGGCGGGCGCGCGTCCGTGCGGGGCTTCGACGAAATCGGTGTCGAAATAGTTGTACGCGAACACCGCGCATCCCACCGGCGCGACGCCGATGGTGCGGTCAATCAAATCCATCTCTTCCAAAACTTCCGCGATCAACCGATGCGCCACTCCATGCGTGCAGCCCGGGCAGTAATGCGTGGGCATTTCGGTAAAACCTTCGGGTCGTTCGTAGACAAGGTTGTTTGTTGTTGTCATTTTGCCCTCACCCTAACCCTCTCCCAAAGGGAGAGGGGACAAGCGCTCCAGCCAAGCCTCGCGCGGGTTTGTCTCCACGCTCAACTTGCTTGATGCGATGCGTTCGATCTCGCGCAGGATCTCATCCGGGAAGGGGACTACGCCGCCCATGCGTCCGTAAAACTCGACCGGCGCACGTCCCTTCACTGCCAGGCGGACATCCTCCAGCATTTGACCGGCATTCATCTCTGTGACCAGGATCCCGCTCACGCGCCCGATGAGTTGCTCGATGACCCCGGACGGAAACGGGCTGACGGTGACCGGGCGCAGCAAACCGACCTTGATCCCCTTCTGGCGCGCCTGCCTCACCGCAGAGAGCGCCACGCGTCCCGCCGTGCCAAAGCCAATGACGACATATTCCGCATCGTCGAGATAATATTCCTTGTAACGGACTTCGTCCGCTTGAATCACTTTCCAGCGCGCCAAAAGTCTCAGGTTGAGTTTTTCCGCTTCAACGGGATCAAGATAAATGGAGGAGAGGACGCGGCGCGGACGTTTGCCCATCTTCCCGTCGGTTGCCCACTCCCAGTTTGCGCGCCGAATCGGCTTCATCTCCGGCATCTGTGCGGGCTCCATCATCTGCCCAATGGAGCCGTCGAGGATGACCATGCAGATCGTCCGATATTTTTCCGCGAGGTCGAACGAAAGGGCGATCAGGTCAATTGTCTCTTGCACCGACGCGGGCGCAAGCACAATGGGGTGATAGTCGCCGTGACCGCCGCCATGCACCGCCTGATTGTAATCGCCCTGTGACGGCGCGATATTGCCGAGACCGGGCCCGCCGCGCATCACGTTGACCAGCACCGCAGGAATTTCCGTCCCCGCGATGTACGACAGCCCTTCCATCATCAGGCTCACGCCAGGACTCGACGATGTGGACATCACCCGCACGCCCGCGCACGCCGCGCCATAGACCATGTTGATCGCGCCGAGTTCCGATTCGGCTTGCACGAAGGCGCGACCGAGTTCGGGCATGCGCTTTGAGAGATATTCCAGGACTTCATTTTGAGGGGTGATAGGGTAGCCGAAATATGCTTCAAGCCCCGCGCGCACCGCGGCTTCGGCAATGGCTTCGTTGCCTTTCCATAATTCACGTGTCATATACTTCTCCGTGATTTTTTACCGCGAAGGCGCGAAGAACGCGAAGTTTCTTTTTCTCTTTATAAAGCCTTGGCGACCTTCGCGTCTTCGCGGTGAATCTACGCCGCGACCGGCGACGCGGCTTTTGTAATCTCGCGATACACCGTAATGGCCGCATCCGGGCAAACCAGCGCGCAGATGGCGCACCCCGTGCAGCCGTCCTTGAACGTGTGCGCGGGGTGGTATCCCTTGGGGGTAAGCCTGGTCATGTCCAGTTCCATCACCTCCTGCGGACATGCGCTGATGCACAATTCGCATCCTTTACAGTAGGTATCACTGACTTCGATCCAACCTTTGGCAGGCATCGGCTCTCCTTTTATTTTGTTTGCGTAGGGCGCGTTCTCTTACGCGCCTTCGACGTTAGAGAACGTCTCCTACGCAGATATGAGTATATGAGTAGTCGGACATTAATTAGCGGGATTCCCGCACCCTGATTATCGCTTCTTTGGCAGCGGGGGTGTAGTGCCATGCGTCACACTGCGGAGCGTACAAACATCATTCTTTCGAGGTGGTAGAATCCCGATATGAAACGGAATTGGAGGATGCCATGACTGATGTTGTGATCGTTGACGCCATCCGCACGCCGGTTGGCGCCTTGGGAGGGGTACTCGCTTCGGTTCGCCCCGACGATATGGCGGCTCTCGTTATAAGGGAAATTGTCGGACGCAATAAACTCGATCCCGCGCTCGTGGAAGAGGTTTTCTTCGGATGCGCGAACCAGGCAGGTGAGGACAATCGCAATGTGGCGCGCATGGCGGGGTTGCTCGCCGGGCTTCCCGTCGAAGTCGCAGGCGTGACCGTGAACCGCCTGTGCGCTTCGGGCTTGAACGCCATCAACCAAGCCGCGCGCGCCATCAAAGCCGGTGAAGGCGATGTGTATATCGCCGGCGGGGTTGAATCCATGAGCCGCGCGCCCTATTCTCTCCCAAAAGCGGAGGCGGGATTCTCTTTCGGCAATCTCACCGCGTATGACACCGCGCTTGGCTGGCGCTATCCAAACCCGGTGATGAAAGAAAAATATGGAACCGAGTCAATGGGTGAGACAGCCGAGAATATCGCGCGGGAACGTCCACACATTACGCGCGAGAAGCAGGATGCTTTCGCGTTGCGAAGCCATCAACGTGCCATCACTGCGATTGACTCAGGCAGGTTCAAAGAAGAAATTCTCCCAATTCTCATTCCCCAAAAGAAGGGTGAACCAAAGGTCGTTGACACCGACGAACGCCCGCGCCGCGACACGACGATGGAATCGCTTGCCAAACTCAAACCTGCCTTTGCCAAAGAGGGCGGAACTGTGACAGCAGGAAACTCGTCTGGATTGAATGATGGCGCGGCGGCGTTGCTGGTGATGAGCGAAGACAAAGCCAGAGGACTGGGCTATAAGCCGTTGGCGCGCATCCTCGCTTCCGCCGCCGCTGGCGTGGAACCGCGCGTGATGGGCATTGGTCCCGTCCCCGCGGTGACGAAAGTTCTCAGGCGCGCGGGTCTGACGATCAAGGATATTGGCTTGATCGAATTGAATGAAGCCTTTGCCGTGCAATCTTTGGCGGTCATCGAGGATTTGGGCCTCGACCCCGAAATCGTCAACGTCAACGGCGGCGCGATCGCCATCGGGCATCCGCTTGGATGTTCGGGCGCGCGGCTGATGACGACCCTGGTTCATGAGATGCGCCTGCGCGGCAATGTGAAATACGGGCTTGCGACTCTCTGTGTCGGCGTTGGTCAGGGCGAAGCGACGGTTGTTGAGTATTTTGGTTGAAAGTCGAAGGTCACAAGTCTATGGTCGAAAGTCAAAAGTCAAACTC
>CAYQOF010000209.1:0-5714 GCA_964419035.1 uncultured Anaerolinea sp. | reverse complement strand
TACGGATACCAATACTCCTTATCCTCCAGATGGAAATCCCAGTGCACGTGCTTCACCTCGCGGAACTCGTCGAGACCGACTTCTCCGAGTTCGCGCGCGCCGCCGGAATATTTCATCCCGCCAAAGGGACCGGCGTAATGATCGGTGAGCGGGTCGTTGATCCAGATCGTGCCAGCCTTTACGTCGTCGAAGAACTGCTTGATCTTTTTCGGGTCGTTCGAGATCAGCACCGCGCCCAAACCGTATTGACAATCGTTCGTCAATCGGATGGCTTCGTCGAAAGTCGTGTACTCCATCAACGGCACAGCGGGACCGAACGTCTCTTCGCGCATGATGATCATCGAGTGGTCAACGTCTTTCAACACGGTTGGTTCGTGGAAGAAGCCTTTGGATAAATTTTTCGGTCTTCCGCCGCCGACCAGGATTTTTGCGCCGTGCTCCTTCGCATCCGCGATGTGTTTCTCGAATTTTGCGCGGTACGTGTCCCCGATCATGGGACCGACATCGGTCGCGGGATCAAGCCCGGGTCCGAGCCGAAGCGATTTGACATGCTCCACGATGGCTTCGGTGAACTTCGCCCCGCGTCTTCTTGGGATGTAGACCCGTTCCGTTGACGTGCAAACCTGCCCGGCGTTGATCAGAGCCGCATACGCCACCGCTTTCGCCGCGATCTCCGGGTCGGCGTCCTCGGCGATGACTGCCGCATCCTTGCCGCCGAGTTCGAGATGAAGTTTCTTCATCATCGGCGCGGCAAGCGAGGCGATCTTTTGTCCCGTCCCCAGGCTGCCCGTGAACGCGATCACAGGAACATCGGGATGTTTCACGAGTGGTTCGCCCGTTTCAATTCCATAACCGGTCACGACATTCACTACGCCCGCAGGCAAATGATCGAAGCAATGTTCAGCGAGATACAACGCGGTGAGCGGCGTCATCTCGGATGGCTTGATGACCACGGTGTTCCCCGCCGCGAGCGCAGGCGCGACCTTCCACGCCATCAGCAGCAGCGGATAATTCCACGGCACGATGCACCCCACCACGCCATACGGTTCCTTGACGATGAAATTGAACTGCGACGATGCCGCCGCCGCCAGCACGCTCCCGCGATGATGCCGCCCCAACTCGGCGTAATAACGGAACGTGTTCATCACCCACTCGGTTTCCTCTTCGTTCTCGGTCAGCGGCTTGCCCTCCTCCATCGTCAGCAGACGGGCGATCTCTTCACGATGCGCGTGGACTTTTTCCGCGACTTCGTGCAGGAGACTCGCCCGTTCGTTCGCGCCCATCTTCCGCCACGCCTCATACGCGGACCTCGCGGCTGTCACTGCCGCCTCAACATCTTCCGGCGTCCCGCGCGGGACACTATCCAATATCTCCTCGGTGGCGGGATTTTGCACCTGGATTTCTTCCTTCGCATTTCCATTTGTAAACGTGCCGTTGATATACATCGGGCGCATGGGATTCTCCTTTTCATGTCATTGCGAGGGTTGAGATGCGATAGCATCGAAATCCCGACGAAGCAATCTTATACTTTTTGAACAGGAGATTGCTTCGCTATCGCCCGCAAATGACGATTATCACTTCGGCATCTGCGATTCCTCGATCAATTCCTTCGGCGTCGCCGCGCCGCAGGCGGGACAGGCATAATTATTTTCAGCAGGCACGTACGACCTGCGGCAATACGGACAATCAATGGAGCGCGGGGCGGCCGGCGCTTCCACTTCCTTCACCACCTCACGCGTCACTTCGCGCGTATGCGTCCGCCCGCCGCCCGGCACAACGACGTTGCCAAGATTCGGGAAACCCGATCCGCCCGAAGAGGAGGATGACGAAACGCTCTTCGCCCGCGGCTTCGATCCGCCGCCTCCGCCCGACGATCTATTTCTCGATGAACCGCTCTTGAGCCCCTTCCCGCCCGCGCCCAACACCAAAAACAACACCGCTACAATGACAACCGCCGCGACCGTCAGAAATACAATGATTGCGGTCAGGCGTAAGGCGCGCGGGACATTGTACAACTCGTATCCATAACTGAACAGGAACACGCCGCCGATATAGAACGGAGCAAGCAACGCGATCAATCCCAATCCCAGGCTTTCGGTGAGGCGACCTTCGAACCAAGTGAAATAAATGATCAAGATGATCGTCCCCAGTGCGCCCAATGCCACCAATCCGCCGGGGATCAGGATGTGCAACGGCTTGCCGGGCTTGGATTCATCGTGGTCATAATCAATGACCTCGTGTGTCTTTGCGCCGATTTGTCTTGCGCGAAATTGAGATTGAGGCATGGGATCAACTTTCCTTTTGATTACATTATACGAAAATTCCAGGCAGAAGCCTCACTGATTCAAATCTTCGGCGATCTCGTCCATTTGCCTCAAGATCAACGGCGCCTGCCCTTCGGTCAGGTCCGGGTGGCGGATGGTATCGAACATGTCGCTGAACCCATCCGCCAGCATGACGCGCACGACGCGCCACGAGGCAAGTTTCGGCGTGGTCTCGCCTTTCAGGAGGAGTTTAACGGCATCCGCCCATTGGGGATGATCCGCTGAATAATCGGCGAGCAGGCTCACCGTCGAGCCACGAAGCGGAAAGAGTCCCGTGCTTTGCACCCAGCGCGCCTGATTCTCATCCGAAAGCATCCAGCGCATGAAAAGCCATGAGGCGAGTTGCGTCACATCGTCCGACGCGAACATGATGAACGACGAACCGTAAATGACCAGCGCCTCGCGCTCCGCGCCGGGGAATGCCAGCACGGTCCAGTCGTCCGTATTGCCCGATGCCGCGAATGCGCGCGCCTGATCGGGGAATTCCTCAAGGCTGGCGGTTGCAAACAAAGCCTGACGTGAAGCAAAACGATCGAAGGGCGAGGAGGCAGCCGAAGCGACCCAGGCGCATCCGCTCTGCTGAAGGGCCTTCACGAACTTGAATGCGTCCACGTTGCCGGGCGCGAGGAAACGATAACCGTCCTCCTCCTGGACGCCGCCGCCGAACGCGAGCATCCACGATAGAGGAGTCATTGGGTGCGTGTCAATCAGCCAGCCGCCGAGCGCGTTATTGTTGGGGTCTGCGTCCTCGCGCAAAGCCTTGTTCGCCGCGCAAGCCTGACGCTCGAACTCGGAGGAGGTCTTGGGCGGGGAATTAAATCCAAGTTCGCGCGCCCAGGTCTGGTTGTAGAGGATGAAGCGGGCTGTCCGCTGGGCGGGGACTCCGAATCGTTTTCCATCCGCCTCATCCTGCATCCAGATCGCGGACGGGAATTCCGACATCTCCAGCGCGCTCCATCCATGGATCGGGTCGCGTGTATAAGGCGCCAGGTCAACGACGTGATCCCCCCAGCCAAACGCGTGTTCGGGCAGCGCGATGACGATGTGGGGGCTGCGCGATTCATCCAGCGCCGCGCTCGTTTGCAGAAACAACTCGTTGTAATTGTTCCTGCCCTCCGCGCTGACGACGATGCCCCATTCGTTGACGGTGTTGAATTGTGCGACCTGCAACTCGAAGAGACTCGCCTGCGCGCCGAACCACGGATGCCAGACCGTTACCCGCGTCCCGCGCAGCGCTTCTGCCTCGACGTTCAGCCTGCTCGCCGCGGGAGCGGGCGTTTTCGTGTCTGACGCCTCCTCTGTTACGCCCGGACGCGGGGTGCGCGTGACCGAATCGGTTGCGGGTGTGGGCGGGGCGCAGGCGGAAAGGATGTATACAAAAAGAAAAAAGATGATAAATCGTTTTTGCAAAGTATTCATTAATTTACCCATGACCAATACCCGTCATTGCGAGTGGCGCTCGGTGCAGGTGTCGGGACGATGTGAGCGGAACATCGTGGAGACGAAGCGAAGCGTCACAAAGCAACACCGCACCTGCGGTGGGTGCAGGTGTCTCCAACACTTTACCGGGGATGGCTTCGTCGCCTGGTCTCGATACAGCCTCGAAGATCACTCGGCTTACTCGACCAGCGCTCACTCGCAATGACAAATATCTTTAGTAAGCCACCAATGGAATTGGAGTGAAGAGCAATAAAAAGACGATCAGCATGAAATAGCCGAGCGCGCGGCGCCGCGGATCGAGTTCGGTGACATCGTCCAGCGGCTGGGTGCGGACGTTGCCCAGCCAGAACAGGATGAATACCCACAACAACCAACTGAAGTTGAACGAGCCGAAGGAGGAGGTCAGCAAGCCCGGCAGAAAGACCAGGAGGATCAAAACGCTTATGGCAATGGGAAAGATCCGGCGCGCCCTCTCGCCAAACAGGCCGTAAGCGACATGACCGCCATCCAGCGTTCCCACCGGCATGAGATTGAGCGCGGTGACGAGCAGTCCCGCCCAGCCTGCCAGCGCCACCGAATGGAGTTGCACATCCAATCCGTTGAACGGGATCGGTTGACCCGTAAAGAAATAACGGAACCAGTACATCGCTGGTGATAATCCGTCCATGCTGACGGGTTCGGGGAGCAGTTTGCCGAACACCAGATATTTGGAGAACAAATAGAAGATCGAATTGCCTTCCAGCAGTCCGGTTGTGCCGGAGGCGGGAGAACCGATCGGCCCAAGATGCGAAAGGGATAACCCGATGAACAGGACAGGGAGGGCAATCACCAGCCCCGCGATGGGACCAGCGACACCCACATCGAACAGGATGCGTTTATTCTTCGGGATGCCACGCATGGCGATGAACGCGCCCAACGTCCCCAACGGGCTGATTAACGGCGCGGGGATGAAGAACGGCAGTGTGGCAGGGACCTTGTAAATGCGGCAGGCGACGTAATGTCCCATTTCGTGCGCGAACAGGATGCCCATCATGCTCAGCGCGAAGGGCCAGCCGGTCAAAATGTAGCGAAACAATAACGAGATGGGAAATGATCCATCCGCCGGGATGGCTTCGGGCGGCACATCCGCGCCCATGAGCATGATGCTGAATACGGTGAGAATGAACAAAATCGCATTGATGATCCAGCGCGCGGCGGGTCTGGGAGACGCGGGGGTTGGCACGAGTAGGATGATTTGTTTTTCATCCTGATCCTTCCTGAATAGCGGCGTGAGGTTGAATGGCTTGAGCGACTCAGCCAGTTGGTCGTATGCGGCGGCTGTATCCTCGCTCAATAAATAGCCGCGATAACGCGCGATCCATTGACGCGGGCCGCCCGCGGTGACATCCTCCACGCGGAAGATGCGGGATACGTAACCGGTCAATATGTCAATTTCGGGAAGGGACATGAAGCACCTTTTACAGGTGACAGTCACTTTTGCGCAGCACTCCCGAAGCGCAGCGCAGGGAGCCAAGTGACTGTCACCTCTTTTACGAATTAGGCGGGAGTGGATGGGAGTCGAACCCACCGCGGCCCGCAACGCGGCCCGCCACAGGTTTTGAAGACCAGGAGACCCACCGGGACCTAACCACTCCCGCTTGCAAGGATAATCGAAGGAGGAAGGGAATGCAAGTTGGATTATCAGGAGGGATTAATACAAAAGACCTCACAGGTCTTTGAGACCTGTGAGGTCTGAGGAGGTCGGGGCGAGAGGATTTGTCGCGTGCATCCCCGTAGGGGAAACCTCCGATCTTGGTGCCTCGGCGCCACGCGGGTCGGGCAGAAAAAAAGAGACCCCGTGAAGGAGTCTCTTTACTGTCGGGGCGAGAGGATTTGAACCTCCGACCTCTTGCACCCCATGCAAGCGCGCTAGCCGGGCTGCGCCACGCCCCGAGAAAACAAACACAATAA
>CAYQOF010000208.1:0-5723 GCA_964419035.1 uncultured Anaerolinea sp. | reverse complement strand
TGCCGGCCTTCGCTCCAACCGCCATCGAATTCTGCCGCGCCAGAAACTGGCGGATCATCTTCGTCAATGACGGCTCGCGTGACGAAACGAAAAAAATTCTCGACGGGCTAAAACCTGAGCCGCATGTGCAGGTCGTTCACCACAAGGTCAACCGCGGCTACGGCGGCGCGCTCAAGACAGGCATCCGTCACGTCAACACGCCCTGGCTTGTCACCATGGATGGCGACGGTCAGCACCACCTCGAAGATGTCGAACGCCTCTTCAATTTTGCCGTTACAAACGACGCCGACATGGTCGTGGGCAAACGCGAAGGAATGAACATATCCACTGTATATCGGGCGGTGGGCAAGTTCCTCATCCGTTCCTTCACAAAAAGCCTCATGCCTCTGCCGATCACCGACCTCAACTCGGGCTTCAAACTCTATCGCAGCGCGCCCGCCAAACGCTACATCACCGTCTGCCCCGACACCATGGCATTCAGCGACGTGATCACGCTCGTCTTCCTCAGCGAAAAGAATCTCGTGCTCGAACACCCCATCCGTATCTCGCCGCGCAAACTCGGTCAAAGCGCCGTCAACACCTTCACCGCCTTCGAGACCGTCATGCAGGTCCTCAACATCACGCTCATGTTCAATCCCCTGCGCGTCTTCCTGCCCATCTCGATCTTCTGCTTTCTGGCTGGGTTCGGCTGGGGCATCCCCATCGTCCTGCTCGGACGGGGCGTCAGCGTCGGCGCGATGCTCGCCATCGTCACAGGGATATTGTTCTTCGTGCTGGGGTTGCTCGCCAGCCAGTTGTCCGCCATTCGCATGGAGCGCCTGCGGGACGAGGACCACGCCTCACGCGTCGGGAAGGCTGATTCGTGAACGATTAACCTCATCTCCGCTGACGGTTCATTCACCGTCCCAAAGGCTTTTCTCGCAATTCAGGTTTATTCTACGGGAGCCCTTCGACACTCCCTTCGGTCGCAGGACCAGCCTTCGGGACGTTCTGCATGAGCACCTCGGCAATATTCTTCACATACGTTTCGAGATTCAGCTCCTCGATGATCCGCTGGCGGGCATTATTGCCGAGACGTTTCGCTTCCTTGGGATTTGCCGACAGCGATCGGATCGCGTCGCGCATGCCTTCGATATTTCCAGGCTCCACCAAAATCCCCGTTTCACCGTCAATGATGTAATCGGAGATTCCTCGCGAATGGAAGGCTATCACGGCGCGCCCCATACTGCCCGCCTCCATGCTGGCGGTCGCGCCCGCGGAGTAAACAAGGTCATGTACAGGGATGACCACGAACTGCGAACTTGCGTATTGGTCGCGTAGTTCACTTTGCGGCAGATGATTCAACAGATTAACACTTTCCGGGATCGAAGCGCCCACGGATGAATTCTTCTCGCGCGCATACCAGTGACCGAAGCCCGCCACCTCCAGTGTAAGCGGGAGTCCCCTCACCGCCTCGAAGAGCGAGGCATAATCGCGCGACCTCGGCTCGCCGATGCTCATGATCACATCCCTGCGCGGTTCGACTTCGGGGCGCGGCGCAAAGAAGTTCTGGTCAATGCTGTAATGGATCAGCCTGACGCGTTCCCTTGGCGCGCCCAGACGGATGAGGTTATCCTGCATGCTCCTGCAATGTACAATGATGGTGTCCATGGAGTTGAACAATCCAAACGTTGTGACTGCCAGTTCCTGTCTTGCCGACCAGCACTGGAACATGGAGACGAAACGTCCCTTCGAGCCCGTCAGGCGTCTGTAGCCCGCCAGCGGAATCCCTGCCCTTTCAGACCAGGCGAAGACCAGCGGGTGGCTCAGACTCCTCCACCAACTGAGCGTTGCAAGGTAAATGTCCGAGCGCAGCTGCGTTTCCAGTTGCCGGAAGAATCTGCCCGCGTAATGTCGGTTGTACGCGGAGTAATCCAGCGTTTCCGCATCCAACAGGCGTCCCAGTTCGATATAATCCACCCGAGGAAAACGCGTGTGATCGGCATCCGAGAGTTGTTCGGGATGCACAGCGGCGGTCGCAACGGAGAGCAGTTTTTTCATGCTTTTCAGGTATGTCCTTTGCCTAGAAATGGATTAACGGAAAATTCCCTGAATGAAAATTGAAAAGGCATCGAACACGAAATGAAAGCAACAACCCCCTCTCGATTGATTCTATATGCCGCGCTTGTGCTGGCAGGGATGCTGGCTGGCATGGCGGTGCAAAGATACGTGGGGCTTGGCAACATCCTCAGGTCTGCGGGCGTCGCCTACCCGACCAGGATGCCTCCAGCAGGTCCGAACGACTCTCGCGTCACAGAGATCCCACAGGCGTATCACGGTCAAATGCGGCTGTTCATCCTGGCAGGGCAGTCGAACATGGTCGGCTGGGCGCCCATCCCCGAGGGCGAGCCGACCGATCCTCGCATCTACGTCTTCGGGAAGGATTACCGCTGGCGGCTCGCAGACCATCCGATTGAAGATGCCACGAACCAGGTGGACATGGTCTCCGAGAACCGCCTGGCAGGTTTCGGTCCCGCCATGGATTTTGCCTTCGCCAGCCTCGAACGGCATCCCGAACTCGTGATCGGCTTGATTCCCTGCGCCAGGAATGCCAGCGGGATCATCCAATGGCAGAGGGACTTGAGCGACCAGACCTTATACGGCTCCTGTCTGAAGCGCATCCGCGCCGCTTCCCCGATGGGAGAAATTGCAGGGATCCTGTTCTTCCAGGGCGAGACCGACGCGGCGGACCCGATACTTTATCCCGACCCACCGCCTCATCCCACGGAATGGTCTGCATTGTTCACCGCCTTCATCACCGGCCTGCGGAACGACCTGAACCAGCCTGACCTGCCCGTTGTGTTCGCCCAGATCGGTTCGACCTGGGCTCCAGAAGCATACCCCAATTGGGATTTCATCATGCAGCAACAGGCGTCACTACAATTGCCCATGTCCGCCATGATCACAACATCTGACCTGCCCCTGCAGGATGGCATCCATTACACAACGGACAGTTACCGCATCATCGGCAGGCGCTTTGCCGAGGCGTACTGGGAATTGGTGGAACGACCCTGAAAAGCGGTTCGTTCAGCCGCAGATACATTCCTGCAATTCGTGTAAATCGGATGTGTGTTAATTTCTGCATGTCAGGCAGGGGTACCGAAAATGCTCTTTTGGAAGAGCGCGAGATAATCCTTTGAAACGACATCCACCGAATAGACATCCTGGACTGAATTTCGGGCAGCATATCCGAGGCGAGATGCCAGCGCTGCATCGGATAGTATCGCGTCCAACGCCTGAAAAAGTTGCTCGGCGTTTCCAGGCTGGATCAATAACCCCGTCTCGCCGTCAGCGACGAAGGTCTTGATCGCTCCGATAGGCGTCGTCACAACAGGGAGTCCACATGCCATCGCTTCCAGCAGGGATGCTCCAAAGGCTTCGTTCTCAGTGGGAAAGGCGAAGAGGTCGGATGCCTGCAAATACTCGTGAACGTTTCGCACGACTCCTGTAAATAGGACATGGTTTTCCAATCCTTCAGTCCTCACGTACGTTCGCAGTTCCTCTTCGCAGTTGTGGATGTCCAGCCCGCCTGTGCCAGCCAGGATCAACAAGACGTTTCCATGTTTGCGTCGAATGTCGTTCCACACCTTCAGCAGTAGAGGCAAACCTTTGTAGGAAACAAGCCGCCCAGTATAAATGGCGATGGCTGCATCTTGTGGAAGATTTAGTTTTGTTCGGAGAATCTTTTTTTGCGCGGACTCAATTGGGACGAAGCGCTGCGTGTCCACGCAGTTGGGGATGAGATGAATTTTTTCGGACGGGATCCCGCTCGAGGTCCATTCGGAGGCGATTTCGGGGGATATGGCGGAGAACGCATCGGCTTTTCTCAATATCGTGTTGCGAAATCCAAGAAACGATCTGAATAAAAATGATTTGTGCGAGATGCCAATTTTTTTCAATCCGCTTTCGAAGAAATCACCAGACATCTCACCCTGACTGTCTGCCTTGAGAACGACGGGTTTGCGCAACAACTTGCCAACCAGAATGGCAGCAAGACCGATGATGCGATAGCCAGAGACGAAGATCAGGTCATATTGATTTCGCAACCGAACCAGCGCTGGGATGCTCGAAAAAAGCAAGCCCCATTTTTTCAACTGCCCGCCGCCGACAGGCGCAAGCCGAACCACATTCACATCACCGTAGCGTTCATGTTTTTTCAGCGACGCATCCGATCGGCGGGTCAGCACCATGACGGAATGTCCATCGGCGATCAAGCCTTCTGCCAGCAACTGCGCCTGCGTCTCGCCGCCGCCCATTACGGGATAATATGTTCCTGTGAATATACAAATCTTCATTCGCTGATGCGCAATCGTCTTTTGATCTGCCTGCCCCAAAAGCGGATGAAATCGCCGAATTTGGGATTGCGATACAGTCTGCCTTTGACGCCCGTCTGCGGTTTATACTCCGCGACGCCGCGCTTGACTTCGAGAATCGCCTGGATGTACAACTCGAGTCCCAGCGCCTCCAACTCTCGGAAGACTGCCTGATACGCTCGACGATACGCCTTGACCTCACCCGTTTTGACGATGCTCCCCGTGTCCAATCCCTTGTTGACTTTCTGGATGGTCACGCCTGCAAACTTCTCACCGTTGTACATTGCCCAGAAGGTGGTCTTGTTGCCGCGATATTCAGGGACTTTGCCGTGATGGATTCCCAGCGTGCCAAGTTCTGGTATTTCGAATAACTCAGGCTTCAAAATGGGACTGCCGTAGATGAGTCCCAGATCGGGTTCGAGCGATTTCACTTTTTCCAATACTTGCTGCGCATGAATATTCGTGACGAAGTGAATACGGTCTTGAATGTTTTTCAGTTTTCGCTTTA
The DNA here is from genome assembly GCA_964419035.1 of uncultured Anaerolinea sp. Classification (GTDB taxonomy): domain Bacteria; phylum Chloroflexota; class Anaerolineae; order Anaerolineales; family Villigracilaceae; genus Defluviilinea. The sequence continues at coordinate 863 of CAYQOF010000208.1, read as the reverse complement.
GCGTAAGTTCCTCACGCGGATGAAGCACGAAGCGAGCCACTTTATTCAAAAGCCATAATGCAAATAGCGGAAACGATAATAGTCCACGCCGCTTCCACAGGTCTGCAAAGACCGCGCCAACGGATTGTCCCGCCGCCTGGCAGAATGCGCCAAGCAATTCGATCTCGGGATGTTCCTCCAGTTTGCAGAGGAATTGTTTGGCGTCGGGGTTGAGTTCGGGTCCACTGCCGAACATCACAACGCGGATCGGTCGGTTCAAAGATTTGTCGTTCACGGTTTTATGAAAAAACGTCGGTCTGTCGGCGTTAGAGAACGCCGATTATTCTTTTTAGCGTGGAGAGCATCAAATACTTCCAGCGCAACAGGATGGGTTCGAGGCGATGCGCCAGCCGAATCCACAGGATGAGATTCGAGAAGACAGCCGTCCCCGATGCCCTGAGCCGTTGGGTTGAGCTTGTCGAAACTGTGCCGAAGGGTGAGAGAGAGGCGTTGGCATTGAGGAAATATTCAGGGTTGGCACATTCCTCATCCAAAAGTGTGGATGTCAGAATCGGGCGCGTCTGCCACGGATAATAAATGGTGGTCTGGCTGGTAAAGCAATCAAGAGATTGGCGTTTGAGAGCCGCCACGTCCGAAATATCGAGGGTGAAGAGGTATTGCGGGCGGATGTATTTGCGGATGTCGCGCTTGGGCAAAAGCCGCCAGCGATAGTAAACGAAGTATTCGATGAGTTGCGCCTGGATGAGGTTCTGCGTGAGGGCGGAGACGACGACGTGATTGACCGCCAGATGGTCGGGATGACGGTCGTAGCGAAACGGGACGAAGATGTGTTGCGGGGCAAGGCGTCTGAGTTTGTCGGTGAG
>CAYQOF010000207.1:0-5726 GCA_964419035.1 uncultured Anaerolinea sp. | reverse complement strand
ACCTGCGGCAGACTGCGCCGCAAAACGTTATACATTGCCAGGGCTTTGACCGCGCCTTCGGCGACGCAGGTCATCGGGTTATCCACCAGGTAGGCGGGGATGCCGAGCGATTTGGTGAGCAGTTTGTCCACGCCGCGCAGCAACGCGCCGCCTCCGCACAACGCCACGCCGCGGTCAATGATGTCCGCGACCAGTTCGGGCGGCGTCTTTTCGAGGACGCGGCGTCCCGTTTCGATCACCAGTTTGAGCGGCTCCTGCAACGCTTCGACGATCTCGCCCGTCGTCAGCGTGACGGGACGCGGCAGACCCGTGACCTGATCCTGTCCCTGCACCTCCATGCTGTTTTCCGTGTCCTGCGGGACTGCGGCTCCGATCCTCATCTTGAGATGTTCGGCGGTCACCTGGCCGATCACGATCCCATACTTCCTGCGAACGTAATTGACGATGGCTTCGTCCAGTTCCATGCCGCCAGCCCGCAGTGTCTCCGCTGAGACGATGCCATACATCGCCATGACCGAGGCTTCCGTGCAGCCGCCGCCGAGGCAGATGACCATGTTCCCCGACGGCGAATTGATGGGCAGGTCCACGCCCAACGCGGCGGCAAGCGATTGCTGGATGAGGGACGCTTCGCGGCTCCCCGCCTCCAAAACTGCTTCGTAGACCGCGCGGCGCTCCACGCTGGTCACACCGTACGGGACCGAGATCATGACGCGGGGGCGAAAGATGCGCATGGATCCGCTGACGCGTTGCAGCAGATACGAGAGCAGCGTCTCGGTGATCTCGTAATCTGCAATGACCCCGTTCTTGAGCGGACGCGCCACTTCGATGCTCTCGGGGACGCGCCCGTACATGTCGCGCGCCTCCTGTCCAACCGCCACCATCTTCTGGTCGAGCACTTCGATGGCGACGATGGTTGGCTCCTCCAACAGCACCTGCGTGCCATCGGCAAGACGCGTGAACATGGTGCCCAGATCAATCCCCAGGTCTTTAGAGAACATTGCCACAGGCTTTATCGCTTTCGGTGGGATGGGCGGGCATTATCCATGACCTGATTTTACATGGATTCATCGTGTTCGCTCAGAGGCACGCTGGCAACCTTGCGATAGCGGCGCACTGCATCGAGGCGCAGGTTGGCGCGTCGCAGTGCGGCTTCCATCAGTAGATATGCATCCTGGTCTTCCTCGGGTTTGATCCGGTGGAGAGCGTCCTCGGCGCGCTTCTTGGCGGCTTTGGCGCGGACGATGTCTATCTCCTCGATATTCTCCGAGGCGTCCGCCAGGATGGTCACAACGGCTGGCTGAACTTCGGCAATGCCGCCCGCCACTGCAAACAACTCCTCCCTGCCTTCCTGACGGATCTTGATCACGCCATATTTGAGGATGGCAAGCACAGGGGCGTGATGAGGCAGGATTCCCATTTCGCCAGCCGCGCCCGGCAGAACGATCATGTCCACGTCGCCTTCAAAGACCGTGCGATCCTGCGAAACGATTTCACATCGAATGGTCATTACGCTTCCTTCGAGATTTTCTCCGCCTTTTCGCGGACGTCTTCGATCGTGCCAGCCATCATGAAAGCCTGTTCGGGGAGGTTGTCGCACCTGCCCTCGAGGATCTCGCGAAATCCGCGCACCGTCTCGCTCAAAGGCACATATCTGCCTGCAGTGCCTGTAAATCGTTCTGCCACGAAGAACGGCTGGGAGAAGAAACGCTCGATCTTGCGGGCGCGCGCCACGACCAGTTTATCCTCCTCGCTCAATTCGTCAATGCCGAGGATGGCGATGATGTCCTGCAAGTCCTTGTAGCGTTGCAGGATGCGCTGGACCTCGCGCGCGGTGCGGTAGTGGTCCTCGCCCACGATATTGGGGTCAAGAATTCGGGAGGTCGAGGCGAGCGGATCCACAGCCGGGTAAATGCCTTTTTCCACAATGGAGCGTTCGAGCGCGATGGTCGCGTCGAGGTGGGTGAACGTCGCCACCGGCGCGGGATCGGAGTAGTCGTCCGCAGGCACGTACACCGCCTGCATGGATGTGATCGAGCCGGTGCGCGTGGAGGTGATGCGTTCCTGAAGTTCGCCCATTTCTGTGGCGAGCGTCGGCTGGTAACCTACAGCGGAAGGCATGCGTCCAAGAAGAGCCGACACTTCGGAACCGGACATCGAGAAGCGGAAGATGTTGTCAATGAAGAGCAGGACGTCACGGCCCTGATCGCGGAAGTATTCCGCCATCGAGAGCGCGGTGAGCGCCACACGCAGGCGGACGCCGGAAGGTTCGTTCATCTGCCCGTACACCATGACTGTATCCTTCATGACGCCCGACTCGAGCATTTCACGATAGAGCTGCGTGCCTTCGCGCGTGCGTTCGCCCACGCCCGCGAACACCGAGTTGCCCTCATGTTCAGTGGCGACCGAGCGGATGAGTTCCATGATGATGACGGTCTTGCCGGTGCCGGCGCCGCCGAAGATGCCGGTCTTGCCGCCCTTGGTGAACGGCGCGATCAGATCAATGACCTTGATGCCGGTCTCGAACACTTCGACCTTTGTGGTCTGTTCTGAGAACGGCGGCGCGGGACGATGGATCGGGTAGCGCATGTCGGACATAACATCGCCCTTCTGGTCAATGGGGTTGCCCAGCACGTTGAAGACGCGTCCCAGCGTGGGAGGACCCACCGGCACCATGATGGGCGCGCCTGTCGCCAGCGCGGGGACGCCGCGCTGCAGGCCGTCGGTGGCGTCCATCGCCACTGTGCGCACCCAATTGTTGCCAATATGTTTTTGCACTTCGAGAACGAGCGCTTCCTTTCCGGGACGTTCGATCTGGATCGCCTCGAAGAGCTCGGGGACCCCGCCCTCGGGGAACTCGACATCCACCACACCGCCAAGAATTTGAACCACACGGCCCTTTGTATTTGCCATGATCACTCCTCCATTATTTCCCGGCGAGCGCTTCCGCGCCGCCCACAATATCAAGAATATCGTTCGTGATCGCCTGCTGGCGCACCTTGTTATAAGCCAGTTGCAGCGCGCCGACCAGTTCCTTCGCGTTATCCGTGGCGCTGCGCATGGCGATCATGCGCGCGGCGTGTTCGCTGGCTTGCGACTCGAGCACCGCCTGGTAGACCTGCAAGGCAGTGAAGCGCGGCACCATTTCATCCAATATTTCGCTTTGGTCGGGTTCGTAATCGTATGCCGCCGCTGCGCCGGTATGATGCTCGCCGAAATCCTCCACGAGTCCCGCCCTGCTCTCCTCGACCACAAGGGGCAGGAGTTTCTTTACCACGGCAACCTGCCGCGCCATGTTGACGAAGTCCGTGTAGATCAGGTAGACCTCATCCGCGTGCCCGTTGAGGAACTCGTCCACGACCAGCCTGCCGATGGCGGAGACCGGTCCAAACTTCGGCGTGGGAGGCAGGTTGCTGAAGTCTGCCAGCACAGGTTTGCGGAGTCGCAATAGCAGGTCACGTCCCTTGCGCCCAACCGTGATGTACTGGACGGGGATGTGAAATTTATCGAAGTTCTTCAACACGTAGCGGATGATGTTCGTATTATACGCGCCCGCCAACCCGCGATCCGATGTCATCACGATGACGAGAGCCGCCTTCGGGTTGGGACGTTCCGTCAATAACGGGTGCAGGGCAAGGTGTCCGGGTTGAGCCGTGACGTGGGTCAGCACCTGCCACGCCTTGGTCGCGTAGGAACGGGTGGCGGTCAATGCCTGGATCGCCTTGCGAACCTTCGCTGCGCTGACCGCCTCCAATGCACGCGTCACCTGCGAGATGTTCTTTACACTTTTGATGCGAAGCCGCATCTCACGCGCGGAGGCCATTATTGCGCCTGCCAGGTGTTACGGAAGGCATCCAGCGCCTTCGTGAGAGCGACGCGGTTTGCGTCCGTGATCATCTTCTTTTCCTCGATGTCCCTGCCGATCTCGGGATACGACAAACCCATGTACCTGAGCAGGTCAGTCTGCCATTGCGCCATTTTGTCAGCCGGGACGCCATCCGCATAACCATTGGTGCCGGCAAAGATCACGATCACCTGATCCTGCAGCGACATGGGCGCATATTGCGGCTGTTTGAGGATCTCCTGCATGCGCTGGCCGCGTCCCAATTGCTGCTGCGTCGCCTTGTCGAGATCGGACGCCATGAGCGCGAACGCGGCAAGTTCACGGTACGCCGCCATGTCGAGTCGCAGGCGTCCCGCCACCTGTTTCATGGCTTTGGTCTGCGCGTCGCCGCCCACACGCGAGACCGAGATGCCAACGTTCACTGCGGGACGGATGCCGGCATTGAACAGGCTGGATTCGAGATAGATTTGCCCGTCGGTGATGGAGATCACGTTGGTTGGAATGTACGCGGAAACATCGCCAAGCAATGTCTCGATGATCGGCAGCGCGGTGAGCGAACCACCGGAACCTTTGACCTTTACGAGTTTGTAATCGTCAGGGTTGTTCATGTGCTGGCGAGCCTCTTCGGCTTCGGCTCTGCCAATGGGTCCTCCGTAGACCTTCCTGTCCACGCCGTCTTTTTCAGAAGCAAGCGATTCGCTGAAATCCTTTTTCACGATCACATATGTGTTTGCAAGGCGCGCGGCGCGCTCGAGCAAACGGGAATGCAGGTAGAACACGTCGCCAGGATACGCCTCGCGTCCAGGCGGACGGCGCAAAAGCAACGAGACCTGACGGTACGCCCACGAATGTTTGGAAAGATCGTCGTAGATCACAAGCGCGTCGCGCCCCGTTTCCATCAATTCCTCGCCGATGGCACAGCCGGAATAGGGAACGAAGAATTGCAGCGCGGCGGATTCGTCCGCCGAAGCGGAAACGACAATGGTATGTTCCATTGCGCCGTACCGTTCGAGCAGACCAACCGTGCGCGCAATGGCGGCTTTCTTCTGACCGATGGCAACGTAGATACAGATCAGGTCCTTGCCCTTCTGGTTGATGATCGTATCAACGGCGAGCGCGGTCTTGCCGGTCTGACGGTCGCCGATGATCAACTCGCGTTGACCGCGTCCGATGGGGATCATGGCATCAATGGACTTGATGCCTGTCTGGACCGGCGTATCCACATCCTGCCTTTGCACCACGCCGGGCGCAATACGTTCGATGGGACGGAAGCCGGTTGTCGCAATCGGACCCTTGCCGTCAATCGGCTCGCCCAGTGCGTTGACCACGCGTCCGATCATCGCGTCCCCCACCGGCACCGAGGCGATGCGTCCCGTCCCGCGCACCATCATGCCCTCGACGATCCCGCCGTAGTCGCCCATCACGATCACGCCGACAGTGTCCTTTTCGAGGTTGAAGGCAGTGCCCATCACCCCGTTGGAAAACCGCACAAGTTCCTGCGCCTGCACCCTGGCAAGTCCCTGTACGCGCGCGATGCCGTCGCCCGCCTCCACCACCGCGCCAACATCACTGACATTGAGTTCAGGCTTGAATCCCTCGATCTGTTTTTGTAAATCACCTGCGATTTGTTTGATCAGGTCCGTCATTATTCCTCCACGCAAAATCTCATCACTTGCAAGAACCCGGATAAGCGCGTTATCCGGGCGTATGCATAATTTCCATTGGCGCCGCCTTCGACACCCGCTTCGGTTGCAGGATATGTCTTCGTGAGGAGGCGCACAAACAGATCAATGATACCTGAAAGGCAGGGCATTGTCCAGTTGCCGTCTGTCACAGCAGCAATTCCAAATCCGAGAATGGGTCAGGGAGGTGGCGGTGCGATTTC
>CAYQOF010000206.1:0-5733 GCA_964419035.1 uncultured Anaerolinea sp. | reverse complement strand
CCGCCGGTCATGGAACTGATCAGGATGGGAGCGGTTAATTTTTTGCCGAACAGGCTGAGGCTCGTGTCGAGGCGGTTCAGGTCCAGTTCGGGAAGCGCCTCGTGGACGAAATGATAATTTTCCAACCCGGTCGTGAGCGCGGAGCGGACGTCCTGTTCTAAGTTGATTTTAATGTGATCGGCTTTTCGGGTTTCGATGGGCGCAACTTTTGTCATCGGGTAGTGTTCCTGTGATTGAAATACTGGCTTGACGTGGTTGTTATGGAGAGTACAATTGTCACGAAAATTCAAGAGGAGGCTGTCATGTCTGACACATACAATGAAGTTAAGGCGATCATCAAAGACCTGCTCGGCGCGGATGAGGCGAAGATCACGCCGGAAGCCCGCTTTCGCGAGGAACTCGAGGCTGATTCTCTCGACCTGGTTGAACTGATCATGGCATTTGAAGATAAGTTCGGCGCCGAGATTTCCGATGAGGATGCCCAGAAGATCACGACTGTGGGTGATGCCGTCGCGTACATCGACTCGCACAAGTAGTTCTTGATGCCCTGAAGGGTGATGGGATTATAACCGTAGAGCCGTCCCGACGAGGACGGCTCTATGTGTTTTGTTTCGTTCGTCATTGCGAGGGTCGAAGACCCGAAGCAATCCCCCATTGGCGAGGAGATTTCTTCCCTGTTCCTTCGCTGCGCTCAGGACAAGGGTCGCAATGAGATGTTACTTCAGCAACGATGGGATCTCTTCGGGGTGTTTTGCGACCTTGACGCCCGCGGCTTCGAGCGCCTTGATCTTGTCTGCGGCGGTGCCGGCGCCGCCTTCGATGATCGCGCCGGCATGACCCATGCGTTTGCCGGGAGGCGCGGTCTGCCCGGCGATGAACGCGACGACAGGTTTGGTCATCTTCTCTGCGATGTATTCCGCGGCTTTGTCTTCGTCGGTGCCGCCGATCTCGCCAATAAGGACGACCTTTTCCGTGTGCGGATCGTGTTCGAACATTTCGAGCACGTCAATGAAGTTCGTCCCGTTGATCGGGTCGCCGCCGATGCCCACGCATGTGGAGGCGCCCATGCCCGCAAGTTTCAGCGCGTATAACACTTCATAGGTCAATGTGCCGGAGCGCGAGACAACGCCGACGTTTCCAGGGATGGCGATATCCCCGGGAATGATGCCGACCTTCGATTCGCCGGGCGTCAACATGCCGGGGCAGTTTGGCCCTATGAGACGCACTTTCCTGTGATCGAGATAATTTCGGACGCGCATCATGTCCTGCACAGGGACGCCCTCGGTGATGCAAACGATCAGCGGGATGCCGGCGTCCGCCGCTTCGAACATCGCGTCGGGGGCGAATCGCGCGGGGACGAAGATGCAGGCGCAGTCCGCGCCCGTGGCGTCCGCGGCGAGTTTGACCGAATCGAACACGGGGATCTTTCCATCCAAAACCCACTCGCCGCCTTTGCCGGGCGTGACCCCGGCGACGACGTTCGTGCCATACGCAACCATCTGTGTGGTGTGAAAGAGTCCTTCATTACCTGTAATACCTTGTACGAGCAGGCGTGTGTCTTTGTTGATGAGTATGCTCATGAATATTCCTCATGAGACCTGACAGGTTTCCGGAAACCTGTCAGGTCTGTTTATGATTTCGCCGCCGCGACCGCCTTCTTTGCCGCGTCTGCCAGCGTCTCTGCCGTGATCATGTTTGCGTTCTCGAGCAGGCGGCGTCCCTCCTCGGCATTCGTCCCAACGAGGCGGACGACCATCGGCACATTTGGCTTGACTTCGTCCATGGCGACGAGGATGCCGCGCGCCACCTCATCGCAGCGCGTGATGCCGCCGAAGATGTTGAACAACACCGCCTTGACATTCGGATCGGACAGGATGATGCGCATCGCCGCGGCGACCTTGTCTGATCCCGCGCCGCCGCCGATATCCAGGAAATTGGCTGGCTCGCCGCCGAACAATTTGACGATGTCCATGCTGGTCATGGCGAGACCCGCGCCGTTGACCATGCAGCCGATGTTCCCATCCAGTTTGATGTAGGACAGCCCATACCGGCGCGCTTCGGTTTCTGCCGGAGCCTCCTCGTCAATATCGCGGATCTCGGAAAGTTTTGGGTGACGGAACAACGCGTTGTCGTCGAGCATCATCTTGCCATCCAGCGCGACCAGTTTGTCCTCCTTTGTGATCACCAGCGGGTTGATCTCAGCCAATGTTGCATCTGTTTCGAGGTATGCCTGCCACAACCCCGAAGCGATCTTGTTGAAATCTCGCCAGAGTTCGCGCGGCAGGTCAATGGACGCGGCGATGTCGCGCGCCTGGTAATCGCGCAGACCGAGCAATGGATCAATGTAAACTTTGATGATCTTCTCAGGCGTGGTCGCCGCCACCTCCTCAATGTCAATGCCTCCGGCGGCGGAGGCGATCATCACAGGCTTCTTTGCGGCGCGGTCGTTCGTGATCGCAAAGTAGAGTTCAGTTGCGATGGAGGCTGCTTCATCCACAAGCACCTTGCGGACGGGCAGTCCCTTGATCTCCATGGCAAGGATCTGCTGGGCGAGTTCCGCGGCTTCGTCTGCGTCCCTGGCGACTTTCACGCCGCCCGCCTTGCCTCGTCCGCCGACCAGCACCTGCGATTTAATAACAACGCGGCCACCCAGTTCCTCGGCGATGTGTTTTGCCTCGTCTGCGGTAGCCGCCACCCGTCCCTTGGGGATGGGAATTCCGTATTTTGCAAAAATTGTTTTCGATTGGTATTCGTGGAGTTTCATGCCTTTTCCCTTGGTTTGATCTCTAAACGCAACGGGATTATACCACCCTCATTTTTGGGAATGTCATTGCGAGGAGGGCGGTGATCTTCCCGACGAAGCAATCTCCTCCAGCGCAAGGGAGATTATCTCGCTGTACGACTCGCGCTGAGCGGAGGGACGATGATGTTTCGTCCCGGAGACGAAGCGCGGCTATCATACAATCCTGCGTATCGTCTGCGCGGCGCTGACAAACGACGCCACTCCGCTCGACGCGATCATGTTACTTGTGCAAATTCGGCGCGGCGATGAACGATAACCCGTTCTCTGTCAACGCACAGGCAGTTTGGTTTGCCGCGGCGACCTTCTCCATGAAATTCATCCTCAGATTAGCCCAATCGCCGGACTCGATCACTTCCTTCTTCTCGCGGAAGTAATCGAGGATATCGGACGGGTGGTGAAGCCGCATTTCGACCTGCGGATCGCCGCCCTCGTGTTTGGCGGCGATGTTCGCCACGCGACCAGCCACCTCGACCAGTTCTGCGCGTCGGTTATAGGGCTGCTTCACGATGGACTTCCACGTCTCGGTGATGTGATGCTCGAAGCGGATGACGTTCTCGAAGCCGAGTCCCTTGCGGAATTGCGCGGTCAGCTCCATCGTCTCGTTGTTGACCGAGTTCGACCAGTTGAAACCGATCAGCGGGGAGGTGCCGTCATCGCGGCTGAACAGTTTCGCGGCGAGCATGATCCAGAAGGCATGATAGGGGTTGTCGCTCCCGAAGAACACGCTGATCTTGAACTCGTTGTCAATGCCGAGTTTGTAGAGCAGGAAGGCGAGCAGGATCGTCCCTGCGTTGAAGTTCAACACGGACTTCACGCCGTAGTTGGTGTAGTAATACAAACTCTCGTCCAGCCATTGAAGCGCGTGTTCGTTGGGTTGACCGATGCCGCCGAAGTACCCCGTGATCGTCTCGGGTCCGTTGAGGTGCGGGTTCGAGCCGTCCGTGCCTTTGGTGTCGAGCGTCTCGACGTATGATGAACCGAAGATCTGCATTGCCGCGGCGATGGCGGGCAGGTCGCCGTCCGCCTCCTGTTCCTTCATCTTGCGGACTTTGATGAAGCGCCCCGGCACAAGGGATTGCTCAGCAATGGCGCGTTCGGTCATTTCACGGACCCAGGGGAAATACTGCAATGCCGAAACCTCCAGTGTGACCGCGAAATCGTCCGCGAAGGTTGTGGACTTCGCCGCCTCGCCCAGCACTTTTTGCCTGTAATCCGTCACCGAGATGAACCGTTTGGCATCGCGCTGTTCCTTCAGCCAATCAAGGTCTTTGATGTATTCGGGAGCCCTTTCGCGCACTTTTGCATACAGGTTTTCCAGTTTGCGCGCTTCCGCCGCCTTGCGATTGATCTCTTCGGGTGTGCCGTATTTCGCCACGACATCCAGAAAGTCGTTGATGATCTTCATGTCCGGGTCGAGCAGGACGTTATTGATCGCATCGAGTCTGTCGTGACGTATTTCCAGCAATTGTCGCAGGTTGTTTGTCATTGTATGTTCCTTTCGAGGGGAGTATACAGGTACACAAGTACGCACCCAGCCTGTGTACCTATTTACCTACTCCAACATCTTCACCAACTCATCGTATTCCTCATCCTTCATCCCGAACCAGTTCTCCTCCTGCGGGAATTTTTTGGCGATCACCTCGTCGTGATAGTTCTTCAAGCCGTTGAGTATCACTTCCCCTGCATTGCCAAAAACCTTTGCCATTTTCGGTTTGAATCTCGGGTACAAGCCAAACATATCGTGATAGATCAGCAGTTGTCCGTGCGCGTGCGGACCCGAACCGAGACTCATGATGATGCAGTTTTCGGCGCGCTCGGTGATGAGTTTGCAAACTCGGTCGGGGACCATTTCGAGCAGGATCATGAACGCGCCAGCCTGTTCGATGGCTTTTGCATCGTCAATGATTCTCTTAGCCAGCGCCGCGTCCTTGCCTTGTACGCGGAATCCGCCCAAAGCGGAGACGGATTGAGGCGTCAGACCGAGGTGACCTATCGTCGGGATCCCCGCGTCCACGATGCCTTTGACGCGGTCCGCCATCGCCGCGCCTCCCTCCAGTTTAATGGCGTCACACGCGGCTTCCGCCATGAAGCGTCCCGCGTTCCGTATGGCGGTCTCCACGGACGGTTGATACGTCATGTACGGCATGTCCCCGATCACGAAGGCGGTCGGCGCGCCTCGTCTCACAGCCTGAGAGTGGCGGATCATGTCGTCCATCGTGACGGGCAGGGTGGACTCATATCCCAGCATCGTCATACCGAGGCTGTCGCCAACGAGGATGACCTCGATACCCGCCTGCTCCTGCAGATACGCGGTCGGGTAGTCGTAACAGGTCAGCCAGGTGATGGGTTCGCCGTCGGCGGCCTTTTTGAACAAATAAGGGAGTGTGATTTTCTTGCGCGGTTCGGACATTTTTCCTCCATTGGGAATATCTTGGCTGCCTGATATTTCCGATCAAGCGGTGATCGAGCAGGGACGGTGTTCGTCCGTCCCGTATCGAGACCACATTTCCAGTATAGGAAGAATTACCGAATGCCGCAATTGACGAAAATCACTTAATCCACAGTCGTTTTATGGTATCCTCCCCATCCCCTATGAAACACCTGCTCCGAATACAGATTTTCCTCAAGCCGTATCGTTGGCAGATACTGGCGACTCTCTTGATGCTGCTTGCGCTCACGGGGCTTAGCCTTGTCGTGCCGCGTATCATCCGCTCGGTGATTGACGATGGATTGGCGCGCGGCGACGCGGCTTACCTGATCCGCTCTGCGCTTCTTCTCCTCGGACTTGGGCTTGCCTCCGCCATATTGACCTTGGGCAACCGCTATGGCTCTGAGTGGATCGCGGCGCGCGTAGGCTACGACCTGCGCAGCCGCATGTACGACCACATCCAGTACCTGCCGTTTACCTATCACGATCATGCCCAAAGCGG
>CAYQOF010000205.1:3231-5788 GCA_964419035.1 uncultured Anaerolinea sp. | reverse complement strand
TTTTTGATTTAAGAAGGAGGAAGAGATGGTGGATATTGAAGCGATTGCTACAGATGTTGTTGATTGTGCGATCAAGGTTCATAAGGCTTTGGGGCCTGGGTTATTGGAGTCGGCTTATCAGCATTGCCATGCTTATGAATTGAAAAAACGCGGGTGGGATGCGGAAACCGAAGTAAAACTTCCCCTGATCTATGATGACCAGAAGATCGATGTGGGCTATAAGATTGACACTCTCGTAAACAAATTGGTTATCGTTGAAAACAAGGCTGTTGAGTCCCTGTTACCAGTCCACGAAGCCCAATTATTGACCTACATGAAATTGAGTGGATGCAAACTCGGCTTTCTTCTCAACTGGAACGTACCCTTGATGAAACACGGGATCAAACGATTTGTCCTCAACCTCCCTGGAGAGACGCCATACCCCAAAAAGCCTTCTTCCCTTTAATAGAACCCTTCGCGCTCTTCGCGGCTTCGCGGTAAAAAACATTCAGGAGGTATTCATGCAAATTGACATCATCGGCGTACCCATTGACCTCGGCGCGGACCGGCGCGGCGTGGACATGGGTCCCAGCGCGATACGGTATGCACACTTGCATCAAAAACTGGAGGACCTCGGCTATACGGTTCAAGATAAGGGCAACATCGAAGTGCCCATTCAGGAGATGTGCGAGATCACCGATCCCAAACTCAAATACATTGACTGCATCATTCCCATGGGACGGCGCGTGGCTGGCGCGGTGGCGACCTCCATTCGGGGCGGCAGGTTTCCGCTCGTGTTGGGCGGCGATCACAGCCTCTCGGTCGGTTCGATCCGCGGCGCGGCGAAACACAAAAAACTCGGCGTACTCTGGATTGACGCCCATGCCGACTTCAACACCCACGAAACAACTCCCTCGGGGAACATTCACGGGATGCCCCTCGCGGCATTATGCGGACTCGGCGACCCGCGCCTGGTCTCGTTATGGGATGAGACGCCTCCAGTCATTGACCCGAAGCGGGTTGCCGTTATCGGCGCCCGTGACCTGGACCCGGGCGAAAAAAACAACCTGCGCGAAGCGGGCGTGATGGTGCAGAGCATGGAACAGGTTGACCGCATCGGCATGGTCGCCGCGCTGGAGAAAGCCATCCACCGCGTCAGCCGCGGCGTGGACGGCATCTACCTCTCGTTCGACATGGACGCGCTCGACCCGCGTCACGCGCCGGGGGTTGGGACGCCGGTCCCCGGCGGGTTGACGTATCGCGAAGCGCACCTCGCCTGTGAAGTCATCGCAGAGACGGGGAAACTCATCGGCATGGACATGGTCGAAGTCAATCCCATTCTCGACGAGCAGAACCAGACGGCGTTGCTGGCAGTGGAATTCATCCGCTCGGCGCTGGGGTCGCGCGTGTGGAGTGGGTAAGTCAACGTCCCGCAGGTTGCAGAGGATCGTGATTGCTTTCTGCTCAAAACCTGCGGGACGGTTTTTATCGGTTGGATCACGCGGATTTAACGGTGACAGGTTCGTGTCAAAGAAGGAAGCGGGCTTGTACTCCATCCCGAACGCGGCTACAATGTTCACATGAGTACCTTATATGGTCCGATCCTGATTGTCGAAGATGTCCCCAACGTGCTTGAACTGCTCGAGGTCACGCTGCGGTTCAAGGGGTACGCGGTGCTGACCGCGCGCAACGGCGAGGAGGCGCTGGAGGTGATCGCGCGCCAGAAGCCAGTGTTGATCATCACCGATATCCTGATGCCCAAACTGGACGGGTATGCCTTCGTGCAAAAATTACGCCTCAATCCCGAGACGCGCGCCATCCCGGTGGTTTTCCTTTCGGCAACGTACGTGACCCCCGAAGACAAGGATTTTGCATTAAGCCTGGGCGCGGCGCGTTTTATCGAAAAGCCGATTGACACCGAAGACTTTTTGCTCACAGTTGCCGAACTGGTGACGCAGCAGCCTTTCACCTCGCCGCAGCCGCTCGACATGGAGAGGTTCTATAACGGGTATCGCACACGCCTCGAAAACAAACTGCGGCATAAGAATACACAGATCGCGCGCGCAGAAAGGTTACTGCCAACCCTGCCCCCCGACCAGCGGCCCGCGTTCGAGGCGCTGCTCCAGCAATCCATCCGCGACCGCGACGAGATCCAGACCGAACTCTACGACATTTACAATACGCTCGACGAATTGAGAAAGTAATTTTGACATCTCCGCGCGGCGATGGGCTGTGCTGTGCCCATCGTCCCGCATTTAAGGAAGTCTTCCATGCAGCCTGTTTTATCGTATCTCGAAAATCTCGCGCGCCAGGCGGGGGCGATCCTGCGCGCGGGCTACGACAAGGATCATCAGGTCAATTACAAGGGCGTGATAGACCTGGTCACCGAAGTGGATCACCAGTCCGAGGCGTTCCTGCTCGGCGAAGTGCAAAGGGATTTTCCCGATCATCACATCTTTTCCGAGGAAAGCGGCGTCATCAACGGGAACGACGAACACATCTGGTACATTGATCCGCTGGACGGGACGGTGAATTACGCGCATCACATCCCCATCTTTACCGTCTCGATTGCCTATGC
>CAYQOF010000205.1:0-3131 GCA_964419035.1 uncultured Anaerolinea sp. | reverse complement strand
GGCGCGTATCTCAATGGACGGCGTTTACGCGTCTCCTCCGCGACCGAACTGCAAAAGAGTCTGCTCGTGACGGGTTTTCCGTATGACTCGTGGAACACCGACCAGGACAACTTTGCCAACTTCGTTAAATTTGCGAAACTCACACAGGGCGTGCGACGGCTCGGATCCGCCGCGCTGGATCTGTGCTACGTTGCCGCAGGCAGGTTCGATGGCTTCTGGGAACTCGCTCTCAAGCCCTGGGATGTCGCCGCGGCGGGCTTGATCTGCGAAGAGGCGGGCGCGCGCCTGACGAATGTGAACGGGGAGCCTGATTACATTTCCCCGCCTCAATCCGTCGTCGCTTCGACTCCCGGCATCCACGCCCGCATGTTGGAGGTGTTGCGGGAAAAATAGTCATTCACATTACACGGAACGTCCCGAAGGTTTCCGCAATTCGGTCTTGTCTTCCTCATCAACCCTTCGGGACGGTTTGTAACGTCAGATGGTATTCCCATCCTTTCGTAAAAACCAAAATTGTGATGAAATTCAGATGCAAACCGTCCGATGGATAAGTAAAATAGTGCAGGTCTATCTGATTCAATGCCTGGCAAACCTGTTCCCATCAGCAAAACAAAGATCGTCGTTCCCAATCGCCGCCGCGAACTGCTCTCCCGCCCGCGCTTGCTGGAGAGCCTTAAGGCATTGCTCGATAACAAGCTCATCCTGCTCTCCGCGCCGGCGGGCTATGGCAAAACTTCGCTGTTGATCGACCTCGCTCACGGCGTCGAGATGCCCGTCTGCTGGCTGGCGCTCGATCTCCTCGATCGTGATCCTCAACGTTTCATCGCCTATCTGATCGCCTCGCTGGCTGAACGTTTCCCCGGCGTCGGCGGAACATCGCGTCTCGAGCTGAATCAACTCAAATCCATCGAGCAGGATTCCGAATCCCTCCTTGTAACGCTTACCAATGAAATCTACGAGAACGTCGAGGAGGATTTTCTCCTGATCCTCGACGACTATCACCTTTTGGATGACGTGCCGGTCATTTCATTGCTGGTCAACCGTTTCCTCGAACTGGTGGTCGAGAACTGTCATGTCATCCTTTCCTCGCGCACACTGCCCACCCTGGATGACGTTACGCTCATGGTGGCGCGCGAGCAGGTGGCGGGTCTCAGTTACGTCGAACTGGCATTCGAACCGCGCGAAGTCCAGGCGCTCTACGCCCAGAACTATCGCCAGCATCTTTCCGATGAAACCGCGCGCGAATTCGTCAGGGAGACCGGCGGCTGGATCACCGGCATGGTGCTATCCAATCTTCCGGGCGTCACGCGCGTCTCGGGCATAGACGCCTTCGCCTACCTCGGCCATCAGGTCCTCGATCAACAGCCCGAACACGTGCGCGAATTTCTCATGCGCACCTCCCTGCCGGATGAATTCAACGCGGACTTCTGCGAGATCGTCCTCGGACCGCTTCATTCCGAACCCCAGAGTTGGTACTCCCTCATGGGCTTGATCCTCGAGAAGAACCTTTTCGTCCTCCCCCTCGGCGCGGACGGACGCTGGCTCCGTTATCATCCCCTCTTCCGCGAGTTTTTGCAGACCCGCCTTAAAGAGCAGCGTCCGCACGAAGTGAAGTCCATCCTCGAGCGAATGGTCACATTCTATGAAAAGGCGGGCGAATGGGAGAAAGCCTACTTCACCTGCAAACAGTTGAACGATCCCGAAGCCCTGGCAGGGTTGATCGAACGCGCCGGCACGCCATTGCTGCAGACCGCTCTCGTCACGCTCGAAACCTGGATCAACAGCCTGCCCCCCTCCCTCGTGCGGACGCGTCCCGGGCTGATCTCTTTGCGCGGTCCCATCATGGCGATGAAGGGCAACCTGCAGGAATCCAACGAACTGCTGGATAAGGCTGTTGCGCTGTATCGCAAGGGCGGGGATGTTGCCGGTCTCACGCTGGCATTGACAAGGCGCGCCAACACCCTTCGCCTTTTGGGAAACTACAACGAGTCCATGACCGATATTGAAGAAGCGCTGCACCTGGCTGAAACCGAGACCGCTCTCCAGCCTCATTATGCCGAAGGATTGCGGCTCAAAGGTTTAAACCACTTTCGACTGGGAGAATCGCGTCAGGCAGTTCAGGCGCTGGAACACTCCTTGTCGCTTTACTCTGCTTTGAATGAAGCAGGCAGAATCCCAACATTACTAATGGAGACAGGTATGGTTTATTATACAGTTGGGGATTTTGAATCTGCCAAGAATTCGTATCATAAGGCTTTGCGAACAAAGGAAACAGAAGACAATCTGTATTATCAGGCGGAAATATTGAATAATTTGGCAGTGCTATATCACCAGATCGGTGAGTATGAACTTGCTTCTGAAACGTTTGAAAAAGGTCTTGTTTGCGCCCGTCGCAGCCGCAATCACCGAACAGAATGCCTGATTTTGACAAGCATTGGCGACCTTTATAGCGAGATTGAAGAATATGATGCGGCTTTACAAGCTTATCAGCGTGCAGAAGCAATTTCTTCTAGGCTTCCAGGATTCTTTATATCGAACTATCTCGTAATAGCAAAAGGAATTTTAGCCCTTTTACAGGGAGGATTGGAGAAAGCAAACCAAACAATAAGGGAGGCAAGAAAAAAACTGAAAACAAGTCAATCTGCCTATGAACATGGTATGCTGGCTTTCCTTGAAGGTCGGTTTTATATTCAGAATAATGAACCCAAGAAAGCCATCTCTCGATTGCATGAAAGCAAGGTCTTTTTCAAGCAAGATGGGCGCGACCTCGAGATTCTTTGGAGCACTGTTTGGCTGGCAGCTGCATATGATTGTGCTAAACAACTTGAAAATGCACGAGCCGAAATCTCTGGGACGATAGATATGGGATCTCGTCCTGATCACGCAGTACTTGTGACTATTAGACAAGCCAGTCCATGGCTAAAAGATTTACGAAAGGACGCGCAAATAGGACGCCAATTGAATGGACTGCTTGAGAGGTCGCGGGAATTATCTGCAGAACTACCTTCAATTCGCAGGGCTTTGCGTCGGCATGCTCAGGCTATTCAAATGCCGGCCGCCAATATCAAGATACGTTCTTTTGGACGTCCTGAGGTAAGTGTCAATGGTCGAATCGTTGCTATGTCCGATTG
>CAYQOF010000204.1:0-5819 GCA_964419035.1 uncultured Anaerolinea sp. | reverse complement strand
ACAATAATTCTGATGTTAACTTGCAACCCGTCACTCCGACCTTGGCGCTCAAGCGCCACGCGCTGGCCGGGCTGCGCCACCCCGCTTAGGCGGGGCGAACGGCGCCCCGATTGGCAGATTGGGATTATAGTCTTGTTTCACCATTCTGGCAACTGACATTCGCGGTTGAATATGCTAAAATAGGAATCCAATCTCCTGGAGTGCCCATGCCTGAAATGATAGAAGTGCAAATTGACAGCGTACGTGTGCATTTGATGACGCCCCAGCGCCTGGTGGTATTGAAGCAGGTCAATTCGGAACGTTACCTGCCCATCTGGGTCGGTCCCTACGAAGCCGAGGCGATCACGATCGCGTTGCAGGAGGTGGAGATGAGTCGTCCGCTCACGCACGACCTGCTCAAGAATGTCTTCGTCGCGTTCAACGCGCGCATCAAGCGCATCGAGATCGTCAAATTACAGAACGACATTTTCTATGGCGCAATCATCGCTGATATGAACGGCAAGGAAGTGCACGTGGATTCGCGCCCCTCAGACGCCATCGCTTTATCGGTACGCGCCCACGTGCCAATTCTCGTCCACCCGAGTGTGATGGACGAAGCGGGCATCGTCCCTGAACAGGATATGCATGAGGGGAGTCCACCGCCGAAGAAAAGCGGACCAACCCCGTTATCCAAGGAAGGAGCCGAGCGTTTGTCCGTCTTCGAGGACTTCCTCGGCAAACTCGACCTCGACAAACTCGACGACAAGGATAAACCCGACGAAGAACCGCCCGATAAACCGAAGAAGCCAAAGAAGAAATGACCGACTTCCTGCCGCCTGAGGATATCACCGCCCCCGCAACGCCCAGCATACCGCACAGCCGGGAAGCCGAGGAAGCCGTCGTTGGGGCGGTCTTCATTAATCCCGAAGTGTATTATGACGTCGCGCAGTTTTTGAGCGCGGACGATTTCTACATCCATCGCCACAAATGGATCTGGGAGGCGTTCACCAGCCTGCACGAACAGCGCGTCCCCATTGACCTGTTGACGGTTTCTGATGAACTGGACCGCCGCGGTCAACTGAGCGAAGTGGGCGGGACGGCGTACCTGACCACGCTGGTGAACCGGGTGCCATCCTCGCTCAACGCCGAATCCTACGGGCGCATCGTGGAGGGACATTCGATCCGCCGCAAGATGATCAACGCCGCCAACCAGATCGCCTCGATCGCCTACAACGAAAAGACCTCGGTGGATGATGTGATGGACGAGGCGGAGAAGGCGGTCTTCAACGTCAGCGAACGACGCCTCAAACACGACCTTCAGCCGATCTCATCCGTACTGAGCGAATACTACGACCGGATTGACGACCTCGCCAAACGCGCCGACGACATTGTCGGCGTGCCGACAGGGTTCATAGACCTCGACAAAATGCTCACGGGCTTGCAGCCTTCAGACTTGTTGATTATCGCAGGCAGACCGGGCCAGGGAAAAACCGGCTTCCTCCTTTCGGTAGCAAAAAACGCGGGATTGACGCACAAGAAACACGTGGCGATCTTCTCGCTTGAAATGTCAAACGAACAGGTGGTGCAACGTCTGATCGCGCAGGAGACCGGCATTGACTCACAACGCCTGCGCACAGGCAAGTTGCAGGAAAATGAATGGCCCCTCTTCACCCATGCCATCGAAGTGTTCGGGGATACGCACATCTACCTCGACGACACGCCCGCCATCACCCCGCTTCAGTTACGGACGAAATGCCGCCGCCTGCACATGGAATTTGGTCTTGACCTCATCATTGTGGATTACCTCCAGTTGATGGGCGGCGATACGCGCACCGACAACCGCGTGCAGGAGGTTTCGTACATTTCGCGCAATCTCAAAGTATTGGCACGCGAGTTGAATGTGCCGGTCCTTGCCGCGGCGCAACTCTCCCGCGCCGTCGAACAACGCTCGGATAAACGACCGGTGCTTTCGGACTTGAGGGAGTCAGGTTGTTTGACGGGCGATGCATTGGTCACGCTGGAAAACGGTCAGAACGTGCCTATCCGCGAGTTGGAAGGCAAGTCGAATTTCAATGTCTGGGCGCTCAAACCTAATACGTACAAGCTGGAAGTTGTGCCCGTCAGCCGCGCGTTTAGCACAGGGACAAAACCCGTATTCATGATGAAGACGCGGCTCGGAAGAGAAATCCGCGCGACAGGAAATCATCAATTTCTGACCATCGAGGGCTGGAAGCGCTTAGACAAATTGACAATAGGCGATTATCTTGCTTTGCCCCGTATCTTACCTTTCAAGCAATCGCGACAGACAATGTCGAATGCAGAATTGGCTTTACTTGGGCATTTGATCGGAGATGGCTGCACACTGCCGACTCACGCCATGCAATATACAACTCGCGAAAAAGACCTGGCTGAGTTGGTTGCCAGTCTTGCCGTTGAGGTCTTTGGAGAAGACATAAATCCGCGCATATCCCCTGAACGTCAGTGGTATCAAGTCTATCTTGCTTCAACTCGACGCCACACTCACAACGTTCACAGCGCTATGACCGAATGGCTGGAAGAATTGGAAGCGTATGGATTGCGCTCATACGAGAAACGCGTCCCTACGCAGGTATTTGAACAACCCAGCGAAGCCATCACCACTTTCCTGCGTCACTTATGGGCCACGGATGGAAGTATTCAACTGGTGAAAGGAAAGAAAGTCCGCCCAATCGCATATTACGCCACCAGCAGCCTCCACTTAGCGCGGGATGTGCAGACGTTGTTACTTCGTTTGGGAATCAACGCCATTCTAAAACGCGTCTCACAAAACGGAAAAGGCCGCGACCAATTCGATGTGATTATCACGGGAAAGCCGGACCTGGAAATCTTTGCCCGCAAAATCGGCGCGGTCGGCGAATACAAACAACGACGATTGGCTGAAATTTTGGCACACATTGACGGGCGCGTTTCCAACACGAACCGCGACGTCATTCCGCACAACATCTGGCGAATGCACGTTGTCCCTGCCATGCAACAAATCGGCATGACCACGCGTCAAATGCAGGCCGCCATTGAGACCCAATATTGCGGTACGGGTCTGTACAAGCAGAATGTCAGTCGCGAACGCGCCGCGCGGGTGGCAAATGTGGTCAAGTCAAATGAACTCGCCGCACTCGCCGAAAGCGACGTCTATTGGGACAGCATCGTTTCCATTGAGCCTGACGGTGAGGAACAAGTTTACGATCTGACTGTGCCTGATTATCATAACTTTGTCGCCAACAACATCATCGTTCACAACAGCCTCGAGCAGGACGCCGACATCGTGATGTTCATCTATCGCCCTGACCAATACGAGAAGGATACCGTCAAGCAGAACGTAGCGGAGATTATTGTGGCGAAACATCGTAATGGTCCCGTCGGAAGCGTGGAACTGGTCTTCCGCAGCGCGCTGGCGAAGTTCGAGAACGCGGCGACGAGGGTGTTCAAGCCGAATGAATGAGTAAACGGAACACGGAATACGATGCACGTTACAAGTTACGTGTTGCGTAGAGCGTGGTGCGTGTTGCGTGGAGAGCGGCGCGTGTTTCGTAACATTTATAAACCATGACATCCTTTCGCGGTTTTACCGACTCTGAAACCTTCACTCAACTCCCGGACAAGTTCTTTCATAATTTGTTGAGGGACATTGACGACGCGGCAGAGTTGAAGGTGACGCTGTATTTTTTGTGGCGCGCCGCGCACATGGACGGTCCGTTTCGGGCGTTGAGCAAGATGGATTTCGATGTGAAGGAGTTGGGGCTGGGCGCGGAGGAGATCACGCGCGGGCTGGAGAAAGCCGTCAGGCGCGGGAGCATGCTCAAGGCGTCGCCCCGAGGCGAAGATCGAGGGGTCCAGAGAGAAGCGAAGGTTTATTTCCTGTTGAATTCGCCGCGCGGACGGGCAGGTGTCAAAGCGATAGAAAGTGGAAAGTGGAATCCGTCAGATAAGACTTCCGCGCCGCCAATGGAACGTCCGAATGTGTTCAAGTTGTACGAGGAGAACATCGGTCCGCTTACGCCGTTGATCGCCGACGCGTTGAAGGATGCCGAGGAAACGTATTCGGACGAATGGGTTGCGGAGGCAATCGAACTGGCGGCGAAGAACAACAAGCGCAACTGGAGATATTGCGAAGCGGTTTTGAAAAGTTGGAAGGATAAAGGCAGGCATGAACAAAAAAATCAGCGGGACGCTCGACAAGGTTCTGAACGATACACAAAAAGCGAATTCGCAGAATACCTCGATTGAGAGCGCCGCGCCCCTGCTCGGCAAACCGGATTGCCCGCATTGCGGAGGCGTCGGCTTTTTGCGCATGGACGTGCCTGTGGGTCACGAGAAGTTCGGGCGGCTGGAGCCGTGCGTCTGCCGCGCCAATGAGATCGCCGAGAACGCGCGCAAGCGCCTGTACGAAATGAGCAACCTCGAGCGGCTGAGCCATTTGACGTTCGAGAACTTCAATCGTTCGGGCAACCCCAAAGCGGAGTTCGTCTCGCCGCAGGAGGTCGCCAGCCTGCATGACGCGTTCAACGCCTCGGGGGAATTTGCGAAAGAGTTGAAGGGCTGGCTGTTGCTCGAAGGCGCGTATGGCTGCGGCAAAACCCACCTCGCCGCGGCGATTGCCAATGGATGCGTGCAAAGAGGCACTCCCACTCTGTTCATCACTGTTCCTGATTTGTTGGATTCGCTTCGCTTCGCGTACAACGACCCGGAGACGACCTTCGAAGCGCGGTTCGACGACATCCGCAACGCGGATTTGCTTGTTATGGATGATTTCGGCACTCAAAACGCCACGCCATGGGCGCAGGAAAAGTTGTTCCAGATCATCAACTATCGGTACATCAACAAACTGCCAACCGTCATCACAACGAATTTGATCCTGGATGAGATCGAAAGCCGCATCCGTTCGCGCCTGCAGGATGGGGAGTTCGTGAAATACATCCGCATCACCGCGCCCGATTACCGCCGTCCGAAAGAGACGAGTAACCCGGGCATTTCGATGCTGTCCTTTTCGCACATCAAGGAAATGTCGTTCGGGAATTTCGAGACGCGGGATGATGAGGCTGGCAGGGAAATCGTCACGACCATCGTCAAGGAAAAACAGGACCGTTACGGACGTCCGTTCAAAGACAAGGAAATCATCCGCGAGAAGGTCACGCAGGGACATATCAAGCGGTTGCACGAGGCGTTGAACGCGGCAGTGCATTTTGCGGAGAACCCGAACGGCTGGCTGGTATTCCTCGGTCAGTCGCATTGCGGGAAAACACACCTCGCCGCGGCGATTGGAAATTATCGGTTGTTGCTCGGCGGGCAGGCGATCCTCACCGAAGTCTCGACCCTGCTCGATTATCTGAAAGCCACCTTCCGCCCCAACTCGGACGTGACGTTCGACCGGCGTTCCTACGAGATCCGCACCACGCCTCTGCTCATGCTCGATGACTTGAAGGAAAGCGGCATCAGTTCCGTGTGGGCGGAGGATAAATTGCACCAAATTTTGAATCACCGCTACTACGCCGACCTGCCAACGGTCATCACCTCTACGCTTGACCCTGATTCATTCTCGAAGAGTTATCCGAGTTTGTGGAATAAACTGCTGGATACGAGCAAATGTCAGATTTGCGTGATTGACATGCCGCCGTATCGCCGCGCGGCGAAGGCAAAGAAGTCAGCCGCGAAGAAGAGTGGAAAAGGGTAAGACTGAACCCCTACGCATCCGCGTCCATTGACCGCCGGGCGACGATTCCTGCCACAATGGCGAACAGGACCGTCATGCCGAGCAGGATGTACACATCCACAGCGATGTCGCTCCACGAAGCGTTGTTGATGGT
>CAYQOF010000203.1:0-5848 GCA_964419035.1 uncultured Anaerolinea sp. | reverse complement strand
GCTGGCGACCATCATGGTCTTCGCCTCGAACGTGAACCGCCTGCTTTCGTTCCGCATGAGCGAAGTGACGGTCAAATACATGGGCGAGGCGTTGACGCGCAACGAGAGGGAACGTGCCGCGGCGCTGGTCAAAGGGATCGGTCTGGCAGAGGCAATCACATCGGTCCTTGCCTATCTGGTTCTGTTCGCGCTCTCCTCGTGGGGCGCGCGGACCTTTGCCGACGATGCATCACTCGCACATCTCTTTCGTTTTTATGGTTTATTCCTGCTTGCCAATCTCGTATATGAGACATCCGCCGGCGTGCTTCAAGCCGCGGACAAATTCGATCGCGTGGCGCGCGTCAACGTTTTTCAAAGCATCGCAATGACCCTCGTGATCGTCGCGGCTTTTGTCCTGGATTGGGGAATACTCGGAATCCTCACCGCCTATCTCATCGGCAAGACCATTGCTGGTGTAGTGATCGTCCTTTACGCGGTGCACGAACTGAACGACAGATTGGGATTGGAGTGGAGGCGCGCGCCGCTCGGGCTCGTCTCGGATTGGAAATCCATCCTGCGTTTTGCCCTCAGCACGAATCTGAACGGGACCGTCAACCTGTTCGCGCGCGACAACATCCTCCTCTATCTCGCCGTCTTCCTCTCGAACGCCGAAGTGGGATATTTCAGGCTGGCGTCCTATCTCATCAACCTGATGATGCTGCCCATCGAGCCTTTCATCTGGCCCACCTACGCAGAGATCACGAAGACCATCGCCGGGCGGCAATGGAGGGCGACGCGCAAACTGCTGAAGCAGGTCAGCGCCATCGGCGGCGCGTGGACCCTGCTCGCGGGCGGCGGGCTTGCCGCGCTGGGCTGGTGGCTGATCCCGTTCATATATGGGAGCGATCTCGCGCCCGCGTATCCATGCTTTTTGATCCTGCTCGTCGGTTATGGCGCGGCAAATGTCGCAAATTGGAATCGTCCGCTTTTGCTCGCGTTGGGGCGTCCGAATTATCCGCTCATGGTTGCCGCGGTGACCGGCGCGGTCGAGATCGTCCTGATCTTTCTGCTCGTCCCCAGCGGCGGCTATCTCGCGGGCGCGGCGATCTTCTCCGCGTATCTCGCCATATCCATTGGCTGGAACGTCTGGCGCGGCTTGAGCATCCTCAAACGCGAAGAGGCGCGCGCATGAAGATCGTTGCCATAGCGGGTTCGACAATTCCCTCCGACACCGCCAACAGCATCCAGGTGATGAAAGCCTGTTCTGCTCTCGCGCAACTCGGTCACGACCTCACCCTCCTCGTGCCGGGGGATCGTCCATCGCAAACCGAAAAGGGAGGAGTGGTCTCGATACACCCTTCGCTATCGCTTCGGGCTACTCGACCACCGAATGAAAACGTAGATCTAAAATCTCACTACGGCATCCAAACCGATTTCCCGATCGAATGGCTTTCCTCGTCGAGCCGCCGCCTGTTCACCTGGCAGTCTGTCCGACGCGCCCGCGCCCTCAAACCCGACCTGCTCTACACATGGTTCCCTCAATCGGCGGTCTTCGGTCTGCTCCACCGCATCCCCACTATCTTTGAGGCGCACATACATCCAACGGGTTTCTTTGGATTCGTATGGCATCAAGTGTTAGCAAAACTTCCGGGGCGCAAACGAGTAGTTGCCATCACCCAGGTGTTGGTGGATATGCTTGAACCCGACTACCACCTGCGTTTCAAGCCGGATGAAGTTGTGACTGCTCCCAACGGTGTGGAATTAGAACGATTTGCCTCGCTTCCCTCCAAGCCCGATGTTGCCCGCCGAGCCCTGAACCTCCGCGAAGCCCCGACCGTGATGTGCACCGGTCACCTGTACGCCGGCCGCGGCGCGGACCTGTTCCTCGCCCTCGCCAAAGAACTGCCGCAAGCGCACTTCGTCTGGGTCGGCGGTCGCCCCGCAGACGTGGAAGCGTGGAAAAAACGCGCCCAGTCTGACAACGTCACCTTCACCGGCTTCATCCCCAACCGTGACCTGCCCCTCTACCAATCCGCCGCGGACATTCTCCTCATGCCCTACAGCCGCTCCATTCGGGGTTCCAGCGGCACGCTTGACACAGCCAGTGTAGCCAGCCCGATGAAAATGTTTGAATACATGGCAAGCGGGCGCGCGATTGTTACCGCGGACCTGCCTGTTGTCCGCGAAGTGTTGAATGAGCAAAGTGCAGTCTTTTGTGAACCGGATACTGTGGAGGATTGGAAACCGGCGATTGAGGGATTGCTTGCCGATGAAGTACGCCGAGCCGCGTTGGGGAATCGGGCAAAAGAAGATGTGAAAGGTTATACCTGGCTAGCAAGGGCAGCTAAGATCATGCAAGGGTTTGAATAGACGGAGCCATTGCCCAAGAGATCACCCGAAGATCGTTGTTTTCCAGTGGGAATGAATCACCAATGCATAGAAACTTGGATCGTCATGGGTCTTTTGATTGTCCGCGGTGATCGCCTGACGCACTTTGGCATCATATTGTTGCCTGTCCATCTCGTTTTGACCGCCAGCTATTTTCCACAATACCGGCTTGGTGAAATACTCCCAATGTGTGCGATTGCATTCCCTTCCACCCAAGCGGTAGAGTCTGGAATAGGAAAATTCCTGGAATAAATTTGTCACCTTTGAAATGGTGCGCGGCGTGTATTGCCTCACTCCGTGGAGCAAATACAATGCAAGACAAGCAGGCGAAGGAAATAAATGAACCTGAACGGCGGGTTCTCGTCGGCTGCGAATGAATTCGCCGATTTGTTTGAAGTAACGCAGGTCCTGCTCGAAGTGTTCAATTGCTGATTGTGAAATGAAGAGGTTGGCAGTCTCAGGAAAACAGCTGGACATATTGGCGCTGTCAGCGGCGAAAAATTGAAAATTTGGATGGGTGTTCGTCAGAACCTTCCAGTTATCGTGAGGACGTATATCAAGACCAGTGTAGCTAGCAAGGGAGTTACCGGAATAAGATTGAAGAATCGTCCCATAGTTGCCGGAGCCACAGCCAGTATCAAGGACGTTGATCTGTCCCAGTTCCGACTTCAATGACACCCACGGCAGTTGCAGCCAAAACAAATCACAAAGTTTTCGCGAAGGAGAACTTTGCGGCTGGATACGGCTCCAATTTCTTTCCGATGTATCAGCCTGAAAATCGCGTATGGTTAAGTCGCTGCTTCCTGCATTCGGAAAGTAGTTGTTGTTAAGCCAGTTATAGAAGAACCAAAGTGGTTTCCCAGGCAGGCTTAAGCCTTTATCGGCATTCAATTTGTGAAAAGATGTGCTGTCCATATTTTCCCGTTGTCAAGTATATGTTTGCATGATACCGCCCGGGCAATCATGGGGAAGATTATATCCTCAATTCCCAAACGGACAAAAACAATGATCAAGTAGTGTAGAATCCCCCTTATATGAACTTCAAGAACAACCTTTTCTGGATCGTCCTCCTCGCCTTTGCCGTGCGCCTCCTCGTCGGTGTTTCGCTGTACGTGTTCCTGCCCATCTACGGGCATGACAACGCCGACAACCGGGCGGGCTACGTCTTCACCGACGCGCATCGCCGCGACGATCAGGCATGGGAACTGGCAAGTTCGGATTCTCCAATCCTCAACGCGTTCAGCGAGGAATTTGCCTACGATCAATACGGCGGACTGTTAGCCTTCAGCGCGTTCGTTTACCGCTATTTTTCGCCCGACGCGCACCGCCCGTTGATGCTGGTATTGTCGTCCGCATTCGTCGGCGCGTTGGGGGTTCCGTTTTTGTGGAGGGCGGCGAGGGAGGTCTTCGATGAAAAGGTCGCGTTCGTCTCTGCATGGATCTTTGCGCTGTATCCCGAAAGCATTCTGCTTGGCAGTTCCGCGATGCGCGAGCCGTATCTGTTGACGTTCAGCGCCATTGCGTTGTGGGGATTTGTGGAGTGGCGCGGCGCTGGTCTCGATACGCCCCCTTCGGGGGCTACTCGACCAGCGTCACTTGGCGCGTGGATTTGGCTTGCGCTCGGTCTGCTTGGCATGCTGCTGGTCTCGCCGGCGGTTGCGCTTGCAACCCTGGTCATCTTTGCGGGATGGATATTCTTCACGAAAGAGAACCGAAGCATTTCGTGGAGGGCAATCGTCCTCTTTGCAGTTGTTTTCTTCGTTGGGCTGTTCTTTCTTTCCGCGTCGCTGAATCGTTCCGGTCAATTCGAGGCGGCCTCGCCTCTCCACGTGATCAATGACTGGCTGAAACTTGCCGTTCAATGGGACGCGTATCAACTCGAACGCGGTTCGGGCTGGGTGCAGAAACTCTTCGACGAGATGCCCGAATGGATGCGCCTGCCGTTCGTCGCGGTCTATGGGATATTGCAGCCCGTCCTGCCTGCGACGTTCATCGCGCCGACGAAGTTGCTCTGGAAGATCATCTACATCCTGCGGTCGCTGGGATGGTACGCGCTGCTTCCGATGTTGATCCTCTCTTTTATGACGGGATCAGGCTCCGGCTTGGAGATGAGACGTGCTGAGCGTAGTCGAAGCATCATCCTGTGGCTTTCGCTTCTCGCGTGGACCTGGATCCTGCTTGCCGCGTTGCGAGGCGGCGGCGACATGTGGGACAATCCCCGTTACCGGACGATCCTGCTCGTCTGGCAATCCCTGCTGGCGGGCGTTGTCTGGGTGTGGTGGCGCGAGACGCGCAGCGCATGGTTTGCGCGCGTGCTGGCGTGCGAGGTCGTCTTTCTGGTGGTGTTCACGCAATGGTATGCCAGTCGTTATTATCACTGGGGCGGGCAGTTGCCGTTTGCCGGGATGGTCGCGTTGATCGCCGGGTCCTGGGTTGTCATTTTGGGAATGGGGTGGTGGCGGGATCGCAGGCGCGCGGGGTAATTGTGGGTTATAATTCAGCGACTGAATTTTGAATTTAGGAGAACAAATGCCTACTGCTTTGATCACAGGGATCACGGGTCAGGATGGATCGTATTTGGCGGAGTTATTGCTTTCAAAAGGATATCGCGTCATCGGCGTGGCGCGCCGCTCCAGCACGGTGACATACGAACGCATCAATCACCTGCTGGACGATATGACCGTCGTGCAGGGCGACCTGCACGACCAGGGATCGCTGCTGGCGCTCCTCGAGGAATATGAGCCGAACGAGGTGTATAACCTCGCCGCGCAGTCCTTTGTGCCGACCTCGTGGAACCAGCCTGCCCTGACGGGAGAGATCACGGCGCTGGGCGTGACGCGCATCCTCGAGGCGATCCGTTTCGTGAATCCGAAGATCCGTTTTTATCAGGCGTCGTCGAGCGAGATGTTCGGCAAGGTGCTCGAAGTGCCGCAGAACGAGAACACGCCGTTCTATCCGCGCAGTCCGTACGGCGTGGCGAAGGTCTATGGTCACTGGATCACGGTGAACTACCGTGAATCGTTCAACATGTTCGCGGCTTCGGGGATTCTGTTCAATCACGAGAGTCCACGCCGCGGGCTGGAATTCGTGACGCGCAAGATCTCGGACGGCGTGGCGAAGATCAAACTTGGGCTTGCAAAGGAACTGCGTCTCGGCAATTTGGAGGCGCAGCGTGACTGGGGCTTTGCCGGCGATTACGTGGAAGCCATGTGGCGCATGTTGCAGCAGGACGAGCCGGATAGTTACGTGATCGGCATGGGCGAGACCCATTCGGTGCGCGAGTTTTGCGAGATCGCTTTTGGTCACGTGGGACTGGATTACAAGGACTTCGTCGTCCAGGACGAACGGTATTACCGTCCCGCCGAGGTGGACCTGCTGATCTCCGACCCGTCGAAGGCGCGCGCCGCGCTGGGCTGGGAACCGTCGGTCAATTTCCGGGAACTGGTCACCATGATGGTGGACGCGGATGTGGAGAGGTTGA
>CAYQOF010000202.1:0-5856 GCA_964419035.1 uncultured Anaerolinea sp. | reverse complement strand
CGTCACGTGGAAGGGGCGGATATACGATGTGAGGTAAATATTCATGTCACAATAAACCCGCCATTGTAAGATAAAATCAAACCATGATCTCCTTTGCCGATTTTCTCGATCTCAACCGGTCCATCATCTACTTTGTCTATGGATTGGTTTTTTTCATCCTCGGCTTTGCCATCGTTCTGCAAACACGGAGAAGTTCACGCCTCGATCTGGCGCGGAGCCTGCGCTGGTTGGCGGCGTTTGGGATTATGCACGGCTTGTACGAATGGGGCGAACTATTCATCCCCATTCAGGCTGAGTACCTCGACCTGCAGGCAGTGCGAATTCTGGAACTCCTGCAATTGATCCTTCTCGCAGGCTCATACATTTTCCTCATGGAGTTTGGCTTTGCATTGCTCCATGTCGGTAAACGGCGGGCCGGGTTCCACTGGCTGACGGCGATACTGTTCACAGGCTGGCTTATTGTCACGATCAGCATGATCCCCCCGGAAATTACCAACGAACGCCTGTGGAGATACCCGTCAAACGCATTTGCCCGGTATTTCATCGGCTTCCCCGGCGGATTGCTGGCGGCATACGGGCTGCGTCAACACACCTTGCTTCGCATCAAACCTTTGAATGTCCCCCGCATCGTTTTGACCCTGCAAGCGGCGGGGATCACCCTGGGCATCTATGCCCTGCTGGGCGGTCTGATCCCTCCACCGGTGGATTTCTTTCCCGGGAACATCCTCAACCGCGTCACCTTCACGGAATTTGTCGGGGTTCCGCCATTGATTTTCCGCTCGCTGACCGGTGTGATCCTGGTAGTCACCTTCATCCGGGCCCTGGAGATCTTCGATGTAGAGACTGCGCGCCGCATCGAGGAACTGGAACAGAATCACATCCTCACTGCCGAGCGCGAACGGCTGGCGCGCGACCTGCATGACGGCGCCATTCAGAAGGTTTACACTGCGGGCTTGTTGGTCGAATCCGCCTCCAGGTTGGAAGACCCGAAAAGTGAAATCGGAGTTCGCCTGGAAAAATCGGTGCTGGTCCTGAACGATGCCATCGCCGACCTGCGCCGCAACCTCTCTGACCTTCAGGCGGATTCGACAAACCCGATTGAATCCCTGCCTGCACTTTTAAGGCAGATTACAAACGATCTGTATTATTCATCCCTGGTGAACATTAAACTGGAAGTCATTCTCCCTGAAGACAGAAATTTGTCGCCCATCCGAACCAGTCACGCACTTGCAATTGTGAACGAAGCGATGGCAAATATTGTCCGCCATGCGCAGGCGCAGAATGTGGAAATCCAGGCACAGGATCTGGAGGGACAACTCTACATTGTCATCAGGGACGATGGAGTCGGTTTTTCCTCCGAAAAAAATGCCGGCTATGGATTGCGCAACATGCGCGACCGCGCCCGCCTGCTGAACGGTAATTTGACTATTGCAAACAATAAAGGAACGACCGTGACACTCACCCTGCCGTGGATGGATCAGTAACCTCATGTCAAAGACCCGCATTCTTCTCGTAGACGACCATGATATTGTCCGTTTGGGGTTGATGACCCTGCTCAACGACCAGCCCGACATGGAAGTGATCGGCGAAGCCAGTACCGCCGCCTCAGCCGTAAAAGCCGCGGAAACGCTCCTGCCCGATGTCGTCCTGATGGATATTCGCCTGCCCGGGGAAGGCGGCATCGAAGCCACCGCGCAGATCACAAGGAAAACTCCATCCTGCAAGGTGGTCATACTTACGTCCTTTGCAGATAACGAACTGGTTGTACGCGCCATCCGCGCCGGCGCGGTGGGGTATGTCTTAAAACAAGTCGGGAATGAGGAGTTGTTGAGGGCGATCCAGGCTGCGGCGAAGGGTGAGGCGCTGCTCGATCCCGTCACGACTGCGCGGCTGTTGTCGCGCGTCCGTGAGGTCGAGCGCAAAGCAGACGAAGACGCCTTCCGTGATCTTTCTGATCGCGAGATGGATGTGTTGATCCATCTCGTCAAAGGGAAGACCAACGCGGAAATCAGCAAACTGCTGAATCTAAGCGAAAAGACTGTTGGAAATTACATCAGCAACATTTTCAGGAAATTGAATTTGAACAACCGCATCGAACTCGCGGCATACGCCTACGAACATCATCTGTTCGACCGCCTGGGCAGGGAAGGTTAAATGGGAAGCCCCGGAGCGTTTGCTCCGGGGCTCCTGTCTTTCATCAGTTCCGGGACGCCTCGGCACTGACTAAGACCGATTCCTATTCCTTGGGGGTGTGGTAGCCCTTTGCGCGTTCGATGAGCTGCTCGTCTGTCAGGGCAAAGGTTCCGTTGTGACAGTGCCGGCAGGCAAAGTCAAGCCCCAGTTGTGAAAGCGAATAGGTCTTTTCCACCTCGCCTTCCTTGACGGTGTAGAACTGCCCGATCTGCTCCGGGTCGATAGCCATCAGGTGTGTGCGGACGTCGCCTGTGAACGTGTCAGCGTTGCCCCAGGCACTTTTGCCAACCTTGGGCATGTGGCAGGCAATGCACTCGATGTCAATCTGGTGCTCCTGGTACTTGGCTTGCTTGAAGTGGCAGTTTTCACAGGATGTCCGGGTGGTTGGCTTCCCAGCCTCGCGTAATTGGACGACACCGGTGTGCGGATCATGACACACGACACAGTCAATCGCAATGTGCTTGCTCTGGAAGAGTTCCTCGTACTGCTCATGGTGCTCGATGAAGCCGCCCTTGGCATCCACAAACTCCTGGGCTCCGCGGTCGTGGCACTGACCGCACAGGGCAGAGGAGCGTTCGACTTCCAATGCAACGCCGTGGGGATCGCCGGCGTGCAGGCTTCCGGGTCCATGACAGGCTTCGCACTGGATGCCGGGTTCTGTCCATGTGCCTTTGATGCCTTCCAAGCCGTCCTGATGTGCGTCGGGGGGCCAGGCAGAGTAACCGGTGGTGTGACAGGTTCCGCAGTCGTATACCAGACCAGGCTTGTCCTTGGTGGTCTTGCCGGAGTTATATAACACCCAGCCGGCATCCTTACCCGCGTCCTTGTTGGCGTAGTTCCACTGGTTCTTGTATTCCTTGTGCTTCTCGGCATCGGGCGCTTCACCTTTGGGCGAGGTGATGATGTAACCGTTCTTGTCCATGAAGCGCGCTTTCCAATAGTAACCGCCGATGACGTAGGAAATATCGTCCCAGGTGTAACCTTCGGGCAATGGCAGGTCGCCATATTTGGCGGCAAACGGGTAAGGGGGCTGTTTGCCATCCACCACCTTGCTCAACTTCCAGGGATGTCCGGACATCATGAATGTGTCGTACAACGCCTGGTGGCATTGCGAACACGCGGCCGAACCGACATATTCAGCGCCTTGGAACTCGGCGGCTGCCCCTGCGGGACCAGGAGGTCCCGCAGGACCCGGGTCACCTTTGGGACCCTGCGGTCCTGCCGGACCCTGCGGACCTGCACAGCCGGCCAGGGCAAGCGCCAGCAACAGAACACCTGATGCAATGATCAATGTTGTCTTTTTTGACATGGCATTCTCCTTAATTGGGATGTACAGCCATGAACAGTTTGCATTTGGCGTCCATTCCATTCATGGCAGAGGGGATGTCAAGAATCCCTTTATCTGAATTCTAGAGATTAAAAACAATTAAACGCAGGGGAATCCTCCCCGGAAAAAACAGGGGAGGATTCCCTTATTTTGACTTGGGCTGTTTGCCTGGATTTGCGTACTTAAATTCAAAACCCGGAGTGCCCGCTCCGGGTTTTGACAAACCCTGAAAAGAGAATTGTTATACGCTGTCATTTTAAACCAGTCAAACCAACTCGAATAGTTACGACCTCCCTCATTTTGTCAGGGGGAACTTTCCTCTTCTTCTAAAAAAAAGACACCAATGGATTGATCCTCCCCAAAAAATCAGAACAAGCCCGTCGCCATGCCGAAGCCGACCAGGATCAACATCACGCCGACGATGATCTGCAGGGTGCGCAAAGTGATTTTTTTAACCAGCCGCGAACCGGCAAACGCGCCCAGGAAGGCTGCAAGAGCGGCGGCAGTTACCAGGCCTCCAATTCCCTGAACATCGGCAAATCTGGCGGCATAGAAACTCAATCCGTAGATCAATAGGCGCGCGGCATCCACGATCACCGCCAAGACCGTCCCCGTTCCAATGAAGGCTTCCTTGTCCAAGCCTGCCTTGAGCAGGAATGCAGAACGCAACGCCCCCTGATTGCCTGACAACCCACCAAAGAAACCGGAGAGCAAACCGCCCAGCGGAAGATACTTGGATTCAAATGCCAGGCTGTCAAAATAGGGAATCAACTCGAACAGGGCAAACAGAATGATCAGGACGCCGACAACCAGATTGACGGCAGTGACTTCAACCGTCCACCCACCCAGCGAATAGACATTCAGGGGAGCAACACCGGCAAACAGGTTTAGCAAAGCTGCCCCAAGCATGGCAGCGATCGCGGCAGGCATGGCAAAGCGCCAGATCACGTTCCAGTCAGCCTTCCTGCCGACCAGAAACACCTTGAAGATATTATTCGCCAGATGCACCACCGCAGTTGCGGCGATGGCAATCGGTATCGGAAAGAACAGGGCAAAGGCCGGCATGAGGATCGTTCCCAAGCCAAAACCGGAGAACAAGGTGAGAGCAGAGACCAATACCGCCACAACGCAGACAACCAGATATTCCATTATGTGACTCCTCAGTCAGTGGTGATTTCGTCGAACAACTCGCGGACTTTCTCCATCGCCTCCTTCGCGCATCTTTACCCGACCCGGTAATGTTGTAATACCTTCGGACCTTCCCTTCCACCACCTGTTTTTGGGACTCGAGAAAACCATCCCTTTCGAGACCATGCAGGATCGGGTACAACGTACCGGGGCTGAGACTGTATCCATGCCTTCCCAGTTCGCGGATCATATCCAGTCCAAAGACGGGTTCGATGGCGGCGTGATGAAGGACGTGCAGTCGGAGGAAGCCCAGGAAGAAGTTTCGGGTTATTTGATCGGATTTCATTATCGGCATACGATAATAATATAACGTAACAAACTCCCAGTCAACGGACGAGTCCGGGTTGTTACCATTCAAATCAAATTGCCCAGCGTTTGTGACTAAAGTCACAAACAATCGGGTAAAATTCGGTAAAATAAGAACCAGATTAACCCTCGAAGGTGAGCCGATGTTCAGAAATCCACTCGTCATTGCCATAGCCGCCGCAGTCATCGCTCTGGGGACATTTGTGTTCGTGACCGATGCGCCTGCCTACGCTGGCACCGCATCCGAGACGTGCGCGAATTGCCACGTGATGGACCAAATGTACGAGAACCATTACTTCGGCGCGCACGGCTTGGTCACCACCTGCTCAGACTGTCACCTGCCCCACGATAACTTCATCAATTATTATTTCGAAAAGGGACGGCAGGGCATGCACGATGTGTACGTCTTCAGCACGGGGCGAACTCCCGAGATGATACGCGCCAACGAACATTCGAAGAAGATCGTGCAGAACAACTGCATCCATTGTCACGAGCAGACGGTCGAGTCCATTACAATGGGAGAGCAGCCATTCGACCGTTATTGCTGGGAATGCCACCGGGACACCGCGCATGGCACGCGCGGCATTTCCATTGTCCCTTATCAGGATTCGAATTTCTACCCTAACAAATAAACAAAACGTCCCGAAGGTTCTCCCGAAAATATGCCGTTTAAATTTCAAGCCTTCGGGACGTTCATAACCAAGGAGAAGCATCCATGAAAAAATACACAACATTGATTTTGGTCGGCATCATCGTCCTGCTCGCGGCTGTATTGACGGGCGTATTGATATTCCTGAGGAACCAGCCCGTACAGGAACGCGCCTTCCAGCCATTGGTCGAGA
>CAYQOF010000201.1:0-5861 GCA_964419035.1 uncultured Anaerolinea sp. | reverse complement strand
ACCCCAAGCCTTGACAAATTAGAACACTTGTTCTATACTCGACCCCAGATGTCACCCATTCGACAAAGGAGGTCGAGATGACTGTTTACCGTAGAACTTCAGGGGACGGTCTTGCCGCCATGTTCCGTGACATGACGCGCGGCAGAAGGTTCAACCGCGGCGCCGCCTGGGGCATGATGATCATTGGCGCCCTGATCGCATTCGAAGTCTCCAATTTCAACGCCACGCGGTTTGCCCTGACCGATATCATCGGCGATCTTTCGTTCGGCAGCGTGCGTTGGGCGACGATTCTCGCCATTGCCTTCTGCGGCATTGACTTTGCCGGCATCGCCCGCATCTTCACCCCCGAACAGGGAAGCGACGAACCGGTCGAGGTCTGGTACCTGTTCGGCGCCTGGCTGCTCGCCGCCATGATGAACGCCGTGCTCACCTGGTGGGGCGTCTCGGTTGCCATCGTCAACCACACCAGCGCGAGCGGCAGTGCGGTGGTCAATGCGACCACCATGACCAAGGTCGTTCCGATCTTCGTCGCCGTGATGATCCTGCTCATCCGCATCCTGCTCATCGGCACATTCTCCATCGCCGGGGATCGTCTGTTCACAACCGGCGACCGCCGCTCCTACAATAACGCGCCGCGTCCCGTGCAACAGCAAACCTATCGTCCTGTAAGCCAGCCCGTTGTGCGTCCCGCTTCGAGCATCAACCGCCCCGTCACGCAGAATTCCTTCAGCCCCGCGCCCAAACCCGCCCAGCAGACGTCCTTCACGCGGCCCGAGCCGACCTATCACAACCTGTCCTTCAACGGAAATAACACCGATCGTTCGTACGACGCGTAACACTCGTCCAGATACGGCTGTCAAACCGACGGCGCACGTTGCAAACCAAATATCCGATCTCATTTCGAGCTCGGGTCCCTGACACAAGACGAGGAACCCAACCATGCCCCGCGCTCGCCCTTATCAATACGATGAAGACGATTGGCAAACAGCCGCGGTCCCCGAAGGAAGCGGCTGTTTGTCTGGTTATCTCCTTCCGCCATTTGCGGTTGCATTGATCGCCTGCCTGCTGACCCTGCTTTCCTTCAACACAACCATCGAGACCTCCGCCCTTCCGATGGAACAGCAGGAACAACCGACCACGACTTCAACAAGCGGACTCTCCCCCATCTTCACGCGGGAGGTACAACACTGGGCGACTGACATCGTGCGATGGGCGAACGCTTCATCCCTGGACCCAAACCTGGCTGCCGTTATCATGCAGATCGAATCCTGTGGAGATCCACGCGCCACCTCCAGCGCCGGCGCAATGGGACTCTTTCAGGTGATGCCGTTTCATTTTCACTTCGGAGAGAATCCGTACGACCCCGAGACGAATGCCTTGCGCGGACTCGATTACCTTTCCCGTTCCCTGCAAGTCGCGCAGGGAAACGCACGTCTCGCGCTGGCTGGCTATAACGGAGGCATCGGCGTCATCTCACGCGGCGAATGGACGTGGTCCGCGCAGACGCGGCGTTACGTTCAATATGGCGCGCCGATGTACGAGGACGCGCGCGCAGGTGTAACACAAAGCCAGCATCTTCACGAATGGTACAACCGATATGGGGCAGGTCTTTGCAGGCAGGCGGCTAGACGACTGGGGCTTCCCTAAAACGAAACGTCCCAAAGGATTTAATGGGGGAGATTCGCCGGTCTTGCAAACCTTCGGGACGGTGCCTACATTTTTCCGTCCAGCAACGGCAGCCAGATCGCGAACGTCGTCCCCTGACCTTCCTTTGAGTTCACTTCAATATGCCCGCCGTGATGTTCCACGATCCATTTCGTGATCGAAAGTCCCAAGCCAAACCCGGTCGTCTTGCCGCGCGTGCGTGATTTTTCGGCGCGGTAGAAACGCTCGAAGATGTGGGGCAGGTCCTCGGAGGGGATGCCGGGTCCGGTGTCCCGGCAGATGATGCGTGCCTGTTCACCGACCCGCGCAAGGCTTAGGAAAACGTCCCCGCCCTGGGGCGTATATTGGATCGCATTCGCAACCAGGTTGATCAGGACCTGCTTCAGGCGGTCGCGGTCGCCGCTGACCTGCATCTGGTCAATCTCGTTCAGATGGACGCGCACCTTGCTCCCGGCAAAGATGCGCATTTCCTGAAAGACCTCGGTGATCAGGGTGTCCAGTTCGACCGGTTTGAAGTTGAGCGGCAGTTTGCCCGACTCAGCCTGCGCAAGCATCAACAACCCGCCCACCAGACGCGTCAGGCGTCCCGCCTCCTGGTCAATGCTTGCCAGGGACTCGTCGTCGAATTGCTTCATGCGCCGCATCAAATCCACGTTCCCCTTGATGACGGTGAGCGGCGTGCGCAACTCATGGCTCACGTCCGCGAGAAAACGCTGTTGGGAGGTGAAAAGGACTTCGAGCCTCTCGAGTGTCTGGTTGAACGTCTGCACCAGGCTGCCGATCTCATCCGGCTCCAAGCCCTGGTGCGGGATGCGGCGCGAAAGATCGTCGGCGCGGTTGATGTGTTCAGCCGTCTCGACGATGGATTTCAAAGGTTCGAGCGTCCGTCCGAGCGTAAACCACGAGGCAAACCCCGCGATGATCACCCCATAGCACCACAACACCAGCAGGACGTATAACAGATACGAGCGAGCCGACTCGACCGTATCCAGGGGCGTTGCCACCTGCATGACGGCGATCCGTTTTTCATTGTAAGTTATGGGAATGTTCAGGACGCGCAGATGCAGGTCGTTGACCTTCGTTTCCCGAAAACTTGGACGCGTTGCCCGCTGGTTGGCAGGGTCGAACGCCGATTCGCTCCAGCCCAGCGCGCCATGGCTGTCCTGCAATTTATCGTCCAGCCCCCATACTTGAACGTGAACGTTATCGTCTGTGTTGATCAGGGAGTCTTCGAACCAGATCCTCTCCAGATTGTTGATCTTCGCCGCCTTGATGAATTCGTGGGAGGTGGATGCCAGCATATCGTCCACCTGGCTGAGCAATACATTATCCACCAGCATGTACGCCGCACTGCCAAAGACAAGCAGGATGCCTCCCATCAGCAACGAGTACAGAAGGGTCAGGCGCAGGCGGAGGGACATTTCGATGCTTCGACAGGCTCAGTACAAGTTTAGGATTTGCGAATCGTGATTACGGATTTTCGCGCATGACGTACCCGACCCCGCGCACGGTATGGATGAGACGAGGCTCTCCTTCGCCCTCCAGTTTTTGTCTCAGATAACGGATATATACTTCGAGCACGTTGCTCTCGCCGCCGAAATCGTAGCCCCACACACGGTCGAAGATCACCTCACGCGTCAGCACCTGCTTCGGGTGGCGCAGGAACAACTCGAGGAGTTCGTATTCCTTTGCGGTGAGTGAAATGGAACGGTTGCCGCGCGAAGCCTGTCTCGAGCCTGTATCCAAGGATAGATCGGCGAACTTCAAAACAGGGATGCGCTCCGGCTGGGTGCGCCGCAACAAAGCGCGCACGCGCGCCAGCAACTCATCGAGATTGAACGGTTTGATCATGTAATCGTCCGCGCCGGCATCCAGCCCCTGAATGCGATCCTGCACGGTATCCTTGGCGGTCAACATCAGGATGGGGATCGAACCGCCCGTGCGCAGGCGGTGACACACCTCCAGCCCATCCATGCCGGGCAGCATCCAATCTAGGATCACCAGGTCGGGCGTATGGTCGCGGGCAAGGATCAGACCCATGCGTCCGTCGGTGGCGGTGTCCACGGTGTAGCCTTCATACGCCAGACCGCGTTGAAGCAGTTTCAAAATCTGCTGGTCGTCTTCGATGATCAGGATACGCTCGTTCATGGTTACACTCCTAACCGAAATATACCACAACTTAGTCGTTCATTAATTGGATGAAAACCACCGCTTCGGACTGAGCCGACGCCAGATCCCGCCTGGCGAACTTTTATCACGCCGATGCCTCATCCCCAAAAAACAAACTTGACACATCCCTCTGCAAGTGTATAATCACGCCCAACAAGACAGCGTGAAGACAAGTACCTGTTCAACCGTCCAGAAAGTTGCCGGCAGATGCGAGGCAACCGGGCAGACAGCGAAATCCCCTTCGCCCCATCGCCCTCGCAGGGATATGTTACGGAGTGCAAAGTCTCAGACTTTGCAAAAAATGTCAGAGACATATTACTCCAGGTATCGTAAGAGGGACGTGAGCGCCCGTTACAGCGCAGGCTGAGATTATTGCCGTGAACGACCTCACCCCAGCCCTCTCCTGAAAGGAGAGGGGGTAATAATGAAAGCAGGTGGCACCACGAGACGCCCCTCGTCCTGCAAATGGACCGGGGGCGTATTTCATTCTTTTTGGATCGGAGGTGCAACATGTTGGATCTAAACCTAATTCGCGAAAATCCCGACCTTGTCCGCGCGGCGCTCATGAGCCGCCAGATGGACTCGTCCCCCGTGGACGACATCCTCAAATTGGATGAGAGGCGTCGCGCCCTGCTCACCGAAGTGGAGCGGTTGAAGGCGGAGCGGAACGCCGTATCCAAAGAAATAGGAAAGATGAAAGACGCGGCAGACCGCGAGAAGAAGATCGCCGCCATGCGCGAGGTCGGCGACAGGATCGCCGCGCTCGATAGGCAGGTGGCGGAGGTCGAAGCGGAATTGACTTCATTGACCGCCTCCCTGCCCAACATCCCGGATGAACGGACGCCGATAGGCGCGTCTGAGGAGGAAAATGTCGTCATCAAGTCGGTCGGCGAACTGCCTGAATTCGATTTCGAACCGAAGGCGCACTGGGATTTGGGACCCGCGCTCGGCGTCATTGACTTCGAACGCGGCGCGAAGATCACCGGCTCACGCTTCTACGTGCTGAGCGGAGCGGGGGCGCGCCTGCAACGCGCCCTGATCGCGTTCATGCTCGACCTGCATACGCGCAGCGGGCAGGGTTACACAGAGAAATATCTTCCGTTCATGGTGAAATTTGACACGGTCTATGGCGCAGGACAACTACCCAAGTTTGCCGACAATCTCTACAAGGACCACGAAGAGGAGTTGTATTTCGTGCCGACCGCCGAAGTGCCGCTGACCGGCATGCACATGGACGAGATCCTGGATGAGGCGCAACTACCCCTGCTCTACACGGGATACACACCCTGCTTCCGCCGCGAGAAGATGAGCGCGGGACGCGATGTGCGCGGTATCAAACGCGGGCATCAATTCGACAAGGTCGAGATGTACATCTATGCCAAACCCGAAGAGTCGGATGCCATGCTCGAAAAGATGCTGAAGGACGCCGAGGAAACCTGCGCCGCGCTGGGCTTTCCCTATCGGGTGAAGCAACTCTGCACGGCTGATCTCGGTTTCGGATCGGCGATCACGTACGATATCGAGGTTTGGGCGGCGGGATGCAACGAATGGCTGGAGGTCTCATCGGTCTCGAATGTGCGCGACTTTCAGGCGCGTCGTGCGAATATCAAGTACCGCCCCGCGGATGGCGGCAAGGCGCGCTTCGTGCACACATTGAACGGTTCGGGTCTCGGACTTCCCCGCACGCTGATCGCCGTCATGGAAAACAACCAGCAGGCGGATGGTTCGATCCGCGTGCCTGAAGCCCTCCGTCCGTGGATGGGCGGCGTGGACGTGATCGGACCGTAAACCAAGGAGTGCGTCGCACCATACGGGCAGACTCATCCGAGGAAGTAAACGAATCCATCCTTTGGATCTTTCCTGTATGATAAAGGTGCAACGCACCCTCACATGGGAATCAACATGCCCGAATGGCTTTCCCTCTTTTTGCAAATCGCGCTCGAAACGCTGACCCTCTTCGTTTTGCTCGTCGGGCTGGCAGGCTTGTTCATTCCGGTGTTTCCCGGGCTCACGGTCATGTGGCTGGG
>CAYQOF010000200.1:0-5865 GCA_964419035.1 uncultured Anaerolinea sp. | reverse complement strand
ATTCACAACTAATGCTCGGATTCCAGTCCTCGAAAATTCCAGCCGGGTTGTTCTGCCAGATCCAGGCATGCAGAACATAGAGACCCAGAACTGGGTTGGCATGAAGATGCTGACCCAACACCATCGGTGGCTGGTTATGGATCGCATCCCACGGACCGATGGGAACGGCGTATTCCACTGCCACCAACTTCATTTTGCCGCTGGGGCTGGGGGCATAGACCAAAATCTCTGGCTGTTGGGCGTCCAGTTCCAGGTCAACCAACCCGAAGTTGACAAAATGGTAGCCCATGGCGCCCAATTCAGGGTGTGCCACACATTCCGCGTTCACGTTGACATAGCCAGCCGATCCTGCCATTTCGGATCTTTGGAACTGTGCAGTGGCAGCCCGCACCTGCGCCAGGTCGGATTGTCCTCCGGCGGCATAGACGATGCCTGCGAAGATCCCCAAAACAAGAAACGAAACGAGCACTGCGATTTGAACTTTCCTCGACATAGTCTTCTCCTTCTGAATTTGACCGGTTGAATTTGCGCATTTTGCGCGCCGGTCGTATGCGTCCCCAATGTAGCATTCCGACGGTTACCCCGCTTGCCATTTCCTGCCAAAATTCTCCAAAACACCAAAGGAAAGCCGATTTGTGCTATGCTATCCGCTCGAAACCACATGACCTCTTCCATTCCCATCGGCACATTGGAAAAATTCACCACCTTCGGTGACCTGCTTCGATTTCTACGACGCCGCGCGGGGATCACACAAATGGAACTGGCTGTCGCGGTCGGATACAGCGACGCGCAGATCAGCCGCCTGGAACAGAATCTGCGCCTGCCGGATATCCCCACCATCGAAGCCCGCTTCGTCCCCGCCCTCGGTTTGGAGCACGAACCCAAGGCAGTTTCGCGTCTGCTGGATCTCGCCGCCAATGTGCGCCGCGAGGACGCGCCCGGTCTGGGCTTGTGCCCTTACAAGGGATTGAACTACTTCGACGAAGCCGACGCTGATTTGTTCGTGGGACGCGAGGCATTGACCGCTAAATTGACGGAACGCCTCTTTTCCCTGACCTCGGCTGGGACGCCGAACAAGACGCGTTTCATCGCCATCGTAGGCGCATCGGGGAGCGGAAAATCCTCGCTCGTGCGCGCCGGGCTGGTCCCCGCCCTGCGCTGGGACAAGAGTTCCGCCGACTGGAACATCCAGGTTCTGACGCCCACCGCCCACCCATTGGAGAGCCTCGCTTCAAGCCTCACGCAGGAAAGCAATTCGGTCGTGACAACCGCCTCCCTAATGGATGACCTGGCGCAAGATCCGCGCTGTCTGCAGATCTTCGCAAAGCGCAAACTGGGATCGGAACATCAAACACACCTGCTTCTGGTCATTGACCAGTTCGAGGAGTTGTTCGCCCTCTGCCGCTCGGAGGAGGAAAAAGCATCCTTTATCGGGAGCCTGCTCACGGCATCGTCCGAAGCGGATGGTCCCGTCAGCGTGGTCATCACCCTGCGCGCAGATTTCTATGCCCATTGCGCGACCTTTGTCGAGTTGCGTCAGGCGCTGGCGCAGAACCAGGAATACATCGGCGCGATGGACCGCGAGGAATTGCGCCGAGCCATCGAGGAACCCGCCCGCCGCGGCCGTTGGGAACTCGAGCCGGGTCTGGTTGACCTGCTCCTGCGCGATGTGGGACAGGAACCGGGCGCGCTGCCGTTGCTCTCGCATGCGCTGTTCGAAACATGGCAAAGGCGCCGCGGTCGCACTCTGACCATCAGCGGATACATTTCCTCCGGCGGCGTGCGCGGCGCTATTGCGGAGACCGCCGAGACCGTCTTCACCGATCAATTCACGCGCGAACAACAAGCCATTGCTCGCAGGATCTTTTTGCGCCTGACCGAACTCAGCGATGAGGCGTCCACCGCCGACACGCGCCGCCGCGCAAATTTCAATGAATTGATCTTGAAACCGGAGGAGGCGCCCGCCACCCACGATATTTTGAAAAAATTGGCGGACGCGCGGTTGATCATCACCAGCGAGGAATCAGCCGAGGTGGCGCACGAGGCGTTGATCCGTGAGTGGCCCACACTGCGCGCTTGGCTGGAGGAAAACCGCGAAGGGTTGCGCCTGCACCGTCAATTGACCGAAGCCGCGCAGGAATGGCAGGGACATGATCACGCGCCGGATATGCTGTTCCGCGGGGTGCGCCTGGCGCAAATCCGGGAATGGGCATCGGCGCAAGGAGATGAATTGAATGAGGCGGAACGCGCCTTCCTTACTGCCTCCATCGAAAACGCCGAACGGGAAGCCATCGAACGGGAGGCACAGCGTCAGCGGGAATTGGAAGCCGCGCGCAAACTGGCGGAAACGGAAAGGCAATATGCCGAGGGGCAAACCCGCTCGGCGAAACAGTTGCGAAGGCGCGCAATCTATCTGGCAGGAGCGCTGGTCATTGCAATGGCGATGATGGTTGCGGCAATCTTTTTTGGAAGACAGGCACAGGTTTCGAGCCGCCTCGCCACATCGCGTGAACTGGCGGCGGCTTCCATCAGCAACCTGGAGATAGACCCTGAGCGCAGTGTGTTGCTGGCGCTGGAAGCGTTGAACGCCGGGTACACCATCGAGGCGGAGGCGGCATTGCATCGCGCTGTGCAAGCCTCACGGGTGAGACTCGTCATCCCGGCGCATGAACCGGGCGCGGCATCCATGGTGGCTTTCAGCCCGGATGGAAGACAATTCGTCACCGCTTCCGCCGATGAAACGGTGAGGATATGGAACGCAGCGACCGGCGAACAAGGATTGAAGCTGGAAGGTCACTTCGCGGCGTACAGCCCGGACGGGAGTCAACTGGCGGTTGTCGCTCCGGATGGCACGGTCAGGGTGCATGATCCTGCCACGGGGAAACAGATTCAATTTCCGGGTCAGATTGATGCGAAGGTGAGCGTTGCGTTCAGCCCGGATGGGACGCGTCTGCTCACGGTCGCGTATGGCAATCTGCCAAAAATCTGGAATCCAAAAACGGGGAGGGAACTGGGTTCCTTTCCCGGTCACACGGATTTGGTCAGTAATGCCGTGTTCAGCCCCGATGGAACGCGCATCCTCACTGCCAGCGACGATGGCACGGCGCGCCTTTGGGATTCAAGAACAGGCAGCCAACTGCTCGAACTTGGCAGTCATCAGGGTTTTGTATGGTCTGCGGCGTACAGCCCGAATGGAAGGATGATCGTCACCGCCAGCGGGAACGAGGCGTATGTTTGGAATGCAGAGAACGGTGAAAAGCTGTTCACACTGGCTGGTCACAAGAACGAGGTTTTCGCCGTCGCTTTCAGCCCGGAGGGCGCACAAATCGCAACCGGCAGCCTGGATCGAAAAATAAAGGTCTGGGACACGAAGACCGGCAAGGAGTTCTTAACATTGTCCGGTCACAGCGGCGCGATCTACGGGCTTTCCTTCAGCCCGGATGGAACGCGCCTCGCCTCGAGCAGTGACG
Organism: uncultured Anaerolinea sp.; assembly: GCA_964419035.1. Classification (GTDB taxonomy): domain Bacteria; phylum Chloroflexota; class Anaerolineae; order Anaerolineales; family Villigracilaceae; genus Defluviilinea. The sequence goes on along the minus strand of CAYQOF010000200.1, from coordinate 2,395 downwards.
ATGGCACTGTGCGCGTCTGGCACGTTTCCCCGAGCCGCGAGTTCCTCACCCTGCCCATGCGCGGCTCAAATGGACAAGTCACTTACAGCGGCGATGGAACACGCCTGGCAACCAGCGCGGAAAATGGAACGATCAAGATCTGGGATGCTTATACAGGCATGGGATTGATTGACCTTCCCGGCACAGGGACGTATATCAAGGACCTCGTATTCAGCGCGGACGGATCGCGTCTTTTCTCAGCCGGGGTTGATTCAAAACTAACGGCATGGGATTCGACAACCGGCAGGGAGTTGAAGATCGTCACCAGTCATTCCGGCATCGTGAATGGTCTCGCCATTTCGCAGGATGGTACACGCCTCGCCTCAGCCAGCGACGATTACAAAGCAAAGATCTGGGACATTTCCACCGGCATCCTCCGCGATGAACCCTCCATGATACTGGATCACCCGGGCGGCGTGCTTGCCATCGCATTCGACAAGGATGGATCCAGGCTTCTGACCGGGACTCAGGATGGCGCGGCAAGGATTTGGGATGCAACCACAGGCAAGGAGATGTTGACCCTGCGCGGTCACGCTGATTCTGTCCTCGCAGTTGGATTCAACCCGGACGGAACGCGCGTCGCCACAGCCGCCGCGAACGGCGAGGTTAAGGTCTGGGACTCATCCACGGGTGAACAGTTGCTGGAGTTGCCAGGTCACACTAACGCGGTCACATCCATCGCCTTCAGCCCGGGTGGAGCGCGCATCGCCACAGCCAGCCGCGATGGCACAGCCAAACTTTGGGACGCGGTCACCGGAGACGAATTGCTCACCTTCGAAGGTGACGGCTCCGGGCTGAGCGATATCGCGTTCAGCCCGGATGGCAAACTCCTTGCCGCGGGAGGTGACAATGGTGTCCGTGTATATCTCCTGAGAGTGGAAGACCTCATCGCTCTCGCCCGCTCGCGCGTGACACGCGACCTGACCAGCGAGGAATGTCAGAAATACCTGCATCTTGGGCAGTCTGCTTGTGCGCCGGCGATGGCAGTCCCGACCACGACCGCCATCCCTGCCACCGATCAGGGACGGGTATGCCAGGTGACGAACACCGGCGGACTATACGACAATTCCTTCAATCAAACGATCTTCAAAGGTTTGCAGGATTCAGCCGTCCAGTTTGGGTGGGATGTGAGAATCTTTCAATCCGCTTCCACGGCTGATTACGAGAAAAACATCCGGGAATTCCTCCGAGGCGATTGCGACCTGATCGTGGGCGTCTTCCCGATGATGGACGCAATGAAAGCCGCGGCGCTGGGGCATCCAGATCAGAAATTCATGTTTACAGATTTTCCCTACGATCCCACGATCTCGAATATCCGCTCTCAGATCTATGCTGTGGACCAAGCCGCGTTTCTCGCCGGGTATGTCGCGGCATCTGTTACCCGAAGCGGCAAAGTGGGCGTCTTCGGCGGAATTGACATCCCACCTGTCACCGATTTCATGGATGGATTCGCGCTCGGCGTTCAGCATTACAACCAAAAGAACGGCACGAATGTGGAAGTCCTTGGCTGGGATCCTGTCAGACACGAAGGCTTGTTCCTCGGTGGATTTTGCTGTTCTGCGGAAGGAAGGGAGATTACACAAAAACTGCTCGACCAGGGCGCGGACATCATCCTGCCGGTGGCAGGGACAAGTGTCGGTCCCGGTGCGGCGTATGCCGTAAAGTCCCACGGGGATGCCTACATCATCGGCGTGGATACCGACTGGTTTATTACGGAGGCGGAATTTGCTGACATCGTTCTGACCAGCATCTTGAAGAACTATGACGAAAGTGTATTGCAGGCGGTAGAGGCAATCGAAGATGGCGCTTTCACCGGCGGCATCCACATTGGCACATTGGAGACAGGCGAGGTGGGTCTCGCGCCGTTCCATCAATTCGATTCGATTATCTCCCCCAAAGTCAAAGCAGAGTTGGAACAGATCAGGGCGGATATTATCGCGGGGAAAATCAAGACAAAGCCATGAAATAAAAAGCCTCGCGAACTTCCATCCGCGAGGCTTCTGCCATAGCGATAGCGTTGCAGTTTTCACCAAACGACATTGACCAATTTCGATTTGGTAATTGCCGCATCGAATGAGATTAGCGGCATGTTTTGTATCATTGCTTCGGCTACGATCAGACGATCATGAATATCGGGCAGTGTTGTTAATTCCCGTATCTTTGCGGCTGTCTCAGGCAGTAACGATAGAAACTCAAAACCGGGCATGGCGCGCAGTTTGGCAAGTATCTTTTCCGACTCGATCTTTTTATGCTTTTCTGCAAACATCATCAGTTCAGCGATAACAATCGCGGGAATGAATATCCGTGATACACCTGCCACTGCAGAATCAAAAAGAATTCGGGCTTCATCGCTTAA
>CAYQOF010000199.1:0-5896 GCA_964419035.1 uncultured Anaerolinea sp. | reverse complement strand
GTGAGGCAACTGCTTGAAAGCGCGACCGATCTCCAGGTCATTGCCGAGGCGGGGGACGGGGAGGAGGCGCAATCCCTCATCCAAAAACACAAACCGGATGTCGCCGTGCTGGATATCCAGATGCCCAAAGCCAGCGGTATTGAAGTCACTCGTTGGGTACGCGCCCATCTGCCTGAAGTGGGCGTGTTGATCCTGACCGCTTACAACGATGATCCCTATGTGATGGCGGTTTTGCAGGCAGGCGCCAATGGCTATGTTCTCAAAACAGGACAGGCGGATGAACTGATCCAGGCGGTGCGTGATGTTTATGAAGGCAAGTCGGCGCTCGATCCGTCCATCACCAGCAAGTTGATGTCCACCATCTTCAAAGGACCTGAAAAAAAGATCGTCGAACCGTTGACCGACCGTGAACTGGATGTGCTGCGGCTTGCCGCCAAAGGATTTACCAATAAAGCCATCGGCGTACAACTAAACATCAGCGACCGCACGGTGCAGGGGCATTTAGCGCATATCTTCGCCAAACTTCAGGCGGGCAGCCGTACCGAAGCCGTCATGCGTGCGGTATCTCTGGGGTTGATCTCACAGGATGCCGGCATACTGGCAGGTGAATAGTCCTTCATGAAGAACACTGAAAAACCGATCCGTTCATTATTTTGGCGCAGCCTGACCCTGCGGATGATCGCGACCATCATCCTGCCGTTGACCCTGCTCTCGATGGTCATTGCGGTCGGGAGCGTGATTGCTCACCGCGAGGAGATGCGCCTGCATCTATCCGAGGATGCCTGGAGGATCGCCACCGATCCCATATTGGAACTGACGCTTCTCGCGCCCCTGGTGTTGATTCCTCCTCTATTGTTTGCGGTCGCCGCGTTGTGGTTTGCGGCTAAGCAAGTGATCCAACCGTTGCAGGAACTCGAAGCCAAGGCTGCTGCGCTTTCATGGGGTGATTTTGAAACCATCCAGGAACCCGTTGGCGGGATTTCCGAAATCCGGCATTTGCAAACGGAATTGATCGAAATGTCACGCAAGGTCAAAGCTGCGCAGGAGGGACTGCACGATTACATCGGCGCGATCACTTCGGCGCAGGAGGAGGAACGCACACGGCTGGCACGTGAATTGCACGATGACACCATTCAAGCCGTAATTGCGCTAAAACAGCGCATGCAGTTGGCGCAGAAATCCATCAAAGACACAAATGGGAGACAGTCGCTCAAAGAGTTGGAATCGCTCGCCGAGCAAACCATTGAGAACCTTCGCCGCCTGACGCGGGCGTTGCGTCCCATTTATCTCGAAGACCTGGGGCTGGTCACCGCGCTGGAAATGCTGGCACGGGAAATCAGCCAGGGTAATTCCTTGGTCGTGGAATTTCAAAAGACGGGTAACGAACGCCGTCTTTCGCGCGAAGCGGAGCTATCGCTATATCGCATTGCACAGGAAGCGCTCAATAATGTGGTCAAACATTCCGGGGCAAATCGTGCTGAGTTGTCCATTCGTTATACGGATTCAGAAATCACCTTGATGATCACGGATAATGGCAGCGGCTTCACCACTCCTGCCAGCCCGACTGAGTTTGCTCCCAACGGACATTTTGGACTGCTTGGCATACACGAACGCGCGGACTTGATCGGGGCAAGGCTTGAGATTGAATCCGCTTTGGGACGGGGAACCAGGCTTGAGGTCCGGTTGTGAAGCGACAAAGGTCATAAGCCATTTTGCCTATCCCGAATCCCGTCATCTTGCGCTCATGCAGGGACGGGATTTTGCTTATCATGCGTACATCTTGAATTGCAAGGAGAATGCATGGCAACTGAAACAGCCTCCCCATTAGTTTCCACACGAAGCGACCGGCTTCGAATTTTTCTACATGCCCTTTTATTCGTGGCAGGTTTTTCGCTGGTGTTCACTGTTGGCTGGGGCGGGTCGGTCACCGCACTCGGACAGCTGTTCGGGAAATACAAACCCATCATTGCACAAATCGGCGGCGTGGTCGTCATCGCGTTTGGATTGGCAACCTTGGAGGTGATCCGCATCCCCTGGTTTTATGCGGATACGCGCGCCCAATACTCGGGTCAACGCGGGACGTTTGGCGGCTCAGCGTTGATGGGCATTTTCTTCGCCGCAGGCTGGAGTCCCTGTATCGGTGCGACGCTCGGCGCGATCCTGACAATGGGACTCAGTCAGCAAACTGTCGGTCAAGCCATGTGGCTGGCTTCGGGATATTCACTTGGGTTGGGCATCCCATTCCTTGTGATGGCGCTCGGACTTGAACGCGCCTCCGGCTGGATCAAACGGATGCGACCCTATCAAAAATACTTCAAGCTCGCCAGCGGTATTTTCATCATTTCCATTGGCGTATTACTGCTAACCAACACGATGAGCCTGATCGCGATCTGGGCCTTCAAGAATGGCTACTTCATCGAAGCCTTCACAACCTATGCCGCCGCGCCGACCTATATTACGGCGGTCATTGCGGGATTGCTGTCTTTTATCTCGCCATGCGTTCTTCCGCTGGTTCCCGCCTATCTTGGCTATCTGAGCGGGCATACTTTTCAAAAGGCGTAAATCATGAAAAACTGATTTTCGTTTTGCTATCCACTATTTTGCTTGCCGCATGTCAGAGTAAATCCGCTGATGTTGTAGGCAAAACCATAACCGTGGACGGCGGATCTTACACCCGTGTCACTCCTGACGAACTCAACACCATGTTTACGAACAAGGATTTTGTGTTCATCAATGTCCATATCCCGTTTGAAGGGAATATTGCGAATACAGATTTGTCTATCCCTTACGACCAGATTACAGAGGCAACATACCTGGTGCAGCTTCCCACCGACAAAGATGTGAAGATTGTTTTATATTGCCGAAGCGCTGGTGAAACTGGGCTACACCAATGTCTGGGATTTGGCTGGCGGCATGGTGGACTGGGAACAGGCAGGCTATGAATTGGAAAAGTAATCATAGGCAGAATTGCCTATAAGAGTGTCAGTAATATGGCTCTCGTTGAGGCTATCTTTTAATTGCATAATCATTCCAGAAAAGGAGACCAACTTATGACAACCACTGTGCATGATCCCGTTTGCCACATGGACATCGACCCTGCCACCGCCGCAGGTACATCCGAGTACAAGGGGCAGACCTATTACTTCTGCTCGCTCGGCTGCAAGAAAGCGTTCGACAAGGAGCCGGAAAAGTACATCAGCAACCTTGCCAAGAGTGAGCATCAACATCAACACTAAAGGAGATCAACATGTTCAAGAGATTTGCATTTGCCCTTTTGCTAGTCATCCTTCTTGCCCAGTTTGCGGTTTCCACCGTATATGCGATGGGCGAACCAGCGGGCGGCTGTGCACCAGGTTTTACCCTGATGACGGCGATGGAACATGATGAGCATCATCACAAGCATGTCGGTACGGATGCCGACCAGAACGGCGATGGCTACATCTGCATGAAACCCGTGACACCTGATGGGAAGATCCATGTTCATGTGGATAACAATGTGCGGTAAGGATTAATAGAGGTGAGTTCGTTGACGGAATGACCAAAGTTTGATGGGTCGTTCCGTTTTTATTTTGTGCAAGATGGTTGAATTTATTCACAGACTCTTTGCCGTACCTTTACAAGTTCTTTAATTGCGGCTGATATTCTTGGATCATCGAGAAAGGAGCAAATCATGTTTCTCATGTGGATCGTCCCCCTGTTGCTCGTCGGCTTGATCGTCTATGCCGTCTTTGGCAACAACCGGGTCAATGCGTTCAAGCCTGCTTCGAGCCGCGCCTGCCCGCACTGTGGAATAACCGCGCAACACGACTGGAAACACTGCCCGCATTGCGGACAAACCGTGTGAAGAGGCTGGCATGTGCGGCTGCATGTTAATGCACGCGGCGATGAGCCGCGATGGACATCAACCCGCGCCGCAGACTGGAAACGCCCCCGTCGCCGCTGCGCCCGTCTCGGACTACAAATGCGCGCACTGCGGCTTTCCCCTTCAGACGGGGTATGCGTTCTGCCCGCGTTGTGGGATGAACCTGCGCCCGGTAAAATGCTCCGCCTGCGGGCAAAAGGTTGATCTCTCCTGGGTGACTTGCGCCTACTGCGGCTCGCCGTTGGGTGAAACGCACGAACACGCGGCACACCGTTGATCGCGGCAGGAGTACATTTCTGAAAGTTACAGGAGGTTTCGATGAAATCATTCTTCCAATGGACAGGACTGATCCTGCTGGCAATCGGGGTTGGACTGGCGCTGGCATTTGTATACAGTACCCCTCCAACTGCGCGAGGGACTTCCTTCCAGTCCACGCCCTATCCATTTCCACAGCCAAGGGGCTTTGGCGGCTGGGGGATGGGTCCAGGGATGATGAACCGCTTCGGCTACCCAGATACTGGCGCTCCAATTTCCCTTGATGAGGCGGTCGAGGCTGCCGAACGATACCTGGCGGCTTACGGAAATCCAGACCTCACGCTGGTGGAGGTCATGGAGTTTTCCGATAACTTCTATGCCGAGGTCGAGGAACAAAGTACGGGCATTCACGCATTCGAAATACTCATTGACCGCTTCACTGGCTATGTCTACCCGGAACCTGGACCGAACATGATGTGGAACACCAAATATGGCCACATGGGCGGGGGGATGATGGGCGGTTGGCGAAGATCGCAAACTGGCGCGCTATCTGTCAGCACGGAGCAGGCGCAGGAATTTGCCCAACAGTGGCTGGATCGCTATTTGCCTGGAACTTCCGTTGCGGAAGAGGCGGACGCCTTCTATGGTTATTACACGATCCATGTCATGAAAGGAGACCAGATCTACGGAATGTTAAGCGTGAACGGCTATACGGGCGAGGTGTGGTATCACACCTGGCATGGAGACTTCATCAACATGAAAGAAATGGAGAAATGAACATGAAAAAAATCAACTGGAACATGATTGCCGTCTTCCTGATCGTCCTCCTGCTTGCCTTCATGGTTGGCACAAGCCTGTTCGGCGGCTGGGGCTACGGCGGATACGGCATGATGGGTTGGGGCAATCGCGGCTGGGGCGGCCATATGGGCTGGGGCTTTACTCCCTTCGGCTGGTTCGGCATGGGACTCGGAATGCTCTTTATGTGGCTCATCCCCATCGGCGTGATTGCGCTCGTCGTCTACGGCGTCATTGCCCTGGCGCGCAACGCAGGAACCCCTCCGCCCGCCGCGCCCCTCGCTCCCTGCCCCAACTGCGGACGCGGCGCGCAAGGCGACTGGAAGAATTGCCCATATTGCGGCACGACATTGAAATAACCCCCCATCCAATTTTCCAAAACAGCCTGTCGAAAGATAGGCTGTTTTGCTTATATCGAATCAGGCAGAAAACCGCTTTCCCGTCTTGGCGAACCGACATACACTGTTGATGACTAATTTTGTCAGGCAGGACAGGAGTGGAAGATGAAAGACAATAAAACTCAATGGCGCCCCATGAATTATGTGATGGCGTTCCTCGTTGGCGTCATCCTGTTCTGGTCGTTTGGAAGGAACTGGCTCGATCTCGAGTCGATGCTTGTCTTCCTCGCAGGGATAGTCGGCGTCGCCGTGGCTGTTCTTTCCTTCGGCGCATGGAATATCTATTACAATTCACATCACAAGGAAAACTGACCATTGACTCAAAGCGCCGATACCCCAATGACTGAATATAAAACCACTTGCGGTGGAGTTATCAAAGACCCGTCAAAATATCCCTCTGCCGAATATCGCGGCGAACAGGTCTACTTTTGTACCCGCGCCTGCCTGCGAGTCTTCAAGCAAAATCCTGATGCGTTCATGGCGGGCGAAGTGGAACATCCAACCGAGGACGATTAACTGATGTTACGCAGCCTTGAGAACTTGGAGTTCATCGTAGGCCACGCGAATAGCCTTGAGGTACAAATGA
>CAYQOF010000198.1:0-5902 GCA_964419035.1 uncultured Anaerolinea sp. | reverse complement strand
ACAAAGACCATCCACGAATAAAAAAACCACGAATTCACGAATGGGCGACTCGCGGTTCGTTTATTCGTGTGATATTCGTGGACGGCTTGACTGGAGATAAAGAATGAAACTCATCCCCGAAAACAAAGCGCGTGAAGAACGGATTCGCTATCAAGTCATCGTTGATTGTTATGGTAGCGAAGAGGTGCTGTCAGGCTGGCTGGCTTATCTTCAAGACTGCATCTCCTGTCCCTTTGAAGCGGAATGTATCGAAGAAAAGAAAATCTCGCCGCTTCGTAAAGGCGAAAAAGTAACCGTTCTTGAATTGCTCGATGACGACGAATACCTCGGCAACGACTTCTTCGTCCGCATCGAATGGATGGGACGCAAGATGGGCGTCCCGCTCACACAACTCAAACCGCTGAAAGTGGATAAGGAAACCAAACAAGCCGTCGAAGATTGGCAGTATTGGAAAGGCAGAGGGTATCAATTCTAAAACTCCCCTTTGCTGTATAATTAAGCCATGCCCAGGCAAACCCGTCTGCAAAAGTTCATGGAAATTCTCCGCCAGCAGCGCCCCATGCTCGCGGAGCAATACAACGTGGCCACCCTGGAATTATTTGGCTCTTACGTCCGCCATGAGCAGCGAAAAGACAGTGACCTCGACATCCTTGTGACGTTTAGCAAGCCGCCGAGCCTGTTCAAATTCGTCCGCCTCGAAAATCACCTTTCCGATACTTTGGGGGTAAAGGTGGATTTGGTGATGAAGGATTCTCTCAAGCCTGCGATCGGCAGGAACATTCTGCGCGAGGTTGTCCAAGTATGAACCGCGAATACAGTGATTTTTTGCGTGACATGCTGGAAAACGCTCAACGTGCCATTCAATTCACGGCAGGCATGGATTACGAAACTTTCGCCAAAGACGACAAGACCATTTATGCCGTGATACGAGCAGTTGAGATCATCGGGGAAGCGGCGGCAAACATCCCAGAGAAAGTCCGATCCGAATATCCAGGCATCCCCTGGCGCGAAGTGAAAGGGATGAGAAACAAACTCGTCCATCACTACTTTGGGATCAACGTTGAAGTTGTCTGGCAGACCATTCACGAAGATTTGCCCATACTGATCGATGCGTTGAAGAACATTCCAGATAAAAAATGAACAATATATCAAAACAGCGTACATCTCACGTACGCTGTTTTGATTCACAGCAAATTTTGTTTAAGCGAATTTCATGACATTTGTTACACGATGAAAAATCAACTTCGTCGTAAAATAATCCCGTCATTGGAGACCGAATGGCAACACACAGGGGCACACGCCAGGCTCGCTACCCAAGATTAATCCCATAAAGACCTAGGAGCAAACAATGACCATGCAATATCCCCCCGAACCGTTTCGCATCAAAGTGACCGAACCCATCCGCCTTATTCCGCGTGAGGAGCGTGAAGCCGCGCTCAAAGCCGCGGGCTACAACCTCTTCACCCTCAAAGCCGAGGATATCTTCATCGATCTGCTGACCGACTCCGGCACGGGCGCGATGAGTCAGGAGCAATGGGCGGCGATCATGCGCGGTGACGAGTCCTATGCGGGGGCGCGCTCATATCATCGTCTCAAAGCCGCCGTGGATGACATCTTCGGTTTCAAATATTTCGTTCCCACCCATCAGGGACGCGCCGCAGAAAACATTTTGTCCGCGTGTCTGGTCGAGCCAAATCTCTGGGTGCCGAGCAACATGCACTTCGACACCACCGACGCCAACATCCGCGCCCGCGGCGGTCGCCCCGCGAACCTGGTCATTGACGAAGCCGCCGACCCCGCGGATCCGCATCCCTTCAAGGGCAATATGGATATCGCCAAACTCAAAGCCTTCATCGCAAAGTATGGGCGTGAGAAAATTCCGTTCGGGATGATCACAGTCACGAACAACGCGGGAGGCGGACAACCCGTCTCGATGGAAAATCTCAAAGCAGTTGCGGACGCGTACCACGAGAACGGAATCCCGTTCTTCATCGACGCGGCACGCTACGCCGAAAACTGCTGCTTCATCCAACAGCGGGAACCTGGCTATCAGCATGTCTCCGTCAAAGACATCGCCCGCGAGATGTTCTCCCTCGCGGACGGGATGTGCATGTCCGCGAAGAAGGATGCCATCGTCAACATCGGCGGTTTGTTGTGCGTGAACGATGAGGCGTTGTTCCAGAACATCAAGAATGAACTGATCCTGCGTGAAGGATTTCCCACCTACGGCGGACTCGCCGGACGCGACCTGGATGCAATGGCGGTCGGACTCTACGAAGGCTTGGACGAATCGTATCTATCGTACCGTATCGGTCAGACCGCGTATCTCGCCGCGCGGCTCAACGACGCAGGCATTCCCACCATCCAACCCGCAGGCGGACACGCCGTGTACGTGGTTGCGAATCAACTCCTGCCCCACATCCCCAACTGCGAATTCCCCGCGCAATCCTTGGGCGTGGAACTCTATCGAGAAGGCGGCATCCGCGGCGTGGAGATCGGCTCCGTCATGTTCGCCTGTCTCGACCCCGAGGACAACACCTGGCATTACCCCGCGCTTGAATTGTTGCGCCTGACCATTCCACGACGAGTCTATACACAAAGTCACTTTGATTATGTTGCCGATACTTTGGCAGGGATCAAATCCCGCGCGGGTGAATTGCGCGGATACAAATTCACCTACGCGCCTGAATTGTTACGTCATTTCACGGCGAGGTTTGAACCCTTATAATATCAACCGTCATTGCGAGGAGAGCGTAGCCCGACGACACCGTACTTGCGCTCGGTGCAAGTGAGCAATCCCCAATGCAACGAGGAGATTGCTTCGCTTCGCTCGCAATGACATAATTTACCATGACCCTCGAAATGTATCTCGCGTTGGGCATCCTGCTCTTCGCCATCCTCTTCTTCGTGACCGAATGGCTGCGTGTGGACGTGGTGGCTCTGATCGTCGTCATCTCGCTCATGCTCTCGGGCTTGCTCAAACCCGCCGAAGCCATTGCAGGATTTTCGAATCCCGTTGTGTTGACCATCGCGTCGTTGTTCGTCATCGGCGGCGGCGTCCTGCAAACGGGACTCGCCGCCTCGATTGGCAATCAGGTGCTCAAGATCGCAGGAACGAATCCCACGCGCCTGATCGTGACCGTGATGCTGGCGGTCGCGCTCCTCTCCGCATTCATGAGCGATACAGGCACTGTGGCAGTGCTCATGCCCGCCGTCATCAGCCTCGCGGCGAGCGCGCGCATCAGCCCCTCGAAACTGCTCATCCCGCTATCCTACGGCGCGCTGCTCGGCGGCGCGGCAACCCTGATCGGCACGCCTCCCAACCTCATCGTCAGCGACGTCCTACGCGAAAGCGGCGCGCGCCCCTTCCAATTCTTCGACTACACCCCCATAGGGATTTTGCTGATCATGGCGGGCGCGGTCTTTTTCCTGACGATTGGAAAACGCCTCCTCCCCGACCATGCGCCTGCCCAGGATCTCCAGAAAGTTTCCACGCCCGAGGAGATCGCGCGCCGCTACCGACTCCCCGATAACCTGTTCCGCTTGCGGGTACGTCCTATCTCCCCTTTGATTGACAAGACCATCGCCGAGGGCGAGTTCGGCGCGCGCTTCAACGTCAACATCATCGAACTGCGCCGCGCCCCCGCAGCGCGAAGCGTGGTCAAGGTCGGTGAGACGCGCCTGATCTGGAAGGCGGATAAACGCAAAGGCATGAAACCGTCCATTGAGACGACGTTCCAGGCTGAGGACTTGCTCATCGTGCAAGGGACTACGAGCGACGTGGCGCATCTCGCCGCGTCCTGGAATTTGGGCATGCAGCCAGCCGAGGCTGAGGACGACGCGTCGCTCATCAATCAGGAAGTCGGCTTGGCTGAGGTCGTCCTGCCGCCCGAGTCACATCTCATCGGCAAAACGTTGACCGATTTGCAGTTTGGCAGTCAATACCATTTGAGCGTGTTGGGCATTCAACGCCCCGGAGCGGGCGACAACCTCGATTTAAAAACCACACCATTGCGCTTCGGCGACATCCTGCTCGTGCAGGGATCGTGGGAAAACATCCTCGCGCTCCGCAAACGCCGCCGCGATTTTGTCGTCATGGGGCAGCCCGAATCCATGCAGAGACCCGTCAACCGATCCAAAGCGCCGATCGCCGCCGTTATCATGGGCGTCATGCTGCTGGCGATGATCGGCGAAGTCCTGCCGCTCACCACCGTGTCCATGCTGGCGGCGCTGGTCATGATCCTGACAAAATGCCTGACCATTGACGAGGCATACGGCTTCATTGACTGGAAGTCCATCGTGCTGGTGGCGGGGATGCTGCCGATGAGCACCGCGCTCGAACGCGTCGGTTTGGTCAGCCTCGGCGCGCAGTCGTTGACGAACACACTCGGCGGATTCGGTCCGATATGGGTGCTGGGCGGATTGTTCCTGGCAACCTCGCTCTTCACACAGGTGTTATCCAATACCGCAACCGCCGTCTTGATCGCGCCGCTGGCGCTCGCCGCCGCGAACAATCTGGACGTGCAACCGCACGCCTTCCTCATGGCGGTCGGCGTGGCGGCTTCGATGGCGTTCGCCTCGCCTGTGGCATCCCCAGTCAACACGCTCGTCATGGGCGCGGGCAATTACCGCTTCAGCGACTACATCAAGATCGGCGCGCCGATGTTGTTGATCAGCCTGATCGTTGTGATGTTGGCATTGCCGATGTTGTTTCCGTTCTAAAACATCGAAAACGTCCCGAAGGGTTCCCGTGGATCGAGCCTGAACTACAGGTCAACCCTTCGGGACGGTCAGTGATTCACTCTGTATACTGAGACAACTTCGGCAGCGACTGCAGATACATCCAGATCGCCTGCAACTCGTAATCGTGGAAATTACGGTAATAGTTCCACGGCATGAAGAGCGGATCCAGTTCACGTCCGCTGGGGGTTTTACCGGTCGTCATCAACGTGACGAATTGCTCCTCCGTCCAAAAACCGAGCTCACCGCCGGGCGTCAGGTTCGGCGAGATCTTTGTGATGGTCGGGTCGGGGAAAGGCGCGCCGTTCAAATTCTCACCATGACAAATGCGGCAGTCATTGATGTCCACGAGATATTTTCCATAATCGACGCTCGCTCCTCGTTCAGGCGCGCTGACGTTCACTTCATGGCTGACAGTTTCCACAGGCATATCGCCCAGCATCCCCGCCGCGAACATGATGTTTGCCAGAGGCGTGAAGTTCGCGCCGCCTACTTCGTTATCCACTGGCGGGAGGGTCTGTAGGTAGGCAATGATGGACGCCAGATCCTCATCGCTTAAAAATGCCGTGGACACAACCGCGGCCATGAAGATGGGTTTCCCTTCGCGGTCGATGCCGTGCCGGACGGCGCGCACAAAATCCTCAGTGGTGTATTCGTCACCGATCCCGCCCGCCCCAGTGGTTAGGTTGGCGGCATCCATCGTGCCCAACGGACCGCCATCGAACCAGTTCTTCTTGCCGCCCAGATCATCGCCGTGACAGCCTGCGCACAAAATTTCCACACGGTGTTTGCCATATGCGATGCTTTCCTCGTCCGTTGGAATTTCCAGATTGGACGGCGGAAAATCATACGTCCTGTTCAGGCGGGCATTCCCCATCACATACAGCACCACCCCTGCAATCAAAATCAAACCGATTAACGAACCCAGCACGATCCCGATCCATCTCAATGCTCTCCTCATCTTGCACCTCTCCTCTGGCTGGAATTGAGTGTCAGCAGATGGCGGCCTGCCTCCACAACGGCGGGATTATACAACCAAACTTGACACATGACACCTGACACCTGATACTTGGATACATGACCCGCTGGCTCGACCCTCCTCCCGTGGACGCTTCGCCTCTCGCGCCCCTCAACCTGCCTCCGCTCCTCGCGCAGACTCTCA
>CAYQOF010000197.1:0-5934 GCA_964419035.1 uncultured Anaerolinea sp. | reverse complement strand
GACCTTCGGCTTGCGAAGCAGGGTCTGGAGGATCCTGTCTTTCGTGCTTTTCATGCGCGGGAGTATACCCGCCTGCCCGCGTATTGTCAATATACTAGAAAAATATGATAAATATTGACTTTTCTCTTTGACCCTGCTATAATGCCGCCGAATTGGTAGAAACGCCAGCATTGGTTTATATCGTCCAGGAGCAAACACGAATGTCGCAACTCGAAATCAGGAATCTGCACGTATCCATCGAAGGAAAGGAAATTCTCAAAGGTCTCGATCTGACCGTGGAACATGGCAAAATCCATGCCATCATGGGACCCAACGGTACGGGCAAGTCCACTTTGGCATACACGTTGATGGGGCATCCGTCCTACACAGTGACGGAGGGAGAGGTCATCTTCAAGGGACAGAACGTCCTCGAACTCGAACCGGATGAGCGCTCGCGTCTCGGAATCTTTCTGGCGTTCCAATACCCGGTTGCCATCCCTGGCGTGACGGTTGCCAACTTCCTGCGCACCGCCATCAATGCCCGCCGCCGCGCGGACAACCCCGAAGACAAAGGCATTCCCATTCCCGAATTCCGTAAGATGTTGAAGGAAAGAATGTCCTTGCTCAAGATGGATCAGAACTTCGCGGGTCGCTACCTCAACGATGGCTTCTCCGGCGGCGAAAAGAAGCGAGCAGAAATCCTTCAACTTGCGACTCTCAAGCCCGAAATTGCCATTCTGGATGAGACCGATTCGGGTCTGGATATCGACGCGCTGCGCATCGTCGCGGAGGGCGTCAATGCGCTGATGAGTCAGGATATGGGCGTGCTGGTCATCACGCACTATCAACGCCTGTTGAACTACATCAAGCCCGATTACGTCCATGTGATGCTGGATGGGCGGATCGTCGAATCGGGCGACGCTGACCTGGCGCTGCATCTTGAGGAAAAAGGCTACGAGTGGATCCGCGAGAAGTACGAGGAATCGCCTGCTTAATGTTATAACCACGAAGGAACCAGGGGACACAAAGGAAATCCTTTGCCTTTGCCGCGGTGTACTTGGCGTCCTTTGTGGCTAAGAGTCTGGAGATTGATATGAGCGAAGATGCCAGGATATTGGAAGATATCGGTGAATACAAGTACGGTTTCCGTGACCGTGACGATTATTACACGTTCAAATCGCGCAAGGGACTCGACCGCGAGGTCGTCGAACAGATCTCGCGCATGAAGGAAGAGCCGCAGTGGATGCTCGATTTCCGCTTGAAGGCGCTCGATCACTTCATGAAGCGTCCCATGCCGAACTGGGGACCGCAACTCAAGGACTTGAATCTCGACGACATTTATTACTACGTCAAGCCGACCGAGAAGCAGGAAAAATCCTGGGACGACGTGCCCGATGACATCAAGCGCACGTTCGATAAACTCGGTGTGCCCGAAGCGGAACGCAAATTCCTCGCTGGTCTGGGCGCGCAGTATGAATCGGAAATGGTTTACCATTCGATTCAAGAACATCTCGAAAAACAGGGCGTGATCTTCCTCTCGATCGAGGATGGCTTGAAGCAGCACCCCGATCTGTTCCGCGAATATTTCGGGACGGTTATTCCCATTGAAGACAATAAATTTGCCGCGTTGAACTCGGCGGTGTGGTCCGGCGGATCGTTTGTGTACGTGCCGAAAGGCGTCAAAGTGGATCTGCCCTTGCAGGCATATTTCCGCTTGAACACCGCGAATGTCGGTCAGTTCGAGCGCACGCTTATTATCTTAGATGAAGGTGCGTCATGTCATTACGTAGAGGGCTGCACAGCCCCTCAATACACCACTGACTCGTTCCACTCCGGCGTGATCGAGATCATCGTCAAGAAGGGCGCGCGCTCGCGCTACTCGACCATCCAGAACTGGTCCACGAACGTGTACAACCTCGTAACCCAGCGCGCCAAGGTCTTTGCCGACGCCACGCACGAATGGGTGGACGCCAATCTCGGCTCGAAGGTCACGATGAAATACCCATCGTGCTATCTGATGGAACCCGGCGCGCGCGGCGAGATGCTCTCGATGGCGTTCGCGGGTCCGAATCAAATTCAGGACGCGGGCTCGAAGATGATCCACTTCGCGCCGAACACCTCCAGCAAGATCACATCGAAGTCCATTTCCAAATCCGGCGGACGCGCCTCGTATCGCGGTCTGCTCAAAGTTTACAAGGGCGCGAAGGGCGTCAAATCCAATGTCGTGTGTGATGCGCTGCTGCTCGATCCTCAGTCCCGCTCCGATACCTATCCCTACATCGAAATTGACGAAGACGATGTGACCATCGGTCACGAGGCTTCGGTCAGCAAGGTGGGTGAGGAGCAACTCTTCTACCTCATGAGCCGCGGTCTCAGCGAGGAGGAAGCCACCACCATGGTTGTTTCCGGTTTCATCGAACCGCTCGTCAAGGAACTGCCGATGGAATACGCGGTCGAGATGAATCGCCTGATCGCGTTGCAGATGGAAGGATC
The DNA here is from genome assembly GCA_964419035.1 of uncultured Anaerolinea sp. Lineage (GTDB taxonomy): Bacteria > Chloroflexota > Anaerolineae > Anaerolineales > Villigracilaceae > Defluviilinea. Next base: position 3,462 of record CAYQOF010000197.1, on the reverse strand, counting down.
GATAGGATAATGTCATTGCGAGCCACGAAGTGGCGAAGCAATCTCCATGTGGCATGAGATTGCTTCGTCGCAACGAACGCTCCTCGCAATGACATGAGGATTTGATATGCAGGAAAAACCCAAAGTAGTTGTTTCTAGGACAAGACGAGTCGCCGCTGGCGCGAAGGAATTCAATTTCACGGAATCCGACGTCCGCGCAGCAAGTGACGTTACCGCTTCCTACCGGACCCAGGCTTGGAACGCGTTCAAAAGGCTTTCCCTCCCCGACACCTCGCTCGAAGCCTGGCGACGCACGGACATCCACAACCTGCCCGCGGACAGGTTCAGGTTCGCGGCGGATGGCGCCTACAATGACCTTCCTGCGGTTCGCGAGGATCTGCTTCGCCCTCTCGTAGCAGACCAGCATGGCGGACAGATCGTCCTCCTGCCTGGCGGCGTGAAAGTCGAACTGGATGAGAAACTCTCGAACAAAGGAATCATCTTCACAGACTTGAAGACTGCCGAGGAAAAACATCCCGAATTGCTTGCCCGAATGATGGGCAAGAGCGTCAACGTGGAGGAGGGTAAATTTGCCGCGCTGGCTGGCGCGTTCGCACAGAATGGCGTTGTGTTGTACGTGCCGAAGGGCGTTGTCGTTGACGAGCCGCTTCATTCCGTGTTGTGGGGTCCCGGCACAGACGTTGCCCACATCTCGCACATCCTTGTCCTCGTCGAGGAGGGCGCGTCGGTGACGTATGTCCACGAAGCCGCGTCGCCCGATTTAAAGGGAGCCAATTCGATGCACGCGGGAATCGTCGAAATCCAGGTGATGGAAAACGCTTCGATGAAATTCGTCGAATTGCAATCGTGGGGACGTCACGTCTGGAATTTCAGCCACGAGCGCGCGCGCGTCGAACGCGGCGGTAATCTCGATTGGATCTTCGGCGCGATCGGATCGCGCATCACCAAGAACTTCTCGGAACTCGACCTGACTGGCGAAGGGGCGCAGGGACGCATGTCCGGTTTCTATTTCACCGACGGCGACCAGCATCTCGACCACGACACACAGCAAAATCACCTTGCTCCGCACACCACCAGTGACCTGCTGTTCAAAGGCGCGCTGAAGGGCAAGAGCCGTTCCGTGTGGCAGGGCATGATCTACGTGGCGCCCGGCGCGCAAAAGACCGACGGCTATCAAGCCAATCGCAATCTTGTGTTGAGCGATGGAGCGCGCGCCGACTCGATTCCCGGCCTTGAGATCCTCGCGGACGATGTGCGCTGTACGCATGGCGCGACGGTCGGCAAACTGGAACAGGAGCCGCTTTTCTATCTGAAATCGCGCGGCATCCCGCAGGCGGAGGCGGAAAAGATCGTCGTGGAAGGCTTCTTCGACCCGATCTTCCAGCGCATTCCCTTCGAGGGCGTGCGTGAACGCTTCCAGCAATATATTGCTGATAAAATGTCGTAAGATCAGTTCGGGAATCCGACGGCTTGCCGTTGGATGTGTTTCCAAATTCGCCGAAAGAATCGAGAATATTCATGGCAATCAAATCGAAAACGAAAAAAGTCCAGGTGCAATCGAAGACCGCTGTTCAGGACAGATCGAAGGAGATGTTCCAGACGAAATCGAAACAAAAAAACGACCCGACGCCAGGTTCGGAAGGGACCACAAAGGTGCGCGTGGTGAACAAGATCTCGCCGCCGCGCGTCGCAGCCAAAGCCGACGACCGTAAGACCACCAGGGGGCAGCGCCTGGTACAGCAATATGCCTACATGAAGGCGCCGGGCTCGACACACGATTTCCAGGTGGGTGACACGGTGGAAGTGTACTGCGATCACGAAAAGAACAAGGATCGCGTGCGCGGCTGGACCCGCGGCATCGTCGTGCAGGTGGATAATAAAATGGTCGCGGTGCAATTCCGTTCGAACGTCTTCCTCACTGACGGCTGGATGGTCCCCGACCGCATCCTGTGGTATCCGTTGAACTCCGAGCATATCCGCCCGGTCCTGAAGAAATCAGGCAGGCGCGAGAAGGCGATACCTGATTATTAGGTACATAAATATACAGGTGGACACGTACACATGTTTACCTGTATACGTTTCTACCTGTATACTTCCCCATGCTCAACGTAACCGAGATCCGCAAAGATTTTCCGATCCTTCAGCGCAAGACGCATGACAGCGTTCCGCTGGTGTATTTGGATTCGACCGCGACCTCGCAAAAGCCTCTTGCCGTGATCGAGGCGATGGACAACTATTACCGCCGCTCGAACGCGAACATCCATCGCGGCGTGCACACGCTCGCCGAGGAAGCGACCGCCATGTACGAAGAGGCGCGCGAGAAAATCGCAAAATTCATCAACGCGCCTTCCGCCCGTCAAGTCATCTACACGCGCAACACGACCGAGTCCATCAATCTCGTTGCATACTCGTGGGCGCGGGCGAATCTCAAGGCGGGCGACCTCGTCATCCTCACCGAGATGGAGCATCACTCGAACCTCGTGCCGTGGCACATGCTGCAAATGGAGCGCGGCGTCGAACTGGATTTCATCCCCGTGACGGAAAACGGCTTGCTCGATCTCGACGCGTACAAGACGCTTCTTTCGCGAAGCCCGAGGCTGGTCTCGTTTACGCACATGAGCAACGTCCTCGGCACGATCAACCCCGCGGCGGAGATCATCCGTCTGGCGCACGAGGCGGGCGCAATCACGGTCGTGGATGCGGCGCAGTCCGTCCCGCACCTCAAGGTGGATGTGCAAGCCCTCGACGCGGACTTCCTTGCCTTTTCCGCGCACAAGATGTGCGGTCCGACCGGCATCGGAGTGTTGTATGGCAAAGCGGACTTGCTCGAAAAGATGCCCCCGTTCCTCGGCGGCGGCGACATGATCAAGGAAGTGAAGATTCGATCCTTCCGACCGAACGCCCTGCCGCACAAGTTCGAAGCAGGGACTCCCGCCATCGCGGAAGCCGTCGGTTTCGGCGCGGCGGTGGATTATCTTTCGTCCATCGGCATGGAGGCGATCACCGCGCACGAACACGAGGTCACGGAATATGCCCTCGAGCGGTTGGAGGAAATTCCAGGGGTGAGGCTGTTCGGTCCCGCCGCGCAGAACAAGGGTGGGGTGGCGGCGTTCACGCTCGAAGGCGTGCATCCGCACGACGTGGCGCAAATCCTCGATAAGGACGGGATTGCCGTCCGCGCCGGTCATCACTGCGCGCAGCCGTTGCATGAAAAGTTTGGAATCCCCGCCACGAGCCGCGCTTCGTTCTATTTGTATAACACGAAGGACGAGGTGGATTTGTTAGTGAACGGGATCTATAAGGTGAAGGAAGTGTTTGGTTAAGTTAGTCGGATAGTCTCATAGTCTCATAGTCTCATAGTCGTATAGCCTTTGACCATTTGGCTGTCAGACTATCAGACTATCAGACTATCAGACTATCAGACTATCAGACTATTTGACTATCGGACTGCCCATGGACGAC
>CAYQOF010000196.1:0-6008 GCA_964419035.1 uncultured Anaerolinea sp. | reverse complement strand
TAAGTAGAAATAATATCCGCATATTACTTCCATCACTTGCCTGCATGGTGGATCAACATAAAATAACTTGTGAAATAATACACAAAAGTGAGGAACAGTGATCAAAAAAATCACCAGCCTTCTGATCGCGTCCATTTTCGTTCTAACAGCATGTGCACCTGCCACCACCTCCCCAACCGAAGCACTTGCACCGACGGAAACAGCCGTCGAAACGGAGGCAGTTGTTGAGGTCACACCTGCGACGGATGCATGTATTGCCTGCCATACAGACAAGCAGCGTCTCATCGATACGGCGAAACCTGAAGAGGCATCCCACGAAGCCGAATCCAAAGGGGTTGGCTGAGGGGGCGATGTGGCTCCGTTGGAGCCTTGGGAGAAAGTGTTGGTGAATTTCGATGCGTTTTCACAGACGACGCATGGAAAACAAACCTGTGTGGACTGTCATGGCGGCGTGCAATCGCCTGATAAGGAAATTGCGCACGAGGGTCTGATTGCCAGCCCGAGCGCGGATCCTGAAAAGTATTGCGGAGACTGCCACGAGGAGCAGACGGCGACCTATCCGTTTGCGCTTCATTCAACAATGCAAGGGTATTGGACGGTAATCAACGCGCGCAGCGCCCCTGAAAATCACCCCGCGTTGGAAGAGATGTTCGGTAATCACTGCGCTTCCTGTCACACCACCTGCGGCGAGTGCCATGTCAGCCAGCCGAAGAATGTGGGAGGCGGGTTGTTCACGGGTCACGTTTTCGAGAAGACTCCGCCGATGACGCGTTCGTGCACGGCCTGCCATGGAAGCCGCGTGGGCAATGAATTCCTGGGCAAGAACGAAGGTTTCCCCGGTGATGTGCATTTCCGCGAGGCGCGCATGAACTGCGTGAAATGTCACGAGGGCGCGGACCTGCACGGTTCCGCCACGGACGCGGCGAATGCGGTTACACACCGTCTGGCTGGCGCGGAAGACCCAAAGTGCGTGGACTGTCATCCCACCGCCGCGCCGGGAGGAGACAGCAACCCGATGCATCAGGCGCATGGAGACACGCTTTCGTGCCAGGTCTGCCACTCGATCGCATACACGAGTTGCGACGGATGTCATGTGGCGATCAGCCAGAAAACCGGCAATCCCTTTTTCGAAACACAAGCGACCTACTTTACATTCATGATCGGGCGCAACCCAGACCCAAGCGAGGAACGACCATATAAGTATGTTCCGGTGCGGCACGTGCCGGTCGCGCCCACGAGTTACCAGTTCTACGGCGACAACCTTCTGCCGAATTTCAACGCCCTGCCCACCTGGACGTATGCCACTCCGCACAATATCCAGAAGAATACGCCGCAGAACGCCTCCTGCGCCGCCTGTCACGGCAGCGACGGAAGATTCTTCCTGACCGCGGACAAGGTGAAGGCGGATGAATTGGAAGCGAATCAACCGGTGATCGTCAACCTTGTCCCGCCGCTCGTCGAATTGTTCTTTGGCGCGCCTTATATGCCGGCATCCCACCTCGACCTGGCATCGAATTCGTGCACGGCATGTCATACCACCGGCATCCGCAACGCGCCGGTCAGCCCGGAGGACCATGCCGCCTACAAGGATGAGAACTGCATTGGTTGCCACAAGTTACAAGAGTAACTTGATCAATAAGAAGATTACAAAGGAGAAGTCAAAATGTCCAAGAAGTTGCAAGTCTTACTGGGTCTGCTGATCGTGTTCAGCATGGTCCTGGGCGCGTGCGCGCCCGCTGCCAAGCCTGTTGTGGAAGAACCCCAGGCGCCGGTGGTCGAAGAGCCGCAGGCGCCAGTCATTGAAGAGCCGGTCGTCGCTGCACCCGATGCGCAGGCGCTCTTTGCCGCCCTTGTGGCGGAACTGCCCGCCGACAAAGGCTACGGCACCGTCAAGCCTGCCGCGCTCAATGAGGAACTGGCTGACAAAGCCCCCTTCCTGCTCGATGTGCGCGAAGCCGCTGAGGTCGAGAAGGACGGCTATATCGAAGGCGCGGTCAATATCCCGGTGCGCGAAGTGCTCGCCAACCTCGATAAACTGCCCGGTCTCGACGAGCCCATCGTGATCTACTGCGCATCCGGTCACCGCGGCGGCATGACCATGTCCGCGCTCAAACTGCTGGGTTACACCAACGTCCGCAACCTGGGCGGCGGTCTTGGGGCATGGAAGAAAGCCAACCTGCCCGTTGTGACCGGCTCCATGCCCGCTGCGCCTGAGGCGATCAGCGCCCCCATCATCGCCGACCAGCCCCTGTTCGAAATGCTCAACGGCTATTTCGCCGAAATGCCGGACGATTTCTACGCCATGAAGTCCGACAAACTGGCTGAATCGTTGACAGGAACCACCCCGCCCACCATTGTGGACATCCGCACGGCTGAAGAATTCGCCAAAGATGGCTACATCAAGGACGCGGTGAACGTCCCCATGCAGGAAATCTTCAACAGCCTCGACAAACTCCCCGCAAAGGATGCTCCAATTGTCGTTAACTGTGTTTCGGGTCACCGCGGTTCCATCGTCGTGATGGGTCTGCGCCTGATGGGTTACACCAATGTCAGCAATCTGGCTGGCGGCCTCAATGCCTGGAAAGCCGCCAAACTCCCCGTCGAAGGCTGGGTGGATTGGGCAACCGTCTGGAGCGACTACCTCACTGCCATGCCTGCAGGCTATTACAGCATCAAGGCTCCCGATCTCAACATCGTCCTTGCTGAAAAGGCGCCCTTCCTGCTCGACGTACGCGAAGCCGCCGAAATCGAAAAAGACGGCTACATCGCCGGCGCGGTACACATGCCAGTGCGCGAGGTTCTCAACAACCTCGACAAACTCCCCGCCAAAGACCAGCCCATCATCATCTACTGCGCTTCCGGTCACCGCGGCGCAATGCTGATGGCATCCCTGCAAATGCTTGGATACACAGATGTGAGGAACCTCGCCGGCGGACTCGGCGCCTGGAAGAAAGCCGAACTGCCCGTGGAAACCGGCATGCTTCCTGCCGCCCCGACGGCTGGCGCCGCTCCCGAGGTGGACGCCGCCCGTCTGCGCGATCTGAACAATTTCATCTCAAACCTGCCTGAAGGCTTCTTCGCAGTCAAAGCCCCGGACCTGAACGTCGAACTGACCAGCGGCACCGTCCCGTTCATGCTCGATGTCCGCACGGCTGACGAATTCAAAGCCGGCTTCATCGAAGGCGCGGTCAACGTCAACATCACCGATGTGCCAGCCAGCCTCGCCCAACTGCCCGCCGACAAGGCCGCTCCCATTGTTGTGATTTGCCAGTCCGGTCACCGCGGCGCGATTGTGCTGATGTACCTGCAAATGACAGGCTACACCAACGTCCGCAATCTCGGCGGAGGCATGAATGCCTGGATTGGCGCAGAATTGCCAGTATCGAAAACAGGCTAAATTAGATGAACCGAACTGCCCGCGAGGTTACTCGCGGGCAGTTTTTTGTGGGACGAGTTCGCCGTACTGATTACGTATATCCTGACAATCATCACTGGCGGAAGACATCGAAAAGACTTATGCTTGGAACAGACAACCATCACTTGTTCTTATCAACCGTGGAGAAAAACCTGGTGGAACTATCCCAATTACGAGTCTTCCTCGCGGCGGCGGAGGAAAAGAATTTCAGCCGCGCCGCAAAACGACTCCACATGTCCCAGTCGGCTGTCAGCCAGAACATTCAGGCAATGGAACGCGCTTGCGGCATTGACTTGTTCATCCGCAATGGGCGCTCGGTCGAATTGAGCGAGGCTGGGCACGCCATTCTGCCAATGGCTCGCGACGTCCTGCGCGCCGCGCGCCTGCTGGAGGATGGGCTTCAGGAGATCCATCACCAGGTGGGGGGAGAATTGATGATCGGTTGCTCGACATCTGCAGGAAAATACCTGATGCCAGTTCTGCTCTCGAGTTTTCAGCGTGAGTACCCAGCTGTCCATCCACGCGTCAAGATCATGGGGCGCGATGGAATTTACGAACGCCTGATCAATCAGACCATCCCCATGGGCGCATCGAGCAAACACTTCGATCACCGCGATCTGGAATGCCAGCCATTGTTCGACGACCGAATACTTTTGATCGTTCCCGTGAACCATCCCTGGGCGGATTACGGTCGCGCCACACCCGATGATCTGCTCGACCAGCCCATCATCATGCGCGAGGAAATCTCAGGCACGTGCGAAACCGTCCTGCAGGGATTGAAATCGTACAGTATCACGCCCGATATGCTCAACGTGGTCATGGAACTTGGCAACCCCGAAGCCATCGAGATGGCAGTCGAACGCGGCGTGGGAATTGCATTCGTCTCCGAGATGGTCGCGGCGCGCGGGCTGGCGCTCGGGCGAATCAAGAAGGTCGAGTTGCAGGGGTTGGAATTGCATCGGACGGTCTATATTACGCGGCATGTGGGGTATCCATTCACGCGCGCACAATCATTGTTCTGGGAATTTGCGAAGAGTCAACGCGATCATTTGAATACCGAAATCTGGGACAGCCTGGTGAATTTCGCCACAACCGCATAAATTTATGCTAAACTGCTGCCATTATGTCATTGCGCACCGCTCACGCTGAGCGGAGGTCTGGATGAAGTATGACAAAGACCGAAGCGAAGCGGCGTTGAATCCGTATCGCAATGGCATATTGACTTTGGAGGAACCATGCTCTCACCCGCTGAAAAAATCCTCTTTGCAATCGCCACCATCGCATCGCTATACTTCACCTATCAGGGGGGCAAACGGATCATCGCCCACATCTCCAGCGGACAAGGCAAACCGGATTGGAGCCTTATCTGGAAACGGGTTGGAGACCTCATTCTCAAGGTGGTTCTGTTCCAGCCCGTTTTTCGTTTCCGTCTGTGGACGAGCATTTTGCACGCGCTCATCGGATGGGGTTTCCTCAGTTTCCTGCTCATCAATCTTTCGGATTTAATTTACGCGTACACACATTTCCGCCTGCTCGATAATACAGGCTTATTCGGAGATGTCTATAGACTTATCGCGGATGTGGCAAACGCGGCGATCCTCGTCGGCATCGTTGCGATGGTGATCCGCCGCTTCCTCCTCCGACCCGCGAGCCTGTCCACGCGTGAGACGACTTTACTTCACCCCAAAGCGCGTTTCGGCATCCTGCGCGATTCGGCTATTGTCGCGTCCTTTATCTTTATCCACAACTCCGCGCGTCTTTTGGGAGAATCGTTCTTCATCGCGGAGGCGGGAGTCCGCGACAGTTGGCAGCCGATCATTTCCACGGTGGCAGGCTTATGGTCCGGGGCGGATGCGGGCGCGCTGCTCGTCGGCGAACGGATCATGTTCTGGCTGTCCATCGGCGCGGTGGTTGCGTTCCTCCCTTATTTCCCATACAGCAAACACATCCACCTGTTCTTTACGCCGATCAATTTCGCGTTGAAACCCGAGCGCAAGTCCATCGGCGAGTTGAGTTACATCAATCTTGACGACCAGTCCATCGAGCAGTTCGGCGCGGCGACGATGCAGGATCTGGGCTGGGAACAGATCATGGACAGTTACGCCTGCATCATGTGTTTTCGCTGCCAGGAGGTCTGCCCCGCGTATGACACGGGCAAACTGCTCTCGCCCGCCGCGCTGGAGATCAACAAACGTTATCACCTGAACTTTGGCGGCGCGACCGATGTACCGATGACGCAATTGATTTCAGAAGAAGCGGTGTGGGCTTGCACCTCTTGCGGCGCGTGCGTGGATATATGTCCCGTTGGAAACGAGCCGATGCGTGATATTCTCGACATCCGCCGCAATTTGACGCTGATGGAAAGCAACTTCCCGAAGCAGTTGGAGACCGCGTTCAAGGGCATGGAACGCAACATGAACCCGTGGAACGTCTCGCAGGCGGATCGCATGAAATGGGCGGCGGGGTTGAACGTCCCGACGATTGAACAGAATCCCGAACCTGAAGTTTTGTGGTGGGTCGGGTGCGCGCCCGCGACCGATATCCGCGCGCAAAAGACCGCGCAAGCCTTCGCGAAAATATTGAACGCGGCGGG
>CAYQOF010000195.1:4117-6020 GCA_964419035.1 uncultured Anaerolinea sp. | reverse complement strand
CCGGACGATTATCCATATTCTAGCCAATCGGGATGTCTTTGACAACCATTAAAACAAACACCCCCGCAGACGGTTTGTCTCGCGGGGGAATACGATCAAGGACTGCTCACGGGCAGACCGGCCCTCTCAGGATCTCTGCAATGATCCGGAACGGGAAGACGCACCACCTCGCTCCCGTCGGGTCCGCATCCACGATCAACAGCACCACGATGCAAAAACAGATGAAGACCAGCACGCCTGCCCCGACAAAAATCGGGATCATGTTCGTCCTTTTTCCCTCCTCAACCGGTTCAGCGGGTACGGGGTTTGCCGGTATGCTCCCCGCATATTCGGTCGGCGGCGGAGGCGGCGGTATCGCGTGGCGGGGCACTGAAGGCACAGCCGCGGCTCGGGGCGAAACCACTGTGGCGCCCGCATCGATCGCCACGGCTTCGAACACCAGCACGATCTGCTCGCCGAACGAAACCACCTCGCCCGGCTTCAGGACGCGCGGTCCCGCCAGTCGCTGGCCGTTCACAAATGTCCCGTTGGTCGAGCCGAGATCCTCCAGCACGTACTTCCCGCCCTGGAAGGTCATCCGCGCATGCCGGCGCGAAATCTCCGCATCGTTGATCACGATATCGTTCGAGGAATCGCGGCCGATCGAGATCTGGTCGCCCTCCAGGGTGTACGCCGCGCCGGGAGTGGGTCCCGACCGCATGATGAGTTGGAATTGGGACATCATAATATCTCCTTCGGGAACCGTGATGGGTTGCATTGAGTCTAAAGGTTTCAGCCCAAAAAGTCAACCGCATGGGTTACACTTGACATGCAGTTGCTCTGGACTACAATCAATTTGGAGAGAGAATGAACGCATCCCCTTTACCCATTCCTGATTTTTTCGACGCGGACCGGGTCGGCTCGGTCTGGCGGGTTCCCTACGAGGAACGCGCCAGGCAGGCGCGGGACTGGACGCGTCTTCACGCACTTCAGCCTGCCTCCGTTGACCGGACCAGAACCTGGCTGATGCTGGTGGACGTGCAGAACACCTTCTGCATCCCGGAATTCGAACTCTTCGTCGGCGGGCGAAGCGGGCGCGGCGCGGTGGAAGACAACACGCGCCTGTGTGAATTCATCTATCGCAATCTTGGCAATATCACGTACATCACCGCCAGCATGGATACGCATCATGCCATGCAGGTCTTCCATGCCATCTTCTTCGTGGACGCGGACGGGAATCATCCCGCGCCGTACACGGACATGCATGTCGCTGATCTAAAGGCGGGCAAATGGATGTTCAACCCCGCCCTCGCGCCGCATTTCGGCATTGCGCCCGAATACGGACAGCAGATGATGATCCATTATGCCAGGGAACTGGAGGAGAAAGGCAAGTACGCCCTCACGATCTGGCCCTATCACGCCATGCTCGGAGGCATCGGTCATGCGCTGGTCTCCTCGGTGGAGGAAGCCTTGTTCTTTCATTCCATCGCCCGTACCGCGCAATACGACATCAACGTCAAGGGCGACAAACCCTTCACCGAAAATTACTCCGTCATCGGTCCCGAAGTGTTGACCGGTCCCATGGGCGAGACGCTTGGCACGCGCAGCACGAAGTTCATCGAGCAGTTACAGCAGTTCGACAGATTGATCATCGCGGGACAAGCCAAATCCCATTGCGTCGCGTGGACGGTCTCCGACCTGCTCGATGACATCAACACCACCGACCCCGAACTGGCGAAGAAGATCTGGTTGCTGGAGGATTGCACTTCCCCCGTCGTCGTCCCCGGCGTCGTGGATCACACCGTCGCGGCGAACGCGGCGTATCAGCGTTTTGCGGATGCCGGCATGAATATTGTCAGGTCAACGGATGGGCTATTGATGTAGATGTGGTACACACGTACACAGGTGCACAGGTACACAGGTA
>CAYQOF010000195.1:0-4017 GCA_964419035.1 uncultured Anaerolinea sp. | reverse complement strand
GGGCTATTGATGTAGATGTGGTACACACGTACACAGGTGCACAGGTACACAGGTACACAAGTACACAAATCCCTTGTTTCCCTGTTTACCTGTCTACTTGTGTACCTGTCCATTTGTCCACTTCCTGAATCGTAAATCGTCAATCGTAAATCGAGACCAATGAGCATCTTCAACAAAACCCGCCTCACCAACGAAACCTTCAAACTCGACATCGAACGCATGCGCCGCGGCTGGTACTCGGACAAATACTTCGAGAACATCGGCCGTATGCTCACCGCGCTGGCATCCGGTGGTTACGCCTATGCGGGACGGCATCACAACCTGCCCCCGCGTTTTTCACCGCAGGATATAGCCGTGGGGAACATCGAAGTCGAAATGCAATGGTTTACTCGCCGCGTGGGAACGACGATCGTCGTGGGCGTGGACAAGGCGCTCGCCATGCTCAGCCATTGCACAGGCTATTGGGAAGGCGATAAGTTCGTGGATACGGCGGATCAATTGGAGGTATGGGCAGTTCACGATGGAGTGACCGTCAAGTCGGATGGCAACCCTTTGAATGCCGAGGCGGTGATCCGGGTGCGCGGGCGTTATCGCGATTTTGCATTGCTCGAAACGCCCACGCTCGGCATTCTCACCCGCTCCAGCCGCGTGGCGACGAACGTCTATGAAACGCTCATGGCGGCGCACGGCAAGCCGGTCCTCTTCTTTCCTGCGCGATTCGACCTGCACGAGGTGCAAGCCGCAGATGGATATGCCTACAACATCGCTGTAAAACGGTTCAACCTGGATAACGGTAATGAACTCGGTCCCTTCGTCTCGACCGACGCTCAGGGGGACTGGTGGGGCGGCGCGGGCGGCGGGACGGTTGCCCATGCCGCCATTGCCTCTTTCCTCGGCGACACCGCCGAGGCGATGATGCAGTTTGCGCGCATCCTGCCGGCGCGCATCCCGCGCATCGCGCTCGTGGATTTCAACAACGACTCCGTGACCGATTCCCTGCGCGTGCTGGAGGCAATGTTCATGAAGTACAGGGAGTTGAAGGATTTGGGCGATGAAGCCGAAGCCTCGAAATATGTCCTGTATGGCGTGCGTCTGGATACGAGCGGAAGCGTACGCGATGTCTCTGTCGAGCCGCTGGGCGACCCGGCGCTCGATCTGGGAGTCAACCCGCGGCTGGTGTTCAACGTCCGTCAGGCATTGGATTCCGTGTCAGAAAACTGGAACCTGCCCCCGGCTTGGAAAGAGGCGGCGCGTGAGTATTGTCGCAATGTGAAGATCGTCGTCTCGGGCGGGTTCAATCCCGAAAAGATCCGCAAGTTCGAGAGGTTGGGGGTGCCGGCGGATATCTACGCGGTCGGCTCGTGGCTGTTCAACAACAACGGCGCGACTGTGACCGACTTCACCTCCGACGTGGTGCGCGTGAAGGTGCACGGCGAATGGATTGACATGGCGAAGGTGGGACGCAGACCGCTGGCAAACCCGAATTTGGAGCGCGTGTGGTGATTCATTAACCGCGAAGTCGCGAAGAGCGCGAAGGGGAAAAGAAAAAAAGAATCTTTGTGTCCTTCGCGTCTTCGCGGTGAAGATCAAACCTTCACCCTCTCCATCTTGAACGGCGTCCCCTCGACCTTCTCCTCCTCGAATTCCCGCGCCGCGAGGTGACCGGCGAACACCGCCTGCGCGATGATGTTCGGCGCGTCCGCATCGCCGATGACGCGCACGTATCCCCTCTCCCTTTGGGAGAGGGGTAGGGTGAGGGAGTGATAGAGTCCATCATTCGGCGTCCTGTCGCTTACCAACACCACCCCATCACGCGGCAACTCGGTCTCATCTCCCGAAATCGTGTTCGATAGTTTCACAGAATCTTTTCGTATCTCACTCAACACATTCTGCGGATATAACTTCACGCCGAGTTTCATCAATTTCGCCTGGATGCGTTCCTGTTCCAGCGTGAACTGCGACCAATATGAGACCATCGGCGCGGGCGTAACGAGGGAGACATTACAGCCGTTCACCGCAAGCAATTCCGCCAGCACACTGCCCATGTAGTAGTGGTCGTCGTCGTAAATCACAATATTTTGGACTGTAGAAGCTTGCTTCTGCAACAACGGGAGCAAGCTCGCTGATTCCATAATGTCGTCAGGGCTGAACACGTTCTCCAGATCGTGACCGGGAATCGGCTTCCACAGCGTTCTGCCCACGCCATCGCGCCGCCACGCCGCACCGGTGGCGATGATGATGTTCTGCGCGCCTGCTTCTAAAATCTCCTCTGCCGTCATCAGGCTGGAGGGATAGACCGAAACATTCTTCATCTTCCCGATCTGGGTCAACCGCCAATCCGCCACGCGGCGCCATTCGTTCAAGCCAGGCAAAGCGGATTCACGGAGCACGCGTCCGCCCAATTCTTTTCTTGCTTCCAGCAAAGCGACTTGATACCCGCGCTGACCCAATGCCCGCGCGCACTCCAACCCTGCCGGTCCCGCGCCGATGACCATCACCTCTTTATCGCTTTTCTTTGGCGTGATGATTTCGGGATGCCAGCCGCGCCGCCACTCCTCGCCCATGCTGGGATTTTGCGTACAACGGATCGGCACGAAGCGCGTATCGCCGGTCACGCAGATGTTGCATCCGATGCACTCGCGGATGTCCTCGACTCGTCCTTCCCTGATCTTTGTTGGCAAAAACGGATCGGCAATCGAGGGGCGCGCCGCGCCGATAAAGTCCATCACGCCGCGTCGGACCGCAGAGACCATCGAATCGGGCGAGGTATATCGTCCCACACCGACGACCGGTTTTGTGGTCAATTGCTTGACGAACGAGATGTATTGCTCTTGATAACCCTCTTTGTCGAAACGCGAGGTCGCCGAGTCGTTGTTCCAGCCGCTGATGTTCACATCCCACAGGTCGGGCAATTCGGCGAGCATCGCAACCACATCGTGACCTTCGCCCTTATGGGTGAGCCCATCCTCGCCGAGCAACTCGTCCACGGCAAAGCGGACAGCCACCGCGCACGTATCGCCCACCGCCTCTTTTGTGTCTTCGATCAACTCACGGAAAAAGCGCACGCGGTTTTCGAGCGAGCCGCCGTATTCGTCCGTGCGGTCGTTGTAGCGTTTCAGAATGAACTGGATCGCGGCGGTCATGCCGTGACCGGCGTAACAGTAGATGATGTCAAAGCCCGCACGTTTGGCGCGCAGCGCCGCCTCGCGATGCCATTTCCTCACGTTGCGGATATCCTCCTTGTCCATGCGGCGGGTCTGGACCGGGTCATAGCCCGAACCGCCCACCACGCCCATCGAACGCGGCGCCAGCGATGGGACGCGTGAATACAGATTCACCGCGTCAATCCCGTTGTACGAAAGTTCGATCCCCGCCAACGCGCCGTGACGATGCACCGCCTCGGTCATCAACTGCAAGGCGGGAATATCATCATCGTCCCAAATCCGCCCCTCGAAATAGGGAGATAAATCGCTCGAATGATGGATCTCCGTCTCCTCGGTGCAGACCACGCCCCAGCCGCCCTCGGCTTTCACCCCGCGCATCGCCGCCATGCCGTGCGGCATGCGGTGGCCGAATCCGTTGCAGTGTGGCACTTGATAAAATCGGTTCGGGGCGGTGACCGGTCCGATGTGGATCGGCTCGAAGAGGATGTCGTATGGGCTGGTCATGTGAGGTTCCTTTCCTCGTCAAGAATACCATCCCATGAGTCGGCGCGTCAAATGGATACCTTGAAATTACAGAAATCTGAATCAGTGCCGGGTATTTGTCGTCATTGGATGCGTGAGTTCCCACCGATTGACCAGGAGGAATCAGGCTTGCGACGTCGCCCAATAAGTGCTAGACTCAAAGCGTGAAATTTGAGATCATTGATGAAATCGTGGAAATTGAGATCATCGCTGTTGGTTCCAGCATCCGTGATCCGGCGTATTTGCAGAAAATGCACGGACGCGGAAGATGGAGAAAACTCAAGGGCGTTGCCCATGTCAAGTTGCCGAACGGCAATATTCGCCATGTTGA
>CAYQOF010000194.1:0-6040 GCA_964419035.1 uncultured Anaerolinea sp. | reverse complement strand
AGCGTTTGGTGCAGCGATGCAATGGCATGGCTGATGCCTTGTTTGGGGAACATCACGTTATGGTAAAGGTCGTACATCTTCCAGGCGTACAGCGAGAATAGCGGGTCGCTGGGGTCCAGGAGCGGATACTGCACGCCGAAGGCGTAGTTGGCGATTGCCATGGCGGAGATGAGCGCGCCCTCCTCCGAATCGACCGTCGTGTTGTTACCGGCAAAATACACATTCGTGTTCATCTGGCCTAGGTACGAGATGCCGCCCAAGCCCTGAGCCATGTACAAATTGGATTTTGCCGTTCCCATCGAGGCGGGCGTCCATTTGCCGTGCGTCCAGATGATGGGATCGGTCAGCCACGTGCTTTGGTCGGGGATGGTATCGCCCTGCTGTGGGACATATCCGTACATGGTCAGGTAGATCCCGTCCGCGTTCATATCCGGGCTGCTGGGTGTGCCTAGCACGTTTTTCTGGATGTACGTGGTGAAGGTCTTGAAGAGATCGTAATTGCCGCCCCCCGTTCCGGCGTAATACGCGTTGAACTGGTTGGTCTCCTGCTGGTTTCTCAGATCGGGCGAAAGGATGTTCACGTCGGTGTGGATGTAGCACGCGCCGTACATCAACTCCCAGACCACGGGTTGCCCGAGTGGATTTCCGTTCTGGTCCTCGCCGTAACCCACGTACTTTTCATACAGATTGTCCCAGAAATACTGGTTGTTGGTGTTGTTCAGGAGTTTCGAGTTCGTCCACATGTCTGTGGTCAATATCACTTTGTCGAACGTATCCGAATTCGGCGTGCCGTTCGCCGTCCACTGTACGGTGACCTGTCCCGTAGTCTGATTCGTCCACACCCCGGTCACCTCCGCGTTGAAGATCAGGTTTGAGGAGGGCGCATACTTGAGCGCGGCATCCGCCATTGCCTGCACCCACGATTGCGCGCCTTTGGCAAAGCGCTGCCAGCCGACGCCGGGCTTGGAGAAACTTCCGAGCGGGGTGGGGAGTCCCAGTTTTGAGAAGAAATTCGAAAATGGGAGGACGCCGAACAGCGGAGCCAATTCATAGAAGATGGTTTTATCGAGTTCCGCCGAGCCGTAACCGTTGATGATGCTCAAGTAGGGCGCGACCAGATAATTGATGAACTGGCTCGGGTTGGAGAGCGGGACAGGCGGGTTGTCGAAATAATCCTGCACCGACTTCATTCCCCAGCCGAGAGGGATCGAGAGTTCGATGAAGGATTGGAACTCGTCAATATCCTTTTGCATATCCGGGTTGTAGAGCGCGGAGAATTGGGGACCGGTCTGATAGGCGGGAAAATTTCCCCAGTTCTGCATGTTGCCGGCCGAATCGCGCGGGAAGGCGCAGGCAATTTGAAGTTCGTTGTAATCCCGCGCCTCCACCGATTGGAAATCGGGCATCTTCAGCATGACGTGGACGTTGGGATAGAGCATGGGCGCGATGAACTGCACGCCGATGTCAATGTACAGGGTCTCGCCGTTTCGCACGGTGCTGAACGTGAGGGAATGTCCGCCTACGGTGGGCTGGTTGTGGATGAGCGTGATGTCCCACTCCTGGCGCGCGGCGGCGTCCTGCGAAAGCGCCCACAGCATCGCCGCGCCTGTCGCGCCTCCTCCAACGATACAAACCTTCTTTTTGGTTGTCATGTTGATTTTCCTTTCGTCCTTTCGAATGATCAGTCTCGCCTGGATTGCGCTCTTCACGTAGCGTGCAAATTTGACGTTGGAGAACGTCAATTACGCGCTTTCGTGAAGTACTGATGAGGATCAGATTGCCGAGGACAATTCATCCAGCAGGGCTTTGGCGTCCTTGAGGTCGGGCGTGTCGAAGCCTTCGGTAAATTTTGCGTACAGCGGGGCGAGCAGGGCATGGGCTTCGGCGACGCGTCCGAATGACTGAAACAGGCGTCCCAGATGAGTGACCGCCCGTAACTCCTGTGAAAGCGACCCGAATTTTTGCGATGCGGCGATGGATTCCCGGAACGATTCTTCCGCCTCATCCAATTGGTCTGCCTGCGAGAGCAGTCTCCCGCGAATGCAGTGAAGTTCGGGCAGGTGCATGAGTTCCTCGCCCACCGCGCCGAAGGCGTCATCCAGGGTGACGAAGGCTTTTTCGAGATCCCCTGTGCCGGCATATCCACGGGCGAGCACGCCAAGATATTGAGCCAGGGAGGCATGTGTGCCGGTGGCGAGGTATTCGCCGACGCCTCGGGCAAGCGATTCGATGCCCCGCCCGCATTTGCCCTGAAGGATCAAAGCGACTCCTTCATAGAGGAGTCCCCAACCGCGAAAATTGGGGAGGTTTTCCTCTTCGCCAAGCCTCTTCATTTTGAGGGCATTCTCAAGCATCAGGTCGGCTTCGCGGGTAAGGATGTACAGACTGCAGGCGCCGAGATAACCCATCGCGACGTTCGCCGGAATCATATCCCTGGCGAGTTCCGCCTGCGCATGGATGGTCTCACGCGCTTTGTTGATCTGTCCCAGGTGCCAAAACGCAAGCGCCGTGTGGATGGACGCGATGACTTTGGGGTCGGTGGGCGACCAGGTGTGTTCTTCGGTGCGGTAATGCCTGGAGATCAGGTCGAAGTAGCGCGGCACTTCGACAAATTTGCCTAAAACGTAGGATTCGATGATCTGGGTTTCGAATGCCCAGGTCAGCATCATATCATTTTGACCTTGCTGCGCAAGCCTGAGCAATTCACGCGACACCTCCTGCGAGGCGGCGATATCGGAGCGGCTGTTTAAGGCGCCCCACAAGCCGAGCAGGATGATCTGAACCTGCATCGAATCGCCCATTTGCTGGGATAGTTCACGCGCCCGAGAAAATGCCTTGAACGCCTCCTTACCGCCAAACCCTTCGCTCATTTTGAGCGCGTTCCCGAGCGATAATTGCAGGGGAAGTTCGAGGAAGGCGCGTTCGGGGGTATCGGGGATGGTTTTGAGGATCGCCAGCGCCTTTTCGTAGTGTCTTTGCGCTTCCGCATAAGCCGAGCGCGCGGATGCAAAATCACCGGCGGTCTGCCATGCTTCGAGGGCGGGTTCGGTTTCGCCTGCCTCGGTGAGGTGATGGGCAGTCAGTTCGGGCCGTTGTTTTATCAGGTCCGGAAATTTTTCTCTCAGTGATTTCGCCGCGGCGCGGTGGAGTTCCCTGCGTCGGCTTTTCAACAGCGAACCGTATGCAGATTCCTGGACGAGCGCATGTTTGAAGGTGTAGATCGTGTCGGCGGGTCCCCTTTCGGCAAAGACGAGACCTGATTCGGTCAGGCGGGCGAGCGCCTTTTGCAGGTCATCATCTCGTTGACCCGTTATGGCGGATAATAGTGAATACGAGAAGGCTCTCCCCAGTACGGAGGCGACCTGGGCCGTTTCCTTGACGGGACCCAGGTTGTCGAGGCGCGTCATCAGCAGGTCATGCAGGGTGGAGGGGATTTGTTTTTCGACCGGAGAGGCAGCGCGGCTCTCCGCAATTGCGCTGGATAATTCCTCGGCAAAGAGCGGGACTCCGTCGGTGCGCCCGACCAGCGAGTCCATCGTCGCATCCGGGAGGAGCCGTCCCAGCAAACCTTCGATCATATCGCGGATGTTTTCGTGGTCGAGGCGGTTTAGATTGATCAATGTATGGAACGATCTCGTGGGCCACGGAGGCTGGAATCTCGGCCGGGCGGTGAACAGCAGCATCAACGGCGCGTTCTCCACCTGCTCGCTGAGCATGACGAATTCCTCCAGCGTGGACGGATCCGCGAAGTGCAGGTCTTCGATCACAAGCGCCGTGGGCTGCAGGCGGGCAGTGCCGATCACCCAGTCAACCAGCGTCTGGAGCAGTTGCAGGCGTTGTTGTTCGGGAGACAACAAGATGGGCGGATAGCGGTCAGGCGGCGCGTGGATGCCCAGGAGCGATGCCAGCAAAGGGACCGATTTGGCGGGGGTTATGCCCACGATGGAAAAGGAGCGCTCAAGTTCCTCGATTTTCTTTTCCACCGGGGTTTCCGCGGTCCATTGGAAGGCGTTCTCCACCAGGTCCAATGTGGGCGCGAAGGGGGTGTCCTGTTCGTAGGGGGATGACTCGCCCTCGATCCAGGTATGCGGTATTCCGCCCAGGTCCTCCTTGAATTGCTGCAGCAGGCGTGATTTCCCGATCCCTGCTTCGCCGGTGATCATCACCAGTTGTCCCTTCCCTTTTTGGGCTTGTGTCCAGCGATTCATCAGCAGGTTCCTCTCATCCTCGCGTCCGACGAATGGCGTAAGGCCCGACCTCGATGCGGCGTGCAGGCGGCTGCGCACGCCGGTCTCACGCTCCACGCGGTATAACTGCATGGGCTCAGATACCCCCTTCAGGATATACGGACCGAGATCCTCCACCACGAAGAAGCCGGCCACGAGGCGCTGTGTCGCGGCGGAGATGCAGACGGTATTCGGTTCCGCCGCGGATTGGACGCGTGCCGCGATGTTCGGCGTCTCCCCGAAGATGTTGCCCGAATCGCCTCCTTCCGTGCCGATCATCACCTCCCCGGTATGGACGCCGACGCGCACCGAGATGCGTCTTCCGAACTCCTGCTCGAGGGAATTGTTCAGCGTACCGACCCTATCGAGAAGTTTCAACCCCGCGCGAATGGCGCGTTCTGCATCGTTCTCCTGCGCTTTGGGATAACCGAACAGGATGAGAATTCCGTCGCCGAGATATTGCGCCACGTGCCCCTCGAACTGTTTGACGACGCCGGCGGCTGCCTGGTGATATTGGGTCACAATGTCGTGCCAGTCTTCCGGGTCGAGTTGCGCCGAGAGTTCCGTTGACCCCACGATGTCGGAAAACACTATGGTGAGCTGGCGGCGCTCGCCATAGGATGAAGAGGACAATGCCATTGACGATTCCTTTATAAGTTGCCGGTTTGAAATCGAAAAGGCAGTCAAAAGACTGCCCTCTATTTATTACCGTACTTGAAATATTGCCCCATTTTCAACGCGACGCCGATGTCGCCGCTGACCTTGACCTTCCCTTTCAGGAAAGCCGCGTTCGGATCCATTTCGCCGGTGGATATCTTGACATAAGTGTCGGAGTCCACGGTCATGGTCATCTTTGGACTTGGATGCACGCCCTGATGGGATTCGCATTTCTGATCCTTGACGATCACGTACCATTCCGACGCCTCCGAGCCGGTAAACTTGAACTGGATCACTGCATCCACGCCTGCGGCTTTCTCGGGGACGAAGGCGGTCTGGATGGTTTCCGTCATCAATTCATGAACTGTGGGCGGCATGGTCGCTCCTCCTTGTTTACAGTAAAATGGGCGCGATTCATCTTCAATTTGATATTCTAGATGCGTATTGGCGTAAATGTCAAGCGATTTTATTCTTATCGTTGGCACATAAAACGGTCGAGCGCATTCTCGAACAGGGCGGGGGCGGAGGTTTCGTCCGGCGTGTAAGCCTTCCACGCGAAGACGCGGTCGCCGCATGTCCACGCCGCTGAGCCGCCATGCGGAAGCAGGGGTGTGGCTGCCGAAGTGATCGGGGTGTAGATGACGTTCATATCGCGGATCAACTTCACGTCCAGGGAGCCGACGCGGGTGTCCAGTCTTTCATCCAGAATGAGATCTAGCGCGAATTGCGGATCCGCCGCGCCGGGCGCGATCTGCCAGAGCATCTGTATGAAAAGATTGGCATTGTAGGCGGCGATCAATCCCTGTGAGTACGTGCTGGGCGATGCGGCGTTCTGCTGCGCGCTGACATCGAAGAACGCCATGTCAATCGGATGCCCCATGCAGAATTGATATTCGCAGAACAACCCTCGCAGATCGAAGGGCGTGGGGGATGGGTAAGGAGTGGGGATCGGGTTGGAAGTGGGTGTGGGGATCGCGGCGAGCGTTGCCGCCACAGCGCGGTCAACCTCAACCTGGATGCCGGGGCTATTCCCCGGCGCGCAGGCTGTTACAATTAACAGGAGCAAAATGAATGGTCGGAGATGCATGCGCCCGATTATACAGTTTTTCGGAACATATAATGCCCACGGTCACACACCTGCCCTGGCAGGAGGCGGT
>CAYQOF010000193.1:0-6078 GCA_964419035.1 uncultured Anaerolinea sp. | reverse complement strand
TTCCGTTCATGCTGGGATGGTATCTGATGTATCGCAGTCTCGAGATCGGTTACTGGCTGACGCTGATCCTGGCGGTGCCAACGGCGGGATTCATGGTGCGGCTGTTCATCATCTTCCACGACTGCTGTCACGGTTCGTTCTTCAAGAGCATGAAGGCGAACGACCGCCTGGGGCTGGCGCTCGGCGTGCTGGTGCTGACGCCGTTCTATCAGTGGCGGCACAGTCATGCCATCCATCACGCGACCGCCGGCGACCTGGACCGGCGCGGCGTCGGCGATGTGTACACGATGACGGTGGAGGAATATCTCGCCGCGCCGTGGTGGAAGAAGGCAGGCTATCGCATCATGCGCAGTCCGATGATCCTCTTTACGATCGGTTCGTTCATCGTCTTTACGTTGACGCATCGTTTCTGGGAGAAGGGCGCCGGCAAGCGCGAGCGCAGCAGTGTGATCTGGACGAACATCGCCATTGCCGCAGTCGTTGGCTGGTTGATGCTGGAGATCGGCTGGGTGGCTTTCCTGCTCGTGGAGGTGCCCATCCTGTTGATCGCGTGTTCGGCGGGCGTGTGGCTCTTTTACGTCCAGCACAACTTCGAGCCGACCTACTGGGAACGCCATTCCAACTGGGATTTCTTCAAAGCCGGCATGGACGGCAGTTCGTTCTACAAACTCCCGAAGTTATTGCAGTGGTTCACGGGCAACATCGGTTTCCATCACATCCATCACCTCAGCCCGAAGATCCCGAACTACAAACTCGAGGCGTGTCACAACGAGAACCCGGTCTTCCAAATCGAGCCGCTTACCTTCACCCGCAGTTTGCGTTCCCTGTTCTTCCGATTGTGGGATGAAAAGGAGAAGACGCTCGTGGGCTGGAGCGCGTTGAAGAAGTACAAGGCGCAGACGGTGAAAGTGAAGTCATGATACGAAGAGACTGGCGGAAAGCCGGTCTCTGTGCTTGTATCAGAACGAAGCCGCCGCTTCCTCCACGGTGTCGTGGATTTCGATGTATTGTGTGATGCCGGCAATATCCAGCATCTCACGTATCGGCGGGATGGGACCTGCCAGTTTCAGGTGTTTCCCGCCGTCGGTTGACAGCATCTTGTGGATGATCACGAGCGCGCGCACGCCGATGCTGGTCATGGAAGGGGTCTGACTCAGGTCAATGACAAGGTCGCGCATACCGTTGTCGAATGCCTCCTGCGCGGCTTTCTCCAGTTCGGCAAAATTCCCCAGGTTGACGCGGTCCTGTAATTGAAAAACGGCGACGGGGACGCGTCCCTGCGCCTGTGTGATCTGTACGAGAGCCATGCTCATCCTCCTTGATTCTAAAGGTATCGGGGTTTCGCCAATCATACCTTGGACTTTATCGGCAATAAGCCGAAACCCATGTTGGACGCTGATAGACGCAGAAAACGCAGATTTTTCTCTCGTTGCATCAGCGTGGGTCAGTGTTCACACCTGCCTGATTTGCTTAGCAAATCACGGGCGGTGCCAAGGTCTGCGTCCCAATTTCATTTCCGATAGAGTCTCTTGATACCAGGCGTAAACCCGTCAATCAGCGCTTACAGGAAGCGTTTCATTTTCCGGCGGCCGGTCCCGCAATTTTGTGCGCGGCGTGAAAAATGTGAATACCAATGCGAGCGCTGCGGCGGCGAACGCGATCACAAAGACAAGATGGATCGCATCCGCCATGGCGAGACGCGCGCCCGCGTGGATGACCACCTCGGAGCCCGGTAAAGGATCGAGCAGTTGCGCGACCAGGTTTGGGTCCAGACCGGAGGCGTTCAGGTTGGCGGCGAGGCGCGCGCTCAACGCCGCGCCCATCACGCTCACGCCGAGAGTCCCGCCCATCGAACGGCTGAACTGGAGCATCGAGGTGGCGGTCCCGAGATTCCGCCGCTCCACGCTGGTCTGCACGGCGATCACGAACGATGGCACTGAAAGTCCCATGCCGATGCCCATCATTGTCACGAAGACCATCATCAACATCTGGCTCGAGTTCGCGCTGAGCATGGTCATGAGCAATGCGCCCGTCGTGAAGATGGTCGTGCCGGTCAGACCCAGCCTGCGATAGCCCACACTCAACAGGATGCGTGTGCCGAATATACTGGCTCCCACCCAGCCCAGCAACAGAGGCGTGATGGTGATGCCTGCCTGCGTCGCGCTCGTGCCAAGCACCGATTGCACAAACAACGGGATGAACGAAATACTGCCGAACAGCGCCCAGCCCGTCAGCATGCCGTGCGTGGTGGCGGTGGAGAACAGGCGGTCGCGGAAAAGAGGCAGAGGCAGGATCGGGTCGGCGGCGCGGCGTTCGATGAGGAACAAGACGATGAAAAGCGCGGCGGCGAGGGCAAGCAGTACCCAACTGCGGGATGTGCCGAATTCCATAAGACCCAGCAGGAGCAGAACGACGCTGACCGTCAACAAAGCCGCGCCGGCATAATCCACTGCGGGCCGCGCTTGACTTCGAGCCTGATCCCGCCATGCAAAAGCGACCAGCGCCCCCGCCAGCAGGCCTGGCACGACGTTGATATAAAAGATCCAATGCCACGAAAATTGATCCACGATGAAGCCGCCCAATAACGGTCCGGCGATGGAGGAGAGCCCCCACACGCCTGAAAAGAAACCCTGCATTTTGGCGCGCTGTTCGAGCGAGAACATCTCGCCGATGAGGATGAACGCCAGCGGCATGATGCCGCCCGCGCCGATCCCCTGCAATGCGCGCGCAAGGATGAGCTGCGTCATGCTGTTTGCCATTCCGCACAGGACGGAGCCAGCGAGGAACAATGCCATGGCGACGATGTAGATTTTTCGCCGGCCGTAAATATCCGATAGTTTCCCATACAAGGGGACGGTGGTGGTGGAGGCGAGCATGAATGCCGAGAAGACCCACGAGTAATGTTCCAGTCCGCCCAACTGCCCGACGATGGTGGGCATGGCGGTGGCAACGACGGTGGACTCCATCGAGGCGAGGAACAGGCTGAGCATAATGCCGAGGGTGACGAGGATGACGCGTTTACGTGACATGAAATCCTTTCAAGGGAAGAATTGATCCGATTTGGCTATCATACCCCAACTTGAAAAGAGACTGGTTCCGTCGCCAGTCCCTTTGTATTACTCCCTACTGAAACGTGATCTCCTCCACGCGCCAACTCTCCTCGCCGATCAACTTCTTCAGGCGTTCGAGCATTTCGGGGCAGACGCGCGTCGTATCGTTGGGGAAGTCAATCAAATGACCCGAACCGTTCTCGAAGATCTGAAAACTGAAGCGGTCGCGCCCGTGGAACGAGATCAGCGTGCCATAGATCGTCTTGATGCGGCGGCGGTCGCGCTCCCTGTCCCCCGTCGAACGCAGGATGATCGTGATCTGCTGCGGTGGATGCTCCCTGTCCTTTGCCTCCTGCGCCAGCGGGATGTAGATGGATGGCAATGAAGTTTTTTCGATCAGGGTTGGCTCGACCGGCTGGACTGTCAACGCTTCAGACGCAGCCGCGGCATGATCCCGTTCCTCGTCATTCGATTCAGCCGGGGCATCGTTCACATCATGGGTCATCTCACGCGGCGGGGTCGGCAGGATGGACTCACGCGTGACAGACTCGGGACGCGCGGCGAGGGACGCCTGCTCGAACGACGGCTGCCATTGCGTATCCCAGTCATCGGGGAAGTTGTCGGGCGGAGGCGGCATGTTGTCAAATTCGCTGTGGGGCGGGATGACATCCCGCTTTACGGAGTACGACTCTTTCTTTTCTGCCGCCTGCATGACAGGCTGCTGTTGCAGAGGCGCAATCGGTTTGGGCTGTTTCGATTGGATGTTGAGAGTCTTTACGCGGTTATCCGGCTTGGGTTGGGATAAAGTCTCCAAATCGGGAGCAGGCTTGTCCTGAGTTTGATCGAAGGGCTTCGGCTTGGTAAGAGGCGAAGTGTCTTTTAGCGGTTCGAGTATTTTGATCTCGGTCCGGATCGCATCCACGAGAATCTTCGGCGGAGCGCTGTTCGCATCCACCTTGCCCTCGACAATGACGATCTGCCCCACTGTGAGTTGTTCGCGGAACTGCGCCCACGTGCGCGGGAACAGGACGAGTTCGATGTTGCCCTGAATGTCTTCGAGCGTGACGAAACCCATCGGCTTGTTGGTCTTGGTCGTGTACGGGCGGACGTTCGTGATGAGACCCGCCACGCGCACCTTCTCGTCGTGCTGCGCGTCGCCGAGTTGACCGGAGAAATAACTGACGATTTGTGCGAAGGTTTGCTGGTAGGGCGTGAGCGGGTGATCGGAGATGTACAGCCCGATGAGTTCGCGCTCCCAGTTGAGCATCTCGCGTTTGTCCACGCCGCGCCCTGCGACCGAAGGAAGTGTCGAAGGGTTGTTGATATGAGGCAGGGCAATCTTATCCTCGACGCCCGTCGCCGCCCCGAAGAGACTCATCTGCCCCGCCTCCGCCGCGCGGAAATGGTTGCCGCTGATGGACACGATGCGATCCAGCGCGGCGAGCAGCGCGGCGCGGTTGCCGAATGCATCCAGCGCGCCGACCTTGATGAGGCATTCGAGGGCGCGCTTGCCGACGGCGCGCAAATCCACGCGGCGGGCGAAGTCGTTGAGGTCTTTGAATTTTCCGTTCGCCTCGCGTTCCCGGATGATGAGTTCGACCGCGCCCTGACCGACGTTCTTGACTGCGCCAAATCCAAAGCGGATGTTTGCCTGAGCCTGCCCTGCGATCGAAGGAAGTGTCGAAGGGTCAATATCCTCGATGGCGAAATCCCAGACTGAGGCGTTGATGTCCGGCGCCAGCACGGGAACGCCCATGCTGCGCGCGTCCGCGACGTACCACGCGACCTTTTCGGTCTGGCTTGCGGAAGCGGACATGAGCGCGGTCATGTACTCGGCGGGATAATGCGCCTTGAGGTAGGCGGTCTGGACGGCTATCACGCCGTAATCCGCGGCGTGGGATTTATTAAATCCATACCTAGCGAACTCCTCCCAGTCACTGTAAATGGCTTCAGCGGTAGCCTTGGGCATCCCGTGTTTGACCGCGCCCGTCACGAACTTGTTACGATGGTTTTCGATCTCCTCTTTCTTCTTCTTGGAGATGGCTTTTCGCAATTCGTCCGATTCGGAGGGCGTGTATCCCGCCAGTTCGACCGCGGCGCGCATCAGTTGTTCCTGATACACGGGGATGCCGTACGTATCCTGAAAGATCGGCTGCAACGCGGGGTGACGATATTCCACCTCCGCCTCGCCGTGCATGCGCGCGATGTAATCGGGGATGAATGCCATCGGACCCGGACGATACAGCGCCACCATGGCGATGATGTTATCCAGGTTCTTCGGCTTCATCTGCACGATCCAGCGCGTCATCCCGCCGCCTTCCACCTGGAACAGACCGGCGGTCTGCCCGCTGCCCATCAATTCGAAGGCTTTCGGATCGTCGAGCGGAATGTTGTTCAGGTCGAATTTGATGCCATGGCGCTTCTCGATCATCTCGCAGGCTTTTGCCATCACGCTCAGGGTGATGAGCCCGAGGAAGTCCACCTTCAACATGCCGAGCGAATCGAGGATGCCCATTTCGAATTGGGTCACGGTCTTGATGGGCGTCTCCTCCGAGCCAGATGTCGGACGGTGAAGCGGAAGATATTCGATGATCGGTTTATCGGAGATCACCACGCCGGCGGCATGCGTCCCTGCGTTGCGGACTGTGCCCTCCATTTTTGCGGCGGTTTCTATCAACTCGTGCAGGTGCGGCTGGCTGTTATAGATCTCCTTGAACTCGGGGATGGCAAGCGCGTCTTCCATTGTGGTCTGTCGCCCCGAAACAAAGGGCACGAGTTTCGCGACGCGGTCCACTTCGGGCAATGGGATGTCCATCACACGCGCCACATCGCGGAGCGCGGCTTTCGTTCCCATCGTGCCGAAGGTGATGATCTGCGCGACCTTGTCGTTCCCGTATTTGCGCGTGCAGTATTCGAGCATCTCGGCGCGGCGGTCGTCGCGGAAGTCCAGGTCAATGTCGGGCATCGAGATGCGGCCCGGGTTCAGGAAGCGCTCGAACAACAGATCATGCTGAAGCGGGTCAACGAG
>CAYQOF010000192.1:0-6091 GCA_964419035.1 uncultured Anaerolinea sp. | reverse complement strand
TCCTCGCGCCTCAGTTTGGACTCTTTCGGCAGGAGATCGCATCCAACCCGAAAACGCTCTGGAAGCCGGCGTTTGCCATGCTCTTTGCCGCGCCTCTGGCTGTCGTTCTGCGCGGACTCATCCTCAACAGCCCGATCCCGCCGATCTTTGCCCTTGTGCTGAGCGTGACCTCCGCTTTGGGTATCGTAATCTGGCGCGGACTATATTTGCTCCTGACCCGTAACGTCCGCTAATCCTCCTCCCCTTTCTTTTGAAGCCGGATCGTTTCATGGATGAACAGCGCGGCTGCCAGTGCAGCCCATGCTGCAATTTGCGCGAGGCGAAACCCGCCGAATATCAACGTGCTGTCTCCGCGGAAGGCTTCGAGGAAGAGGCGCGCGCCAGCCGTCAGCGCGGCGAAGTGGAGAAAGAGAATGCCGGGGGGAGACTCAGGTTTGCGAAGCCAGAGCAGGCCGAAGATCAGTAGAGAGGCGGTCACGTCATAGATCTGGCTTGGGTGACGCGTCGCGTTCCACAATTCGATTCCCCAGGGGAGGTCGGTCGGGCTTCCAAAGGCTGTGCCTGCGGCGAGATGTGAAAGGGCAAGTCCGATGGCGGATACGGCGAAGAGGGGAGTGAGCGCGTCGAGCGTCCCCCAGAGTTGAAGTTTCTGCCGCTGACCGTAGATGAAACCGACGAGCAGGGCGGTCACGAGCGCGCCGATGGGGTCGAACAGATCCGGGTTGGGGGAGAAGATGCTGAACGGACTTCGTGTGAACGCGGAGAGGCTGGCAACTGCAAAAAGAACGCGCCCGCCGATGACGTAGGCAAGCAGGCTGTAAAACGTGAGGTTATTGAGCTGCTCCTTTGAAACACCGTGGCGTTCGCTTCGCTTTTCAGCCAGCGCCAGACCGATCCACAACGCGGCAACCAGCAGGATGAAATGACGAGGCGGGGCGAAGAGGGTTTGGAAAGAGTCGATCATTTCAGGATTTGCTCCACGCGCGTTCGCAGCAGCGCCTCCGCCATCGGGCCGCCGATGACCACTTCGCGGATGATCCCGTCACGGTCAATGAAGTAGGAGGAGGGAAGCGAGCGCAACTGGTATGCTCTTGCCGTTTCGCCCGTTTCATCGAACAGAATGGGGAAGGTCAATCCGTGTTCTTCGGCAAAAGGGGCGACGTTGGAAAAAGTGTCCTGATAAGTCATGTTGACCGCGAGTACGACGAATCCCTGATCCTTGTATTCGTTGTACACTTTTTCGATCGCCGGCATTTCTGCCCGGCAGGGCGGGCACCACGTCGCCCACAAATTGACCAGCACCGCCTGTCCGCGCAGGTCGGAGAGCCTCACGTTTTCACCCGAAAAGGTTCGCAACTCGAAATCAGGCGCGAGAAAACCAACTTGGGGCGCGGGAATCCTGCCCGCTGTGGACACCCCCGATCTGTCCGCGCTGACGAGTATCCAGGCAAAGCCCAGGCTGAGGATGAGCAGGTAAGCGATCCGACGTTTAAGCGTATTCATGACTTTCCTGTTGAGAGATTATTGCTAATCCCGATTTCTTACTTTATTCGCCTCACAGGTGAATGACGAAACCTTCCCGTAAATGAAAGTCTGCCTGAGCGCCGGGATGCGCGAGCGCCCAGTAGGTCTCGGCTCCATCCCTCGTTTGCACGATCATCGAGATTCCCGCTTCAATGGCTTTACCCTTTTCGATGATCGGATCCAGGTCAATCGCGGCTTGCAGTGAGACCAAGCCCGCATCTTTCCAAGCCTCGAACTGGGACCGTTGAATCCGCGTTTCCTCCCTCATGTTGACCTGACGATACGCGTCCATGGCGTAGACGTTCCAGTCGCGGGAAGGGGAGAGGTTGAATTCCCAGTAGCCCGGCTGGTCTTCGATGGCAATGAATAATTCAAAGCAGGTGGTTTTCCATAAATCATGCTGTCGGGATGGGGAATCGGAAACCGCCGGGAAAATGATCGAGTCCGTTTCGCCGCTTACGCAATAACGGATGGAGAGGCGATTTTCATCCCGTTCGATGTCGCCGGTGATGGTGATTTGCGGAATCATGCCGGTGGGGAATGGAGTGAGTTGGAATGCCCGCATGGTCTGCCTGCCTGTTATTCCAACTTCAACATCTTCTCGACGATCAGCCGAATATCCGCCTCGTGCGCCTCGATGGATTCGGTCAATTTAAACTGCACCAGCGCGCGCTGCAGGTTGTGTTCGGCATGTTTTACCTTGAAGTAGACATTTCCCGCAAGGTGATCGGCAAAGAAGCGAATGCCCAGTTCCAAAGTCAGCAGCCGGATCGAATCGAAGAGATATTCGCAGTCGGCATGGGTCAGGAAATGCCGCGCCTGGGCGAGATAACCCTCCAGGATCGCCGCGCCAGTTGCCGGGTCGAAATGAACCGCCTCCCAGTCCTCGGTCTCCTCGCCGAGCGGGTTGCATCCCGAACGCATGCAATCCCCAATGTCGTAATGAATGAGGCCTGGTTTGACCGTATCCAGGTCCACGAGGCTGACGGCGCGTCCGGTGGCCTCTTCGATCATCACATTGTTGACCTTCG
Organism: uncultured Anaerolinea sp.; assembly: GCA_964419035.1. Classification (GTDB taxonomy): domain Bacteria; phylum Chloroflexota; class Anaerolineae; order Anaerolineales; family Villigracilaceae; genus Defluviilinea. The sequence continues at coordinate 3,536 of CAYQOF010000192.1, read as the reverse complement.
GATCGCCGTGCACAGGACGAAGCGAAAGCCTGCCCTGCTCGCGCGCCTCCTCGAGCACGCGCACGAAACCGCGCCTCTGTTCGATGAAGTTGATGCAATACTTCACCTCCGCGTTGGACTTGTATCCGTTTTTCGAAAATGCCTCGTCGCAATTTTGAAGATAACGCGGCGTGATGTGAAACCCCTCGAGCGTATCGGCAAGTTGATTGATGGGCAGGTCGCTGATGAGGTATTGGAACATGCCGAGGGCGTGACCCACCTCGCGCGCGTGATGGATACCCCGGATCGCATCGAACGATCTTGCCCCCTGCACGTAACTGATGGCGCGCCAGAAATCACCCCCGGCGTCGAGATGAAAATCCCAGCCGTCACGCGCGGGGAGGACGCGCGGCATCTCCCAGCGATGTCCTTCCTGGCGTGCGCGCCTGCGCATATGGTCGGTGAAGACGCGCATGTTCTGCATGATGAGTTCCGGCTGTCGAAACACATGCGTGTTGATGCGCTGCAGAACGAATTGTTTCTCCTCGTCAGAATCCGTCGTCACCAGATAGGTGTCATTGATATTGCCGTTTCCGAATTCATGAACTTCGATCACCCGCCCGCCCGGCGCGAAATGTTCTGCAATGGAGGTAAGGTATTCCAAAATGATACTCCAGGGATTTGAGTCAATCTTGCGTTGTAATATCAACGGCTCGAAAAGTTGATCGGGATTCCCGTCTCATGCAATTCCCAGAAACTTTCTTGGATTCGTGTGCGCGATCTGGAAGAACAGATCCTCGCCGAGGCGGCTTCGGAGCAGGATCGAAACCTCCTTTTCGCTCATCTCCTCCTGTTCCACCATGTAGTAGTCGCTGCCGAACAAAACATGGGTGCGGATGTTTTCGTTCGAGAGCATCACTTTCAGGTAGTCAATCAGGTCAATGTATAACCCCTCCACTCTTGGCATGAAGACTGTGTAGGAAATATCCGTGTACAGGTTGGGGTACTTTCCCTCCTCGATCGTTTTGGAGATGATTTTTACCCACGCCTCCTCCTCGGGAGAGTCGGCTCTGCCTTTCAGGTGTTTTGCCCATTCCCCCGCACCCCCAAAATGCGCGAGACACAACCGCAGGTTCTTGAATTTCTCGAGGATGGGCAGGTAGTTTTCGGGATGCGCCAGTTTTCTCCGGTCTGCCTCTGTCAAACCGTATTTCCAAACTCCCTGCGGGGTGCAGTGGGAGATTACAGGATAGCCGCGTTCCTCGCAGATTTCATAGACATCCATCAGTCTGGGGTGGGTTGGCAGGTAGCCCAAATTTGGGTAAATTTTGATTCCCTGGAATTTGCCCTCCCCAAGATTGTTCCGAACGCGTTCGACGATATCGGGCCGTTCGGGATGCGCTGTGTAGAACGGAACGATCTGCCCCTTCGTTGAGGGCGCCTTTGCAAGCGCCAGCAGGTCTTCGTGCTGTTTGTCAATGTCTTCCTCGATCTCGCCCAGTTCCATGAATTCCATGTCCATTGGCAGAACGACGAAAACGGTTTCCTTTGGATATTGTTTTCGGATTCTTTCAAAGATGGCAGATTGTGTTTTCAGTTCGCTGATGCCGACGAATCGCGCCATGCGTTCCAGCAGATCGTTTTCCTTTGGGTTGACCTGTTTCATGATCCTGATCAGAAAGTTCAGGAATCTTTTGTTGCTTGCGGCTCTGCTTGCAATTTTGCCGAAGGTCCTCCCAAGCCGAGCCTTGAGAAAATTATCCGGAACGTTTTTATAGGTAAACGTATGAATGTGACAATTATAAATTGTCCTCTCCTGTGTGGGGGGTGTCGTGGTCATGCCGCCTCCTTTAGCGTGTCGTCATTATATCCCCAACTCCCGATGGTAAAATGGGGAATATCCCCATCGTCAGGATTTCCATGAACACCGACCTTCAAACTCGTGCCATCAACGCACTTCGTTTTCTTTCGGCAGACGCCATCCAGCAGGCAAACTCGGGTCATCCGGGGCTTCCCATGGGCGCCGCCGCAATGGCTTTCACCCTGTGGACGCGTCATCTGCGCCACAACCCGCGCAACCCCAACTGGATGGGACGCGACCGCTTCATCCTTTCGGGCGGGCATGGTTCGATGCTCCTGTATTCTTTGCTCCATCTGACAGGGTACGACGTGAGCCTCGACGACATCAGGAATTTCCGCCAGTTTGGGAGCATCACGCCCGGTCACCCCGAACACGGACTGACCCCCGGCGTCGAAGTGACCACCGGTCCGCTCGGCCAGGGATTCGGTCAGGGTGTGGGCATGGCAATCGCCGCGGCGCATCTCGCCGCGCTGTTCAACAAGCCCGGACATGAGATCATCCAATCGTACATTTATGGCATCGTCACCGACGGCGACCTGATGGAAGGCGTCTCCTCCGAAGCCGCGTCACTGGCGGGACATTTGGGATTGGGGCGCATCATCTATCTGTACGACGACAACCGCATTTCGATAGACGGCTCGACCGATCTGGCTTTCACCGAAGACCGCGCAAAACGCTTCGAATCCTACGGATGGCATGTGCAAAAGATCGAGGACGGTAACGACGTGGAAGCCATTGACCGGGCGATCCAAGCCGCCAAAGCCGACCCGCGTCCCTCGTTGATTTGTGTGAGAACCGTCATCGGTTACGGCGCGCCGAACAAACAGGGAACTGCCAAAGTCCATGGTGAGCCGCTCGGCGATGAAGAACTCAACGCGGCGAAACAAAATCTGGGCTGGACCCTCGAACCGCGCTTCTTCATCCCCGGTGACGTGCTGGAGTTCTATCGCGAGGCTGTGGATGCGGGGGAGAAACTCGAAGCGGAGTGGCGCGAGCGTTTCGAAGCATATCGCAAAACCAATCCTGACCTGGGCTTAGAAATGGAACGCCGTCTTGAAGGCAAACTGCCTGAAGGATGGGGTGCCGATCTGCCCGTGTTTCCTGCTGATGCAAAGGGCTTGGCAACGCGCGTGTCTTCGGGAAAGGTGTTGAACGCGCTGTCCGCAAGACTGCCCGAACTTATCGGCGGCTCGGCAGATCTGACCCCCTCGAACAACACCAAATTCGACGGCGCAAACGACTTCCAGAAGGATAACCCGACCGGACGTTATCTGCGCTTCGGCGTACGCGAACACGGCATGGGCGCGGCGTTGAACGGGATGAACCTGTTCGGCGGTGTGAAAGCCTACGGCGGCACGTTCCTTGTCTTTTCGGATTATATGAAGCCTGCCATTCGTATTGCGGCGATTTCACACATCCCTTCGATTTTTGTTTTTACTCACGATTCGGTCGGACTCGGCGAGGACGGTCCCACGCACCAGCCCATCGAACATTTGATGGCATTGCGCGCCGTCCCGAATCTGGTTGTGATTCGCCCCGCGGACGCGAACGAGGTCCGCGCAGCATGGAAGATTGCGATTCGCCGGCGCGATGGACCCACGGCGCTGGCTCTGACCCGTCAGGCGGTGCCGACATTCGAAGGCACGGATGACGGGAAGGTTGGCAAGGGCGCGTACGTGTTGAAGGATTTCGGTGA
>CAYQOF010000191.1:1346-6130 GCA_964419035.1 uncultured Anaerolinea sp. | reverse complement strand
TCGGGTGAAATATGTGTTGCAGCAGACCAAATCTGTGCGGTTGGCGAAGGAGCGCTCGGCGCTGATTGTGGATGATACCTTGTGCAAACATGCCGGCAGTTTGTTTGAGTACATTGATCATCACTACAATCATGGCGAGAATACCTATCCGCTGGCGCATAATCCAATTACCAGTCATTGCGTCAGCGGTCCGGTGCGCTTCCCTGTGGATTTGCGGCTCTATCGTCGGTATGAAGAAGTCACCGATTGGGAAGCGTTTGTGCATAAGCATTTTCCTGGCAGCCTGTCGGCCTGTCGGATGACAGGTTGCTTCCTGCAAAATCGAGCCAACCCTGTTATGATTGCGGGCGAATTTGTGAATTACAGGCAGGTTCTTGGAGGATACCCGCGTGACCATTTCATGGTATGCCATGCGCAGCAAGCCAAACAAGGAGGATTTTCTCGCCGGTCAACTGGAGTCCTATGGTGTGGAGGTATACTTTCCGCGCCTTCGCGTCACGCCTGTCAACCCGAGGGCGCGCAAATTGCGCCCGTATTTTCCCAACTATCTGTTTGTGCATGTGGATCTGGACGTGATCAATGCCTCGGATTTACGCTGGATGCCCGGCGCTTCAGGGCTGGTCAGTTTCGACGGAAAACCCGCCTCTGTCCCGGACTTTTTGATTGCCGCGATCCAAAAACAGGTGGATCACCTCAACGCCTCTGCCCGCGACCTGACGAACAACCTGAAGACGGGAGACCTTGTCATTGTGCAGGAGGGACCCTTCGCCGGCTACGAAGCCATTTTCGACACCCGTCTTTCGGGGCAGGACAGGGTGCGGGTATTGTTGAATTTGCTCCAGAAGCGACAGGTGCCCCTCGAATTGGAGGGCAGGCAAATCCGGCGCGTGAAGCGCTCCTGAGCCGTCGTCCAATCAATTCATGCCTTGTGATTGATTTCACGGGGAAAGTTCATCGGAGACCCTGCCTGCGTAACCTTTTATATGCCTGTTCGTCATGGGTTTAGCCCGCAAAGCGGTTGCGGTATTTTTTCTTTTTCAAGTTTCTTTGAATCCGGGCGGCGCGTTTTTGGCGCGCTAACCGGCTAACATCAAAGAAACCCGTCACCTGAAGGATTTATTTATGAGTATTCGTACAGAACTTGAGCGTTTTCCATTCATCGCCGTTGGGAAGAAAATAAAACGGGCTAATGCGATTGTTCCCAGCCATATGCAGTGGCTCTTCTATGTGGGGATATTGATTCTATTCGATGCCCTCATGACATTCCTTGCATTACGACTGGCTTATCACATCCGTTTTGTCGCTGCTGTTGACCTTTTTGACAAGAATGCAGTAGTCTCTGTGGAGAACTACCGATTCCTGCTCAATACATTCCCCTTTCTCATGCTGGCGATCTATGCATTCAACGGCTTGTATGCAAAGAATAATCTGCTGGGCGGCACCCGCGAATATTCCGGCATCTTTCGTTCAGCATCGGCAGGTCTCCTGTTGATCGTTGTTGCGGGGTTTCTCGGACCCAGTCTCATCATTGCACGCGGCTGGCTGTTACTGTCCTGGGGATTCACCTTTCTGTTTGTGGCGATCTCCCGTTTCCTCCTGCGGCGGGTCATCTATGCCTTACGCAGGTACGGATTCTTCCTTACCCCTGCGATCATCGTGGGAGCGAACCAGGAAGGGCGCTGGCTGGCTGAGCAGTTGCTTCGCTGGGAAACATCCGGCTTGCATTTGATCGGCTTCGTTGACAAGAAAACCCCCGCCACCTTTCCGCTTTTTCACGATCTCGTTTCCCTGGGTACCGTGGATCAATTGGGAGAGATCATCGAACGCTACAACGTTGGGGAGGTCATTCTTGCATCGAGCGCATTTTCCACCCGTGATTACCTGCTGGAAATCTTCAGGAGGTATGGTGTTTCAGATGAAGTCAATATCCGCATGTCTTCCGGCTTGTATGAAATTCTTACCACCGGTTTGACCGTCAACGAATTTGCTTACGTCCCTCTGGTTTATGTCAACAAAGTGCGTTTGACAGGCATTGACACTTCTGTAAAATTCGTCCTTGATTATGTCCTTGTCATATCCAGTTTGATCGCCCTTGCCCCTTTTTTATTGTTCATCGCATGGCTTGTGAGATTAAGTTCCCCGGGTCCCATTCTCCACAAACGTTTGGTGATGGGGTTGAATGGCAGGCAGTTCCACGCCCTGAAATTCCGTACGATGGTGGTCAACGGCAATGAGATACTGGACAAGCATCTGGAACTGAAGGAAGAACTGGCGAGGAATCACAAACTCAAGGTGGATCCCCGCATCACGAAGATAGGCGCCTTCCTGCGCAAATACAGCCTGGATGAACTCCCGCAATTGTTCAACGTTCTCAAGCGCGAGATGTCCATGGTCGGACCTCGCATGATTTCGCCCGAGGAGGTTTCCATGTACAAGCAGTTCGACATGAACCTTTTGACCGTGCTGCCTGGCATCACCGGTCTCTGGCAGGTCAGCGGGCGTTCGGATGTAACCTATGAGGAACGTGTCCGTCTGGATATGTACTACATCCGTAATTGGAGCATCTGGCTCGATTTACAACTGTTATTCCAGACGATCCCAGCCGTGCTGAAAAGCCGAGGCGCGTATTAAAACCCATCCAATAAGGAATCTTCATGACAAAAATACTGGTTACTGGCGGGGCCGGTTTCATCGGTTCCCATGTTGTAGATTTATTTCTTGCGCAGGGATATGAGGTGGTCATCCTCGATGATCTTTCCACTGGGCGCACCTCCAACCTGAATCCCCAGGCGAAGTTCTATGAAATGGATATTCGCAGTCCCGAGGTCCGCAAGGTTTTCGAAGTGGAGAGACCGGACTATATCAGCCACCATGCCGCGCAAATGGATGTGCGCCGCTCGGTCGCGCAACCGCTGTTCGACGCGGACGTGAACATCCTTGGTTCGATCAATCTGATCGAGGCGGCAAAGGAATTTGGCGTCAAGCGGTTCGTTTACATCTCCACCGGCGGAGCGGTGTATGGCGAGCCGGAAAGACTCCCCTGTGACGAAGCGCATCCGATCAATCCTATTTGTCAGTATGGCGCGAGCAAACACACGGTCGAGCATTACCTGTACATGTACCACGTAATCTACGGCTTGAATTATACGGTGCTCCGCTATCCGAACGTTTTTGGTCCCCGGCAGGACCCGCATGGGGAGGCGGGTGTTGTGGCAATATTCACCGGTAAAATGCTGGCTGGCGAGCCGGTCGTCATCAATGGCGATGGTGAACAGACGCGTGACTTTGTCTTCGTTGGCGATTGCGCCCGCGCCAACCTGTTGGCTGTGACGGTGGAGCATTCGCCGGGAATTTATAACCTGGGGTGGGGCCGCCCCACATCCATCAACGAAATCTTTTCCACATTGGCAAAAGTTGTGGGATATTCCGATCCTGCCCAATACGGACTGCCGAAGGTGGGCGAGACTCGTCACATCTACCTGGATGCTTCGAAAGCGAACAGGGATTTGGGCTGGGTCCCGACTTTGACGCTCGAGGAAGGGCTGGAGAAAACGGTGGCTTACTTTAGAGATTCGGAGCGGGTGGCTTGATCATCGTTCAGACACCCCTGCGCATCAGTTTCTTCGGTGGAGGCACCGATTTTCCCTCTTTCTTCATGGAAGAGGGAGGATGTGTATTAAGTTCCGCCATTGACAAATTCATTTTTGTCACGGTCAAGGAACGTTTCGACAACAAATTGCGCATTGGCTATACACAGACCGAAATGGTGGACGATATTGACCAGATCCAGCATGAACTGATACGGGAGTCATTGCGCCTCTCCGGCATTGACCATGGTGTCGAGGTGACCACGATGGGCGATATCCCCTCTGAAGGCTCGGGTCTGGGCTCTTCCAGCACTGTAACCGTCGGTTCATTGCATGCCATGTACGCGTATCTGGGCGAAATCGTCTCTGCGCAACGGCTGGCGCGTGAAGCCTGCGGGATCGAGATAGACATCCTGAAAAAACCCATTGGAATCCAGGACCAGTACATTGCGGCGTACGGAGGACTGCGCTTCTTCGAGTTCAAGACCGATGGCGAGGTGAATGTGGAGAAGGTAAAGATATCCGCTGAATCCCGCCGTGAATTGAACAACAACTTCCTTTTGTTCTATACCGGCGTTGCCCGCCGCGCGGATACGATCCTGACAGAGCAGAAGAACAACATCCAGGACAGACGTCCCATATTGCGCGAGATGAGAGAGATGGCATATCAGGCGCGCAAGGATATCGAGGCGGGGAACTTCGATTCGATTGGGAACCTCTTGCATCAATCCTGGGAATTGAAGAAACGCCTCGCAGGCACGATCAGCAATGGGAGCATAGATGATCTGTATGAATCCGCCAGACGCGCCGGGGCGATCGGCGGCAAGATCACAGGCGCGGGCGGCGGCGGGTTTCTTCTGCTTTATATCCCTTACGACCGGCAGACTGCCGTTCGCGCTGCGATGAACGATTTGCAGGAATTACCCTTTCGTTTGGAAGCCGATGGGACAAAGGTCATCTTCAATTATCGGCGATCATAGCAGTCACTGCGGAAAGACAGGTAGCGATGGAATCAATTCAAAATTACATATCAACGCTCCAGCACACCCTCGATCAACTGCCAAAACATTTGATTGCAGAGGTCATCGAGATCCTTCAGCGCGCGCGCCTGGAAGGCAGGCAGGTCTTCATCATGGGCAATGGCGGCTCCGCTTCGACCGCCTCTCATTTTGTTTGTGACCTGGCAAAGAACACGCG
>CAYQOF010000191.1:0-1246 GCA_964419035.1 uncultured Anaerolinea sp. | reverse complement strand
GGTCGTCTGGGTCAGATGGTGAACCTCAACATCCATGTAAAGAGCAACATCATCGAACACGTCGAGGATATCCACCTCATGCTCGAACACATGATCGTCAAGACACTGAAAGACCGGGATTACACGGAGGCGGGGCTTCCGCAGCCGATCACGAAATTTTCCGCCGACGTTTTAGGCGATTAGGATTTTCGGTTCAGGTTTGTTGATCTTTATCAAGTTCAATGATTGCGTCAAGCGCTTTGGAAAGATCGTCGAAGACGAGATGATCTTTTAGAATTTCAGGATGAGATTGCGACAATTGGTCGGCGCCGCGCCCGGTTCGTAACAGGATGGTACCGCGCACCCCGGCTGCCTGCCCAGCCAGCAGATCGCTCCAGGCATCCCCGATCATCCACGAAGCGCTTAAATCCAGCGACAACTCCTGCGCGGCTTGCAGAAGCAAGCCGGGCTGCGGCTTGCGGCAATCGCACCGGTCTTCGGGTTTGTGCGGGCACATGTAGATGCCGTCCACGCGCCCTCCGTTTTTTGTGATGATATCCGCCAGTTGCTGGTTGATCTCTTCGGCGGCATCCAGAGACATCAGGTTGCGTCCCACCGCCGATTGGTTGGTGACGATCACGATCTTGTACTTTTCTATGGATGAGTTGGACAGCGCATCCACCGCCCTCGAAAAAACAGCCACGTGCGACCAGTCCCGAACGTAGTCTGCGCGGTTTTCGATCAGGACGCCGTCCCTGTCGAGAAAGATCGCTGGATGCATGGAAACATTATACTATTCGATTTCCATCGGTGCCGCTGAACAGTGAGTTGTTTTATAATGGCGGTTTGGCTTGGGCATTCTTCGAGTGACATTAACCTGCGGATGCAGCGCCTCGTTCGCCCCCCGGCCTGCTCCCGTTTAATGGACAGGGTGGTTCCCTCCAATTCAATACCGGTCTCGTTCGCCCCGACTCGAATGCCGCGCATGTCGAAAGGGCGGAGCGCGCCGACAATCAGGCAAAATGTTAGCAAGCTTTCGTTTATATCTCGACCGTCAGGCATCGTCCATTCTTCGATATTTTTATGAGCAGACCATCATGCTTCTGTTCGGGTGGATTCCCACGATCATCGGGATCGGGGTGCGCGGTCTGGCATATCGGGCGATCCTGAAGATGGACGGGCTTGCCGCCATCGAGAGCCGCGTGCGCATCAGGTTTGCGAACCACATCAAACTCGGTCATGGCGTGTATATAGATGAAGGCGCATA
>CAYQOF010000190.1:4373-6201 GCA_964419035.1 uncultured Anaerolinea sp. | reverse complement strand
GAGCGCGTGGGGCTGATCGGCGCCAACGGCGCGGGAAAGTCCGTGTTGCTGCGGTTGATTTTAGGCAGGGAACAACCCACGCGCGGCGAGATCAAGATCGGTCCCAGCGTGAAGGTGGGGTATTACGCGCAGGAGCATGAAACGCTGGATTTCGACCAAACCGTGATTGACGCCGTCCGTCTTGCAGGGAACATGAGCGAGTCGAACGCGGTCTCGTTCCTCATCCGTTACCTGTTCACATACCAGCAGGCGACGCAGAGGATCGGGTCGCTTTCAGGCGGTGAGCGTAGCCGGCTTCAACTGGCATTGCTTGTCCTTTCGGGAGCGAACTTCCTTCTGCTGGACGAACCGACGAACAACCTCGATATCGCTTCCGCGGAGGTGCTGGAGAACGCGCTCGACGAATTCAACGGCACGGTGCTCGTCATTTCGCACGACCGCTATTTTCTGGATCGGACGGTCAACCGCATCTTCGAGTTGAAGGACTCGGTCATCACGGAAACCTTCGGCGGGTACAGCGATTACACGGCAAAGGCCGCGATAAATTCCCTCGAAGCGAAGCAGGTCAAGGCGCAGAAGGAAGCGTCCTTCGTCTTCGCGGCGCAACGCGCAGGACGATCCCGCGCCAAAAATCCCGAAAAGTGTTCGATGGTATAATTCACGCCCGTATGACTCAAGAAACCTATTCACAGAAAACAAAGGTCTGTCCCACCTGCGGAACCCGCCTGAGCGAGAACGCGACACGATGCCTGGTGTGCGGGACCGAACTGACAGCAAAAGCCGCGCCAAAATCGAAAAAAGCCGATACCGGAATCCAAGCCAGCCGCATGCCCGAGTTGACGCTCAGCCTGCCTGCGGCGCTCGGCGCGCTCGTCATCCTTCTGCTCATCGGCGCGGCAAGCGTCTATTTTGCACTGAGCGCCGGCATCGGCGGACAAATCGCCGAACCGACCTCGGCTTTGACCGCCACAGGCACAGCCACCATCACACTGACCCCAACAGAGACTCCCAGCCCGACTTCCATTCCCACCGAAACGCCCCTGCCGCCCTTTGATTACACCGTCCGCAGTGGAGATACATGCGGCGGCATCGCGGTGGCTTTCGGCGTTTCAGTGCAAAGCATCATCATATTGAACAGCCTGCCGACCACCTGTATCATCTCGGCGGGTCAGGTGCTGAAGATCCCCTATCCCACGCCGACCCCCGCGCCGCCGCCCACCGCTGTCCCGAACGAAGCGACGCAGACTGCGCAGGCATGCGAGAAGGTTTTCTACACAGTCCAGGCGAACGATACGCTCTCGAGCATTGCCATGAATTACAACGTGCCGCAGGATGCCATCAAGTTCTATAACGGGCTGGCTTCGGATAACGTCTTTATCGGAACAACTTTGACCATCCCGTTATGTGAACGATTCGCCACACCCGGCCCGACTCCCACTGCGACGCTTCCGCCTCCCTACCCTGCCCCGCCCCTGCTCCTGCCTGCAGACGGCGCCGCCTTCACCCTGGCAAGCGACGTGGTCACATTGCAGTGGTCAACCATCGGCACACTACGAGACAACGAAAGATATCAGGTGATCATCGAGGATGTGACCGTCGGGGGCGGACGGCGCATCACAGCCTATGTTACGGACACCAAATACATCGTTCCCACATCCTTCCGCCCGAACGACAACCTGGCGCACGTATTCCGCTGGTGGGTGACGACGGTGCGTCAGAGCGGCGTGGACGAACAGGGTCAGCCCATTTACCTGTCTGCGGGTGCGGCAAGCGACAGGCGCGTGTTCTCATGGACGGGCGTGGCTGTGCAAGGCTCGCCCAGCCCATA
>CAYQOF010000190.1:0-4273 GCA_964419035.1 uncultured Anaerolinea sp. | reverse complement strand
ACAGGCGCGTGTTCTCATGGACGGGCGTGGCTGTGCAAGGCTCGCCCAGCCCATAGGCACACAAGGCTTCAATAGGAAAATAGACCGCCATGTCTGGAAAGTGGAAAGTAGAAGATGTGGCGGTTTTGGCTTGAAGGGTGCGTCGCGCACGCGTAAACGGAGAATTTCATGGACATCCGCTCGTACAACAGGGACGCGTGGGACCGCGAAGCGCAGGGAGGAAAAAATCGCTGGTCACAGCCGGTCAGTTCAGAAGTGATTGCGAAGGCGAGGCGGGGCGAGTTCTTGATCGTGCTGACCGAGAACATCCCCGTTCCACAAAGATGGTTTCCCGTCCTTCAAGGCGCGGATGTGCTCTGTCTCGCGGCCGGCGGCGGGCAGCAGGGACCGGTCCTCGCGGCGGTCGGCGCGAACGTGACCGTCTTCGACAATTCCCCAGCCCAGTTGAAACAGGATCAACTCGTGGCGGAGAGGGACGCGCTGCCTCTGAAAACGGTGGAGGGCGACGCGGCGGACCTATCCGTGCTTGAGGCTGAGTCGTTCGACCTGATCTTCAACCCCGTCTCAACAGTCTTTATGCCGGACGTGCGCGCGGTATGGGGGGAATGTCACCGGGCGCTTCGACGCGGCGGCATCCTGATGACCGGTTTTATGAATCCCGTGCATTACATCTTCGACCTGTATAAAATGGATGAGGGAATTCTGGAAGTCGCTCATCAAATCCCTTATTCCGATCTTACGAGCCTGCCGAAAGAATATCTGGACGAACAGATCGAAAAGGGCTTGCCCGTTGAATTCGGTCACAGCCTCACAGACCTGCTCGGCGGTCAATGCAACGCGGGATTCATCATCACCGACTTGTACGAGGACTACATGCTCGAATCTCCGCTGCACAACTACCATCCCAGTTACATTGCCGCGCGCGCGTTGAAGATTTGATCCATAACTGGTCCATGCCAGCCCAAATATTTTCATCAGAAAAGAGAATAACATGACAAACACCCTCATTCGCAATGGAACGCTGATTGACGGCACAGGCAATGTGTCCCCCGATGCCGCCGTGCTTGTAACGGATAACCGGATTCGCGAGGTCGGTCATGCGAACCACATCAAACTGCCGAACGAGGAGATCGCGGAGATCGACGCGGGCGGCGGGTTCATCCTGCCCGGCTTCATTGACACGCACGTTCACCTCATGCTCGAGGGTGTGAATATCGTTCGAGAGATGTCCACGCCCTTCTCGATGCGCTTCTTCAACGCGGTGAATTACATGAGGAACACCGTCAACGCGGGCGTCACCAGCGTGCGCGACGCGGGCGGCGCGGATGCCGGCGTCAAACAGGCGGTGGAAAGCGGAGTCGTTTTGGGACCGCGCATGCAGATCAGCATCAGCGTGCTCACCATCACGGGCGGTCACGGTGACGGATGGATGCGGTCAGGCATGGACTTCGAGTTGTTCCCGGCATACCCGGGCTTTCCCTCCTGCCGCGTGGACGGCGTGGACGACTGCCGACGGAAGGTGCGCGAGATCCTGCGCGCCGGCGCGGACATCATCAAGATCTGTTCGACCGGCGGGGTACTCAGTCCCACCGACCACCCAGAGTTCACCCAGTTCTCGCCCGAGGAATTGGATGTGATCGTGCGCGAGGCGGCGTATCGCCGCGGCGTGAAGGTCATGGCACACGCGCAGGGCGTGGAGGGGATCAAGAACGCGGTGCGCGCCGGGATCCATTCGATCGAACACGGCATCTACCTCGACGAAGAGGCGATTGACCTGATGCTCAAGCATGGAACGTATCTGGTTCCCACGCTTCTCGCGCCGCTCGCTGTTCTGGAAGCAGGCGAAAACGGCGGCATGCCCGAATACGGCGTCCGCAAGGCGCGCGAGGTGGTCGAAATCCACAGCGAGAGCATCAGCCGCGCCCACAAAGCCGGGGTCAAGATCGCCATGGGCACCGACGCGGGCGTGATGCCGCACGGCACGAACCTGCGGGAACTCGGTTTGATGGTCAACATCGGAATGACGCCCATGCAAGCCATCGTCGCCACGACCAAAACGGCCGCCGAGTGCATGGGCTGGGACGATCAGGTCGGCACGATCCAGGCCGGTAAACTGGCGGACATCCTCATCCTCAAGACCGATCCGATACGGGACATCCGCTCACTGGAAAATAACGATAACATCGCGCTCGTGATGAAAGACGGCAGGGTCGTCAAAAACATTCTGCATTAACCAAAAAACCGGGCTGCCTTTCGACAACCCGGTTTTGATTCATGGCACTTTATGGAACACGCGTAATGCGGTTCTGTGGACCGGGAGCGACCGGCGAGAAAGCCGCGAAGTACATCTCGAAGGCGTCGGTATCCACTGCGCCGCCGAGGCGGTTCGTGCCCTGAACAAGCACAGTGAAGTTGTCGCCGCCATCCGCGAGGAAGGAGTTGACGGTGACCCGATAACTGGCGCCAAGATCCAATGGCACGCCATTGAGCATCATGTTCGAGACCTTGTTACCAATGGGCGCGGACTGACTCCATGTGTAGGTGAAACCGTTGGAAACCTGAAGGATCCGGTTCGCGCCGGGAGATGGGTTATTGAACTGCTGTTCGAGCACAGCCTTGATCTGCGCGCCGGTCAAGGTCATGGTGACGAGGTTGTTGCCGAACGGCTGGACGGTGAACATTTCGCCGTACGTCACGTTGCCATCGCCTTCACCGGCAGCACTGCTGGCATAGGTCAAATCCGCGCGGATGCCGCCCGGGTTCATGAAGGCGACCACTGCTCCGCCAAGATTGGCAGGTGTGGTGGCATACAACTGTGCGTCGGCAATCACATCGCCCAGAGCAGATTCGCCAGCCGCGTTTGCAGTGCGGGTAATATCCGCGGTGATGGAACCGATCACCCGGTTCGCGAGCGGCGCCGCGATGGCGTTGTATTTGGCGATCAACGCAGTCAACAGGCTGTCTTTGGGAACATCGCGGGTCACAATGCGATTGTCTGCAGCCATGGTGACGACATCACGCGTCTTGCGGTTAATGGTCAGGTCAATCTTTGTGACAAGGCGGCCGAACGAGAACGCGCTGGTGACCAGCTTGCCGTCAATCACACAGTTATAAGGCTGGTGGGTGTGTCCGCTGATCACGACATCCACTGCATCGTCCATGCGGTTGACGATATCCACGATCGGACCGGAGATGCCGACGCAGCTGTTGATTGGCGAACTGGAAGGCACCTGTACACCGCCTTCGTGGATCAGGACAACGACGGTTTCAATTCCCCTTTTCTTCAATTCAGGGATCAGGGCATTGACGGTGTCCGCTTCATCGTGGAAATCCAGTTCGGCGATGCCGGAAGGAGTCACAATGCTGGGCGTGCCTTCGAGCGTCATGCCGATGAAGGCGATTTGCGTTCCTTCGAAAGCGCGGATCTTGTACGCCGGGAAGATGGGCTTGCCGTTCTTCTTCCACGTCACATTTGCCGCGAGGAAGCGGAAGTTCGCGCCCTCGAATCCATCCCCATCCAGACAACCATCCACGGGATGACAACCGCCCTCCTGGAGGCGGATGAGTTCGTAAACGCCCTCATCGAACTCGTGATTGCCGACCGCGTTGAAATCCAGACCCATCATATTGAAAGCCTCGATGGTCGGCTCATCATGAAACAGGGCTGATAGCAGCGGGCTGGCTCCGACCATATCCCCGGCAGAAACGACAACCGTATTGGGATTGAGGGCGCGCAGATTACTGATGTGTGTTGCCAGATATTCCACCCCGCCCGCATCAATTGTGCCGACGCGGCCTGAAGAGCCGGAGGGAGGCAGCAGATTGCCATGGAAATCGTTCAACGCCAGTAACTGAACGTCCACAGTCCCCGATGGTCTGGCTCCCGCTGTCGCAACAGCAGCCGACAGCAAAAGCGCCAACACAATCACAAGCGAAAATACACGAACAGACTTTTTCATCATAAATCTCCTCTTGAAGTTTCTGAATTGAAAACCAGCAACAGAGAGTAGCAAATTCCTGTCAATCCGTCGGAAGGCGCCTCCTTGTGAGATGTAATTATTCAGGGAATATAGGGCTGATTATACACAAATGCCCCTGCTGTAAATGCCGGGCAAGATGTGAAAAGGTTACAGATAAAAAGCCGGGGTTGAGCCGCTGGTTTTCCACTACTGTCGCATGCAAGCAATGCTCCTGACATCGCCAACTTTCGTTCATGTATAATAAAATTACACATGAAGATAATCATCCACTCAAGCGAACCACATAACCTTTT
>CAYQOF010000189.1:0-6253 GCA_964419035.1 uncultured Anaerolinea sp. | reverse complement strand
CTCCGTGGGGGCACATTAAAGGACACTCAAACGTGAGTGTCTTTTTTCTTTCATCTCTCATCACTCTCAAGCATTCAAATGATACGTATGATACCCATTCTGGCAGGGATTTCCCCAGGCAATGTGCATCTCGCGCGAGGTCAGGTCAACGACCAGCGCGGTGATGGTGCTTTCGCGATCCAGCGGGTCAATCCCCCGGATGTTGTGATTGCAGATCGAGTTGGGCAGGTTCACGTGATCCTTCTGGATCGCCTGCAAGGACTTGATCGTATGCTTCGAATTCTGCCTCAGCAACCGGTCCGCGCGGAAGTAACGCACGCGCGAAGAGATCAGTTCCTCGGGGTCACTCTCGATCTCCTTCATGGTCCGGGAAAGATAATGATTGGTGTGGACCGTGTACCCATCCGTGCCATGCAGAATGTCGAACCTGCGCGCGGAAACCTCCACTGAATACAACTCCCCGCTTTCGTGAGCGATCAGATGGTTATACCCCGCGGCGCGATGGTGGATCAGCGTCCGCCCGATGGCGCCTGAAATGCGGCGCGATGCCAGCACCGCCCGCGCCACCACCAGACGGGGAATCCCGATGCGGGAGTCGTTCGGGTACACCGAGTCGATCAACTGCGCGATGCCATAAGCGTTGAATCCCACGTTGGGCAGGAGCCCGCCGTACGTCATGGCAAGAAACGGGGGCTCATCCCCCGGTTTTGCAGAAATCACGTAAACGTCATTCTCGTCTTCCGGAACCCAATCTTCATTGTGAGCGACCAGCACGTGACCATCTGCCGTGCGTTGTTCATTCGCCGCGAAACTCGTGCAGCGCGTGAGATGGAGAGCATCCATCGTCACTGCCTCCATCGCGTTCAGCACGGCGACATCGTCGAACGGGACATTGGCGCCCTCCGCGATGCCGCGCATCTCCTCCACATATTGCGGATAACGTTCCTCGGCGAACGGCAGGTACTTGCGGGCTTGAATCTTCGTCCCCTCCCATGTCAGTTCAAGCGTATCGTACGATTGTTGGATCAACACCTGCGCATTCTCGATGCTGTGCCGCACCTGCTCGCGTCTCGCCTCGCCGATCTGTTGCCCCATCTCCCGATTCGTACCGGCAACCTCGATCAATGGCGGCGGCGCATTGTGAATAATTGTATCGGGAACCGGTATTTCCTTGAAAGCCATGTCTCCTCCATAAAAAATCAATCCGCCCCGTTCCTTCCGGGGCGGATTGATTATATCATGACGGATTTTTACGGCTACGACGCGGGAGGCACCTGACCCGGCTCGGTCGGGGGACTATGAACGGTCAACGCGGGACCCGGAACTGGTCTTGCTCCGAAGCGCGTGATCACCACCGCGCCGATCGCCAGCAAACCAACGAAGGCCGGGATGACCCACGTCACACAACCCAGGAATGGGAGGAAGTCGTTCATCGCACCCACCGAATTCACAATAAAGACCAGGATGAACGTGCCAAGACCTGTCGTCAGGACAGGCGCCCATTCCCGGCTGAGCGCCTTTGCAAAACGTTCGCCGATCTCCTGTCCGACCGCGATCACACCAAACAGCCAGGCAAGCGTCAGCGGGATCAGTCCCAGTAACGCAAACGGCAGGAGGATGATCGTAATGGCGACCACCAGCAAAGCCACAATCGTCAAAAGACCGATACTGGTCGTGACCAATGGCTGGGCGACAACCGCCTGCGAAACGCGGTTCAGCCGTTCCTGGAAGAACAGGGCAGCCAGCATCCCAAGGAAAGCCACCAGCAGGGACGCTCCGAATACCCTGGCAAATTCGATGAACGGGTTGAAATTGACGTTTACCGCGCTCGGCACCGGCACATTGGGCACGCGCGGCACGTTGGCATTTGGGATTTCGATGTTCGGCGCAACGTTGTTGACCACATCGCCCTCTATTCTTGCACCCTGCGCGCGCTGCAACTGACCTCCGATCGTAACCACGTCGCCGGTGATCAGCGCAGACTCATCCAGCTGGATCTGTCCGCCGATGACCACGACATCGCCATGCAAATCCCCATTGCTCTGAATATTGCCGCCAATAACAACCAGATCCCCGTTCAGGGCGGCATCCTTCTCGATCCGCACATTTCCGCCAAAGAGGACAAGGTCGCCGTTGAAGGTTTCACCGCCCTCCAGAGTAAAGTTGCTCCCGAATATGACCCGCCCGCTTTCGGGATCGGGTCCCTGCGCGTATGCCGCGCCTGTCGGAATCAGTATCAGCGCAAACAGGGCAAGCAGGGCGAACAATCTAAATCTCATTTTCATACGTCACACTCCTTGCGGAAGGCGGGTGAACCGCCAGATGGATACCGACCACAAAAGACTGAGCCCCGCAAACGCCGAGATCAAAACCATCCATGCAAAGGGAGGCAGGAAGCCGGGCAGGATGCGCAACAACACCGAACCTGCCTGGGTCATTGCATGAAGAGTGGTAATAAGAAATACCCCCCATTCCACGAGCATCGTGATCCAGCCGGCAGGCGAGACGAGGAAAGTAAACAGCGACGGGCTGATGATCCACAACAGGAAGACCAGCGCTCCAATCCCGAACAGGATCGCGCCCCAGAATTTGCGGCGGCGGTCCGCCGCTTTGTGCGCGGCGAGACGCGCCTGAAAACGGGCTGTGAAACCGGCGGCAGGCGCAGCCATTTTCACCGATTTCAATGCCATGCTCGTCTCGAGAAGCGCGGCGCAATACGCGCAGGAACGCAGGTGCGAATCCAGTTCGCGCCTCTGTTCGGGGGTGATGGGTGCATCGTTCAACAGCCACTCTTCAAAAGGCTGGTGTTTCATAAGGCCTCCTTTCGGTCTGTGCGCGAGTGGACTCTTCCTGCCACATGCCTGCCAGCGCCCGGCGTGAGCGATGCAGGCGGCTTTTCACCGCGCTCACCGTGAGTTTTAGGGATTGAGCAATTTCCACTTCGGAGAAATCGTACCAGTAACGCATGATGACAGCGGCTCTGTCCGTTGGGTCAAGGTTTTTCAGCAAAAGGTGCAGGCGGTCGCGCTCCTCGCGTTTGGCGGATTCAGTTTCCGGGTCGGGAGAGGCGGGGTCGGGCAGTTCGAACGCCGCGCCGTCATCGTTCTCCGCATCCATCGAGAAGATCGCGAATTTCCTCTTCCGCAGCCGGTCAATGCAATAATGCGCGGCGATCGAGAGGATCCAGGTGCCGAACGAACGCGATAAATCGTAGCGATGCAGGTTTTGGTAGGCACGCAGGAAGGTCTCCTGCGCGGCGTCTTCCGCTTCCTCAGGCTTCCCCAACATGCGATAGCACAGGTTATACACAGGCTTCTGATAGGTTTCGACGAGTTGTGTAAACGCCTCATCACTGCCTTGTTGCGCCTGGAGCACCCGGGTTTTTTCGTCGGTCACTCGCGCTCCTATTGGACTTTCTACTTGACGTACGACTCAGGCGGGGGAAAGTTGCAGGCTAATGCGCATGGGGATGACCTTCCCCGCTTCCCTCCGGATCCTTCGACTCGCTCAGGACGCCGCCGAGGACCTGTCTCCACACCCCAAGCGAATCCGCCCTGAGAGCGAGGAGGATGGCGATGGCAGTCGTGATCGGAACCGCCGCGATCAGCCCCAGCGACCCGACCAGCGTGCGCACGATCTCCTCCGCGATGAACGAAAAGTTGACGAGGGAACCGTAATTCCCGCGCCCAAGCGAGAACATGAGGAGCATGGGAAGCGACGCGCCCGCGTACGCAAGCACCAGCGTATTGACCGTCGCCGCGACGTGATCCTGCCCGATACGCATGGCGGAGTTGTACAAGGCGCGAAATCCCAATGAACGATTGGCGTGGCGCAACTCGAACACCGCCGAAGCCTGTGTAGTGACGAGATCGTCCAGCACGCCGAGCGCGCCGATGATCATGCCGCCAAGCAGCAAGCCGCGCAGATTGACCTGAAAATCGAGCATTTGAATCAGGAACAGCGAATTCTCGTCGCCCGACCCGGTGAGACGCGTCAATGTCACGGCGAACCATGCCAGCGTCCCGGTGATCAACAGGACAAGGATCATGCTCGTCACGGCGGCGTGTGTTTTCAGGTTCCAGCCATACGTCACATACAATGTAACGGTAAGCAGGATCGCCGAACCAATGACGCTGACCCGCAGCGGGTCCTCGCCTGCCAGAATGTGCGGAATGATGTAGCCGATGATGACGGTCAAACTGAACGCCAGGCTGATGAGCGAACGAAATCCCTTCCAGCGGCTGATGATCAGGATGGATGCGGCGAAAATCCCCGCCAGCCACAAAATGGGTGCGACGCGCACGAAATCCGCGAAATAAACCGTCAACACACCATCAGGACGCCTGCCAATCGTAATCAGCACTTCATCGCCGGGCTGGAGATAAATCCCGTTCGAAAGCACCTGACGCCTGCCATAGTCCATTTCCATGAGGATGCCCTGATATTCCCCCTCGAGGATTTCGACGCGCGCAATCTGGTAACGCTGTACCGTGCCGCCCAGATCAATCTCGCCCTCTTCGATGATGTCCCCCACGCGCGCCCGCAGGGTCTCCGAACCAAAGGCGGACATTCCGGCGTCCGGCAGATCCACGTTTGCAAAATAGGGATAAGCAAGCGCGGCGGCAAAGACCGCAAACAGCAGCAGTATTAGACGCAGTAAATGGGTATTCTTCATTCTGTGAGTATACCCTGTCCGGCACAAAGAAAAGGGACGCACTGCCAATGCGTCCCTTGAAAACATTCGTCCTTGTTGATGGGTTTAATTTTTCGATTTGCCGTTCTTTTTCGGTTTCTTCACACGCTCGATCAGTTCCCTCGGCTGTGTTTTGATCGCCGTAACAGCCTTTTCGACGGTAGATGCCACACCATCAGGGACCTCCCCGCGCTCGAAGAAGGCAAGCAGTTTTTTCGCACGGGGCGTTTTCGAAGCATCCGCCTTCGGGGCGTTCGACACGTAATCGCTGTAATAATTCGGCGAGAACAGGGACAGATATTGATAGTCCCCATAACTGCTGGCAGTCACAGTGGATACCTTGTTAAAGACCACGCCGATCACCGTTGCGCCTGCCCGGTCCAATTGTTCCTTGATGACCCTAGCCTGTTCCTCCCGTGTCTGGCCGGGCTCCATGATCAAAATTACACCATCCACCTTCGAGGCAAGGTTGTATGAATCAGATATTACCAGCGGGGGACCGTCAACGATCACCACCTCATAGGATTTCTTCAACTCTTCGAAGACGGAACCGAGCTTCTTTGAACTCACGATCTCGGTAACGTTCGGCGGTTTGGTGCCAGCCGTAACCACATCAAGCCCCTGATCTTTGATTCGACGGACAACCTCCGTGATCCTCTTTTGTCCACGAACGACATCCGCCAGACCGGGGTCAATCTCAACTCCCAAAGAGGCATGGATAGAGGGCCTGCGCATGTCACCATCAACCAGAATCACCCTCTGGTCGCTCTGCGCCATCAACATAGCCAGGTTTACGGCAATGGTTGTCTTGCCATTTCCCTGATATGGACTGGCGATTAACATGGTCTTTGCAGGGCTGTCAATACCGAAGAAATCCAAATTCGAGCGGAGCAATCGAAAACTCTCCGCAACGACCGATTCTGGATTCTCTGTGACATAAGTGGCGCTATTCCCATTTTCAGAGATTTCAGACAGGTAACCAATGACAGGGAAGTTGAGCACGCGCTCCACGTCGGAGGTGGTCTTTATGGTCCTGTCAATGTATTCGATCAAATATGCGCCTCCCGCCGCGAGGCTGAAACCGACCGCCGCCGCGAGGAAAATAATCAAGAATTTGTTCGTACCGACAGCGCGGGTCGGCAGATTGGCAGGCTCGACGACCGAGAGAATATTCAACGCGCCTTCCTGTGAGTTCGCCAGGAAATCGGCATAACTCCGTCGCAAAGCGCTCAACCTTTCGGTCAGTTCGGCAATCTCCCCCTCGGTATTCGCCACCTGGCTGGCGCTGTTCATGCCGATCAGACTTGTTTGCAACTCCTCGATCTTTGCCTCTGTCTCCTGAATCTGCGTCTGCAGACTGGTTAATTGCTGCTTGATGAAATCCTGCCTTTGCCCAGGCTCCGAACCGCTGATCGCGGGACTTTGACGAATCAATTGGTTCGCAAGTTCATTCGCAACGATCTGGGCGCGCTGAGGGTTTGTATCGGTTACAGTGATCTCGATCAATTGGGTATTGGGCACAGCCCTGGCTTGGTACCTGGGCAGCCAGTTGATCCCCAG
>CAYQOF010000188.1:0-6353 GCA_964419035.1 uncultured Anaerolinea sp. | reverse complement strand
ACGCTGCAGACTCTGCTCCCGCTGTGAACAACAGGATGCAGACAATAAGGGATGGCGATTTGCTACCGTATATTTGAACCGCGAAGCCCGCAAAGGTCGCCAAGAAAACTCTTGGAACCTTTGTGTTCGCTGGTTTCCTCATTCCATGCCGAGGTAGGCTTTCTGGACGGTGGGGTCCTTCCGCAGGTTTTCGGCGTTATCACTCAACACGATCTCGCCCGTTTGAAGGACGTAGCCGCGGTGGGCGATGCCAAGGGACATGAGGGCGTTCTGCTCCACCAATAGGATGGTGACGCCTTCCCTGTTGATCTGTTGGATGGTGTCGAAGATGAGTTCCACCAGAACGGGGGCGAGACCCATGGACGGTTCGTCCATGAGCAGGATGCTTGGACTTGCCATCAGAGCGCGTCCGGTGGCGAGCATTTGTTGTTCACCGCCGGAAAGCGTCCCTGCCACCTGTGAGCGTCGTTCCTTCAGGCGGGGAAAGAGTGAGAACACCCTTTCCATGTTTTTGTTCTCCTGTTCCTTGTTGCTGAGACTGAACGCGCCCATTTCAAGATTCTCCTTGACCGTGAGGCGGGTGAAGATGCCGCGTCCCTCAGGGACCATCGCGACACCTTTGTAGACGATCTCATGCGCCCTGAATTTGGCAAGGTCTTCGCCATTGAGCAGGATGTTTCCCTCGCGCGGCTGGAGCAGTCCGCAGATGGTCTTGAGTGTGGTGGTTTTTCCTGCGCCGTTCCCGCCGATGAGGGTGACGATCTCGCCTTTTTCGACGTTGAGGGAAATACCTTTCAGGGCGTGGATGTTGCCGTAGTAGGTATGTATGTTGTTAATGGTTAGTATGGACATGTTTACCTACTGTGCATTGGATTTTATTCTGTTCACCATTCGTTCCTGGGCGGTATCCATGCCTTCGGTGGCGGCGCCGCGACCAAGATACGCCTCGATCACGCGCGGGTTGGTTTGGATCTCCCTGGGCGTGCCTTCGGCGATCTTTTCGCCGTAGTCCAGCACGGTGATTTTTTCGGATATTCCCATCACCACCCGCATGTGATGTTCGATGAGCAGGATGGTGATGCCCAGTTCGTCGCGCAGGCGGCGGATGAAATCGGTGAGGTCTTCCGTTTCGCGCGGATTCATGCCCGCGCTGGGTTCGTCGAGCAGTACCAGTTTGGGTTTTGCGGCAAGCGCGCGTGCGATCTCGAGGCGGCGCTGTTCGCCGTAAGCGAGGTTGCGGGCGAGCATGTCGCCCTTTCCGCGCAAGTCAACGAAGCGCAGAAGCCGTTTTGCCTCTTCGAGCGCCCTTTCTTCCTCTTCTCTCATACCAGGCATCCTCAGCACGGCGCTGATCCAGGATGTTTTCAGGAATTTGTGCATTCCGACCAGAATGTTTTCGATGGCGGTCATGTTGGCGAACAGGCGGATGTTCTGATAGGTGCGCGAGATGCCGAGTTTTGTAATCTGGTCCGGACGAAGTTTCTGGATCTCGACTCCATCGAAGGTGATCGTGCCTTCGTCGGCGTGGTTGAAACCGGTGATGCAGTTGAAGAAGGTGGTTTTGCCTGCGCCGTTCGGTCCAATGATACTGGCAATGGATTTATCGGGGATTTCGAAATCCACCGAATTGACGGCGACGAGTCCTCCGAAGCGTTTTGTGACTTTTTGAGCTGTTAACAATGCCATGACGACTCTCAATCTTAATCCTGGACGGACAGCGCGGCGATATTTGCATCCGCCTCTTCGGCGGCGTGAAGTTCGCGCTGGATGGCGGCTGAGGGCCACAGCCCTTCGGGCCGGTATAGCATCATGGCGATCAGCGCCACGCCGTAAAACAGGTAGCGATACTCGGAGAACTCGCGGAAGAGTTCGGGCAAGCCGATCAAGGCAAGCGCGCCGACGATGACCCCGGGGATGCTTCCCATGCCGCCGACCACAATGAGCGCCACCACGTTGATTGATTTCAGCAGTTGCATGTCGTGTGGGAAGACCGAGCTGACCAGCACGGCGAAAATCGCGCCGCTCAACCCGGCGAAGGCGGCTCCCAATCCATAGGCAAGCAGTTTGGATTGGAAGAGGTTGACGCCAAGCGCCTCCGCTACATCCTCGTCCTCGCGGATCGCCATCCACGTTCGTCCGAGGCGCGAGTCACGCAGACGCCAGGCGACGAACGCCACCAGAATCGCGCTGGCAACAACCAGGTAATAGATTTGCTGCGGACCAGAGAAGACGAAGTTCCCGATAACGGGCTTGGGGATTTGCAGGACGCCTTGCGAACCGCCCAGCCAGGGGCGCATGAAGTCGGAGCCGACCAGCAAGCGGGTGATCTCGCCAAATCCGAGCGTGGCGATGGCGAGATAGTCGCCGCGAATGCCGAGGACGGGGATGCCCAGCAGGACTCCGGCAATCAGCGCCAGGAAAATGGCAACCGGCACCGCCGCCCAGAAGGACCAATCTGCGATGCCATATTCCCCGGTCGAGGTCAAAACGCCCGCTGTATAAGCGCCGATGGCGAAAAATGCCACGAAGCCCAGGTCGAGCAAGCCGGCGAAACCCAGTTCGAGGTTCAATCCCAAGCCCATGAGCGCAAACAAGCCTACCACTACAATGACCTGCGCAACGAACGGACCTGAGATTTGCGGGAGGATCAAAGCGGCGAACACTAAAAATCCAAGGAATGCCCACCGTATGATTTTTTTCCGGGTTGCGGGAGGTCTCTCGGCGCGTTGACTGACCTTCGCGCCGAGCAGAAGTTGAAGGATCATGATCCCGCTTACCAGCCCGATGGTGATCAATGTTCCCGCCACCGTCAACCCTTCAGAGGCGAACAGGTATCTTCCAATGATTGTGGGGACGCCTGGACGGGCGATGAGTTGAGTCCTTAACAACCCGGCAAACAAGCCCAGTGACAGGACAAAAAGCAGGTTAAATATGAGAATGCGCCGCGTGTCGCGTGGAAGCATATATATCAAACCTGCCAGTCCTCCAACGACAATCCCGCCCACGGCGGGAATCCATGCTCCCTCCATGCCGCGGTCCAAAGTGAGCAACCCATACAGGACGGGGGAGGCGTTCAGAAATATGGCGCGCAGGTTGACGATATTCCCGATGACGACCAGGGCGGAGAGCGTGGCTCCCGTAAGCAACCCTGCCAGAATGCCAGCCAGCACGGGCATTCCGGCGGGTTTTTCGGGGGCGTTCTGAGCGGCTATATACCCTGCCATCAACGCGGTCAGGATCAGCAGCGCGTGCCCGAGCGAAATTACGCCGCTGACGAGCGCGCGTTGACCAAACGTCCCAACCAGCCCGACTATGCAGATGTAAAGCACGATTACACTCCCCAGCAGTCCGATGCGTACGGTTTTCCAAATCGCTTCGATCATCCATCACCTCACGAAGAATATGTCAAGCCTTTTTGGCGGCGAGACGTTCGCCCAAAATACCCGAAGGGCGGAAAATAAGCACCAGCACCAGCATCGTATATGCAATGGCGTCTTTAAGCTGATAAGGCGCCACGATGCCAAGCCCGTCCAGGAAGAGGGCGGGACCGACTGACTCGAAAAGTCCCAGGAACAATCCTCCAAGCATGGCGCCTGGTATATTCCCGATGCCGCCCAGCACGGCGGCGGTGAAGGCTTTAATACCGGGGACGAACCCGACGGCAAAGTGAACCTGACGGAAGAGCAGGGCATAAAGCACGCCAGCCGCGCCAGCCATTGCCGCCCCGATGGCGAAGGTCGCCACGATGACGCGGTTCACATCAATGCCCATCAGGGCAGAGGTCCCCTTGTCCTCGGAGACGGCACGCATGGCTTTGCCGATGCGGGTTTTCATAACGATCAGGTAAAGTCCGCTCATCATTAGCACAGCCGCAACGATGACGGCTGCCTGAGTCTTGAGAATTCTGAATCCCAGAAATGTAATGTCGCCGCTCAATATTTCGGGGATTGGATACGCATAGAGGCCTGTCCCGAAAAATCCGCGAAACGTGTATTGCAAAAAAAATGAAGCGCCGATGGCGCTGATGAGAGGCACCAGCCGCGGCGCATTGCGCAGGCGGCGGTAGGCGACCCGTTCGACCAGGAGGGCAACCCCGGTCGAGACCGCCATTGCGAAAATGATTACAATGATTAAGAAGGCAAGCGGAGACCGATTCATAAAACCTGCATTCGCCAGCGCATCGGCGATGAAATAAGCGCCGAAGGCGCCGCTCATGAAAATTTCACCATGGGCAAAATTGATCATTCGCAAAATACCATACACCATCGTATATCCCAGCGCGATGAGCGCATACAGGCTTCCCAGGGCAACGCCGGTGACGACAAAGTCGCGCCAGTGGTCGCCGGTATATTTCCCGGTCATCAGGGTGGAGATGGAACCGCCAATGACAACCAGCAGGACAATGATGCGAAACCCCCACAGAACAATAATGACAGTCCACTCAGTTAGTTTTTCGGAGAGACTTGAATACATGCAATCTCCTCAGGATTAAGGGACCGAGGATGAGCAAGGTCCACAGGTTCTCATGCTCACCCTCGGCTGGTTGCTTACGACAGTAATAACGCGCCGGCGGGCTTCACTGGAGGCTAAATACCCTTCCGTCTGCCGTACGCCGGGGCGATATCCTATTCGTCTGGCTTACGGCCTCCAGATCGGTGCCTCGGGGGGCCACTGGCCGCCGACTTCGCGGGCAGTCACTTGGTAGACCGCGATCACGGGCGAACTGCAGTCGCCATACTGATTGCACGACAGCGTGCCGATCAAGCCGTTGTAATTGCTTGTGGCAAACAGCGCGTCGCGCAACGCCTGCCGCCCGATAAGGATCGTTCCATCCGGCGCAGTCACCGCCACTTTCTCAATGGCATTGAAGATGATGTTGGCGGCATCGTACGCGTGCGCATGGAAGATGCTCAGCGGCTCACCGCCATACTTGGCGCGATGCTTTTCCAGGAACGCATCGTAACCACCGGCGAAGGCGGTAAAGTCGGGGCTGGAGAGGTACACACCTTCCACCGCGGGACCCGCAGCGGTGACGAACTCAGGCGAGAACATGCCGTCCGCGCCCATCAACACCGCATTTTCAAGACCGGCAACTTCCTTTGCCTGCGCGGTGACATGACCGCCTGCCGCGGTGAAGATCGGGTAATAGATTATTTCCGGCGTATCAGCCGCAATCTTGGTCAGCACGGCGCGCATGTCGGTATCGGTCGGGCTGACGGCTTCCTGCGAGGTGACTGTGCCGCCCAGCTCCCTGAATTTGTCGGCAAATACGCCCTGTAACGCCTCGGCGTAGGGGCTGCCGTCGTGGATGGTCGCGGCTTTGCGAAGACCAAGCTCGTTATAGGCGAACTGGGCGGCTACTGCGCCCTGAACGGCGTCACTATGGGCGGTACGCAGATAGCCAGCAAAGTCCTTCTCCAACACTCCGCCGGGTCCGCGCTGGGCAGGCTCCGTAAAAGCGGGGCGTGTGTTGGAGGGAGATACGGTCACCAATCCGACGTTGGTCAGGATTGGCACGCCAGCGGCTGCTTCACTGGAACAACTGGAACCAACCAGCGCTACAAGGGTGGTATCCACCGACAGTTTGGTGGCGGCGGCTGTTCCGCCTTCGGCGTTACAACCGGCGTCTTCAGCGCTCAGCCGAATATCGCGGTCGAGCAGTTTTCCGCCGCGATCGTCAATGGCGATCTCGACACCGCGCTTGGAATCTTCACCCAAAGAGGCGTCCGGACCGGCGATGACGCCCCAGAAGGCGATATGAACGGGATCGCCGGGAGCGATTTCGACACAGCCGATCGCGTCGGTGCATTCGATTGGCGGGGCGGCGGGTGCACATGCGGCAAACAGCATGCTCGCAACCACCAGCAGTGAAAGCAAAGCAAATAAGCGTTTCATGTTATCTTTCTCCTCCGAAATGGAAATGGTGGAAACCAAGGTATCCTCTCATCTTCGCGGATACAACAACAGGGTTGACAACACTCTTTTCTGTCGGCATCACCTCCTTCAGTTTGAATTTCATTTTCATTTTGATAAAGAGCCGGAAAAATTCCTCCCCTGAGGGCGCGAAATTCTCACAGCTGGTTATCGTTAATCTCTAATATTACGTGAATTCTCTTGGCGGGTCAAGTGTAAACTCCAATTTTCTGCCTATGCTCTATCCTGAGGTTTATATAACAACTGCTCGCGGATTCGCAGGTCTGTGTTTCGGATCTTCATGGCGAGGTCTGCCGCGAGATTATACATCAATCTGTATCCGAGTTGCGGGTATGTGTCACACAACATGATCAATTTATCGCGTGGGATGATCAACAGGCGGGTGTCCTTTTGCGCCGCGCAGGCGGAGGCGGAACGCA
>CAYQOF010000187.1:0-6384 GCA_964419035.1 uncultured Anaerolinea sp. | reverse complement strand
TCGAACACGCCCTCCCACGCTTCGATGACGATCTCCCCGCGCTTGAGAAAACCATCGTACTCGACTCCGTTTCCACTCGAAATCCAGCCATCCAGATTGAACGGAAGGTTCCCATCGGCGGGGATCCACTCGCCGTTGTAGCGGCGCGCGATATGCAAATGGGTTGCATTCGAAAACCCGCCCTCGCAGGAGGGATGCCCGATGCGTCCGCCCGCGTATACATAAGTGCCCGGCTCGACGCGGTCTTGTGCGGCGATGTGCATGTACAATACAGTCCAGCCGGTTTGTTCGTAACCGTCGTTGTCCAAATCCTGAACGACCGCGCCATTGTCTGCGCGGACGATGAGTCCGTTGGCGACCGCGACCACCCAGGCTTCATCGGTCGCGCATCCGCCGCCCTCGCCCGGCGGGGCAAAATCGAGCGCCGCCCAGCCGGAGCCGGAATCCCAGCCTCCGTGCGGACCGCCGGTGTAGGACCAGGTCGCGCCGATTTCGAAGGGAAGCTGCATCGGAGGCTGTGCCAGGTTTGGGGGTAGTAATGAGGCGACGTCATAGTCGAAGGGATAGCCGAAGAGTTGATTATAGGTCTGGAAGAGTCCCAGCGCGCCGACGTCGAAATCCCACGTTGCGCGGTCGTTATATCGTGAAAAGAAATATTGCACGCCCGCCGTCCCGGCGTTGATGGTCGGGCTGAGGGGAACGTAGGCGCCGTCGCTCAACGGCAGGGTCGCGATGGCGTTGACGCGCCAGAGGTAATAGCCGCGGTTCAAATTGTCCGCCGCCCACGAGAGTTGACGGTTCAGCCCGGCGTAACTCGCATCATAATAGCCAAGCGGGTAATCAATGTTCGAGGGGAATTGGTTGGTTACCCAGCCGCTTCGATATTCGATGAGCGCGAGGAGCAGGCGCGGGTTGACCGAATAGTTCTGCGCGACGCGCCGGACGATCTGCGCGCCGCTGAGGGTCTCGCCGTTCACCTCTTGAAGATAATCCGCGAGATAACCGCCGTGACCCTTGATGAATGACTCGATATTGAATTGCGCGCTCGCTGGTCCAAACACCAGTTCGGAGTTGGGGATGATCTTGAATGAGGAACCGGGATTTACGTCCGCAGTTACCGGAGGGATGTCGAGGACGACGCCGACGGAGAGGATGCTCGATTCATTCAACCCGTTTGCCTGCATCAGCGCCTCAAGGCTGACTCCATACTTTTGCGCGATCCTGCCAAGCGTATCCCCCGGCTGGACGGTGTATTGATCCACGACCTGCCGCGGCGCCGGAAGCGGATGCGGCGGATCGGGCGTCGGCGTGGTAAAGGATGAATTGGGGTTGCGCGGCGGAAGGGAAATGGAAAGAGGCGCGCGCGTGGGAGTGGGTCCCAGCGGCATGTCCGTTGGCTGAATGATCTCGCCCGGCTGGACCGGCGCGGGCGCGTTCGAGTTGTTCACCGGAGCGAAGGGATCGTACGTGGGATAGGGATTCGATTCGGTGGATGGGGAACAGGATGTGGCGAGCAGAACGAAAAACAAAATACAGGATGCAATACGCTGGATGTTCGAAGACATGTTGAAATTCTACCAAATACCAATGCTTCACCGCGATTGCGAAGTCATTGCGAACGTTTTTTTGGAATCCGTATCCGCAGGTGGAATTTGAATTCCACCCCATCTTTCCCTTCCGTCTCTTTATTCTTGCGCTGGGTTGGCGGATCGTTCCCGATTTCCAGCAATAGATCCCTCTTGAACCAGCCGATTGAATTCCCAAGAGCGAGGACGCCAAAGAGCATGAAGGCGGCAAACAATGACATCAGAACGTAACGAACGGGTTTTGTCATCAGTGAGTTGATCCCACCCTCGATCCCGACTTTTGGATCGAGGTCCAGGTCGGTGTTCGTCATGACGTATCCGATGACATATTCATCGCGGTAGGAATATGCCACAGGTTCGTGAAAGCCGGCAGGCAGGATTTGCGGGGACGGTACATCCGTCAGGTTCCCAGTCTCGGTAAAAATGATGGCGGGTTCGTTCCCTGCCAGGTCGGTCTCCGGGGAGAATTCATGGATCAGGATGGATTTGTATTGATGCGGGACTGCCTTCGTGTTTACGAGATATTCCACGCGATGTGTTGCGTCTGTTTGACCCAGGTAAATGAGCCTGACCGGTGTTTCCGTTTTCCACGCGATCCAGGATGCGATATCCTCGAACGATGGAGGATACCTGTCCGGCATGGCGGCGTAATGTCGCTGAAATCCGTAGTAGATGACGGCGAGGAAAACAGTTGTCAGAATGGAATTTTTGACCAGTGAACGGATGAACGCCCAGCGCGGTGCCATCAGTTCAGAAAGACTCTCCGCTACAGCCGTCAAGCCTGCGCCGGAGACCAACGCCAGCGCCGGGATGATCGAAACCAGGTGAGTGTGTCTTGGCGGGAATGAATTGAGGATGCTCAGGAAAATCATGCCGCTGAGGATCCATATCAGGGGCAAAGCGAAGCGCACTTGTTTCCAGCATCGAAAACCGAGCGCAATACCGATCAGGAAAAACGCCGGCGAAATGACGCCTGCCAGCCCGGTGTTGAGGAAATGCTCGAAGACGATATGGGGATTGAACATCGAGAAAAAAGTTCTGACCGTGCCGCGCAGGATCAACTCGCCGTAGATCAGCGGGTCATAGAAGATGGTATGGTTTTCGCCGATCTGGATCGGCGGCATGGTTCTGGCGAGGTCTGCCTCTCCATAGTAGGCTCTGCCGTAAAAGACGTTCACAAAACTGGTTTCGAAGATTTTGAACACCAGGCTTTCGCTGTTGCTCCCGCTCGCGGTATACGCCACGCGCGGCATGAACATCACCGCCCATCCCAGGACTACGATCCCGGCGGCGATGAAGGTTTGCCTCCAGTTGAATTCCTTGCAAAAGCGGAGATAGAGAATTCCAAGACCAAGAGTGACGGGCGCGATCCATGTTGCGAAGTAGGTATAAAATCCAAAACCTGCCGCCACTCCCGCCAGCCAGAGATAAAGATAACTGCCCTTGCGCGCGCCCAGTGCAAAGAAATAGACACACAATGTAACGGGAAAGAGCGACTGGCTGTTGTTGTATCCCATGCGGGCAAAGGAGATGAAATACGGGTTTGCCGTCATCATGATGCACGCGGCAATGGCGGCGCGTCGCCCGAACCATTCCCTTGCCAGCAGATAAAGCGGAACGACCGTCAGCACGGCCGGAATGACGGACGCAAACCGCCAGCCCCAAAAGTTGACCCCGAAAATGCGCATCATCCATCCCTGCAAGACCGAACTCGCAACCGGGAACGTGTATACGCCTGTATCGAAGATGACCGGGTGTATCTCTCCGAGCGCGATGGCGCGGGCTGTTTCCCAGAAGATGCCCTCGTCCGGGACCATTGTCTTGGGGATGTCCTGAAGGGCAAATGCCGCCAGGCAGAATCCCAGAATCAACAATCCCGTGATCCAGAATACGTCATGGAACGAAATGCCAGGCGACAAATCTGTTTTTACGCTTCTGTCACGGTTCCAAAAAGCGCGGGTAAATATCCAGATGGGAATCAGCCACAGGATGGGATAGATGGGCTGATATTGATGCCTGCCGAGCTGGATGAGCAAATACCCGGACAGGATCATGCCAATCACAAGATGTGTGAGTTGAAGGATCGGCTTGGCGTCACTTCGTGATTCCTGTGATGAATTCCAGTCGGTGAACGATCCCTTCCACGCAGAGGGCAGAGCGGCAAGCCCGCATAAAATTGCCCCGCCCAGGAAATAGGGCAGGGCAAAGAAAAGGTTGTCGTAGTTGACGATCTCGAGGCGGTAGACCGCGTTCCAATGTTCCGCCAAAGGATTTGGGACTCCCTGCGGTATACGCTGCTCCATAAGGTACTGGCTGTAACCGACGGACGTAACGCCTGCAATCAGCAGCGCCAAGCGGGTCGGCAGCGATGGGCGCAGTCCTTCGCGGAGAACGCGAAAAGTGGAGGCAGGTTTATTTAACGCGCTTCCAGATTCGGCTGAGTCCGCTGCGGGGATGACATCGGAGGCGGGCATGTCGGTTGAGTCTACTTCAATCCCAATTCGCTTCTTGAGATCACCAGCCGTTGAATCTCGCTTGTCCCTTCGTAGATCTCGGTGATCTTCGCGTCGCGGAAATAGCGTTCGATGGGAAGTTCGCGGCTGTACCCCATGCCGCCGTGTATCTGCACAGCCGCGTGTGTGACGTACATCGAGGTCTCCGATGCGAAGAGTTTTGCCATCGAAGCCTCGAGTGAATATCGTCCTTCCGTCTTCTTGGATTTCTCCTTCGCCATCGCCGCGTTATAGGTCAACAAACGGGACGCCTCGATGCGCGTTTTCATGTCTGCGATCTTGAATCCTGTTCCCTGGAACGCGCCGATCGGCTGACCGAACGCCTCCCTCTCGACCGCATACTGGCGCGCGGCTTCGTACGCCGCTTCCGCGATCCCAAGCGCCTGCGTCGCGATCCCAATGCGTCCCGCGTCGAGGACGGTCATCGCGATCTTGAAGCCCTCGCCTTCCTCGCCGAGGCGGTTTTCCACAGGCACGCGGCAATTCTCGAGGATCAACTCGCTGGTTGCGGAGGCGCGAATGCCCAGTTTGGGTTCCTTCTTTCCGCGCACAAGACCGGGCGTGTTTCCTTCCACCAAAAACGCGCTAATGCCCTTGTGCTTTTTGTCCGGGTCGGTCATCATGAAGACGACGTAGTAATCGGCGACAGGTCCGCTGGTAACCCAGGATTTGCGTCCGTTCAGGACGTAGTGATCGCCGTCGCGCGCGGCGCGGGATTTCATCGTCCCTGCGTCCGAACCGGATTGCGGCTCCGTCAGCGAGTACGCGCCGACGGATTTCCCGGAGGCGACCGGCGTGATGAATCTTTTCTTCTGTTCCTCCGTTCCGAACTTCCAAATTCCGTGACAATACAATGAGTTGTTCACGGACATGATGACGCCGTGCGCCGCGTCGGCTTTGCAGATCTCTTCGAGCGCGAGGACGTAGGCAAGCGTGTCCATACCTGCGCCGCCGTATTCTTCGGGCATCTCGACCCCCATGAATCCCATTTCGCCCATCTTGCCGACGGTCGTTCGCGGAAACTCTCCGCTCTCGTCGAATTCCGCCGCGATGGGGGCGATCTCCTTTTGCGCGAAATCGCGGGCGGCATCGCGTATCATTTTGTGTTCTTCGCTCAGTGGGAAGATCGCGAGTTCAGACATGTTTCCTCCGGGATGTGATGATGAGATTATACCCCTTCGGGGCACACGTACCCCTTCGGGGCACACGTACCCCCTTGAGGTCTGGTTTTTTGCATCGGACGGATGATAAAATGGGTGGAATGAACAGGGCGCCAACCACCGAGGAACGCGTTTGGGCAGTGCTTTCGCACCTCTCCGCGCTGACGCTGGGCATGGGCATCATCCTGCCGGTCATCGGCTGGTCGGACCAGCGGCGGAAATCGAACTATTCCTCGTTTCAGTGTTTGCAGGCGTTGGGGTATCAATCGCTGGGATATACGATTTGGATCCTCTCCACCCTCCTGATCGCCATTGGGTTCATGCTGTTTGCGCTCGCAGCCCTTGGCAGGGCGGAGGACGCGACCGCTGAGATGTCATCATGGATTGTTGGTTCGTACGTTGTCATCTTTCTATTCATCGGCGTATATGTCATATTGCCGATCATTGCCGCGTTTGCCTGTGCCATTGGCAGGGACTTCCGTTATCCGATCATGGGTGACCGTCTCGCGCGATACCTGGGATACGATGCGGCGAATGATCGTGAATGGCTGATCGAAGAACACGAAGACCGCTGGGTCGCGGCGATGGGTCATGTCAGCGTCATTATCGTATTATGGGGGATGCTCGCGCCTTTCACTGGATGGGTCTTGCAAGGCAGGCGCAGTTTGTTCCTGAGATTCCAATCCCTGCAGACACTCGTTTTTCAAGGCGGGGCGTTGATCCTGTATTTCGGCGCGATCTTTTTGTATGTGTTCAGCCTGTTCTTTCTCTTTGCCATGTTTGGGTGGAACGACGGAACCAACTTCGATTCGCCGCTGACGATCTTTGGTTTGGTGTTGTTCATGGTTTTGCTGGTCATTGCATTCCTCGTCGCGCTGCTGGTTCCGTTGCTGCACATCATGGGGCAATGGGCGGGATACCGCACGTTGAAGGGCGATGAGTATCGGTATCCGCTGGTCGGGAAGTTGGTTGAAAGAAGGGTCGCGGCGGATGGAGGCGGGGCGAAAAAATAAAAGCCGCAAAACGAATATCTGCATATATAATCACGGCAGGTTTTTGACTGTAAACGATAGAGGTGTGTTATGGAGGACGTACTCGTTTCCCACTCGACCAAACCGATTCATA
>CAYQOF010000186.1:0-6409 GCA_964419035.1 uncultured Anaerolinea sp. | reverse complement strand
ATCTCGCCGGTGATGTAGGCGGGGCATGTGAGCAGGAAGATCAGCGCCTGTTCGATCTCGCCATCCACTGCCCATCTCTGCATTGGAATGTTCTTTGTTATATCGGGATTTGCCCTTCCACTGGATGGAGGCAGGATCGCTCCAAGTGCCAATCCGTTCACGATGATCTTCGGCGCAAGTGCGGCAGCCAGCGATCTGGTCAGCCCGGCGAGCGCGGATTTGCTGATCGTGTAAGGGAAGTGGTCTGCGCCGGGGCGCAGGGCGCGCCAATCGAGTATGTTGACAATGCGCGCTTCCTCACCAGCCAGCGCGGCAAATGATTGACTCAATAGGAATGGCGCGGTCAGGTTGATTGCCATGTGCCGATCCCATTCCGCGAGGGAAGTATCCTGCAAAGACAGAGGCTCGAAGATCGCCGCGCTGTTGACAAGTCCATGCAGGGGCGTGGATTCGTTGACCAGCGGGATCAGGCTTTGGGCTTGGGATGAATCGCTCAAATCCGCTTTGACGATCCAGGCGCGGCGGCCGAGTCCGTTGATATCGGCGGACAAGGATTCGGCGTCTGCATCCGAATGTGCGTGATGGACAACGACATCCGCTCCAGCCTTCGCGCACGCGAGCGCAAACATGCGCCCGACCCGCCGCGCCGCGCCGGTGATCAGAATGGTTTTCCCGTTCAATGTTCCTTCCATCATCAGGGACGATTCTACTCCATGCAGCGGGTTGTAACCTTCCAATCTTCATGATAATTATCCCATCACTTGACTCCCCCCTTTCGCGGTGATAATATTTTTTCACGTGCGTTTTGGGTCCTCGATCTACAATCCTTCTTTACCACGAAAGGTGAAAATATGGACAAGAATCAGAATTCAGCTTTTTATACCGGGGATATTGCCGCACAGCAGATTGATCGAACCCGGGAATATACTGCTGAAACGCAGGAGATCAACTTCACCAACGAACAACACGCCATCTGGGCAGACCTGTACAACGGAATTCACCAACCTTATTTGCTCGAGCACCTCTGCCGCGAATTCAAACATGGATTGACCTTGCTGGAACTCGATCCGCAGCACATCCCAACAGTGGCGCATCTCAATGAACACATCACCCCGCACTCGGGCTGGCATATCGAACGGACGGCTGTGCGCTACACACTTGCAGATGACTGGTATGCAAAGTTCGCGCAGCGCATCTTTCTCATCACCGATTATCTGCGCACGCGCGACCAGATGGAGTTCACGCCCGAGCCGGACATGTTCCACGACATATTTGGTCATCTCCCGTTCCTGACGCAGCAATTCTACGCGGACATCGAAGATAAGTTTGCGCCCGCTTACATGAAAGCGACCCAGGAGGAAAAGGAGGTGATCAAACGACTTGCCTGGTACAGCACGGAATTTGGACTGGTGGTGCAGGACAACCGCTTCAAAGTCTTTGGCGCGGGGATCATCTCGGGGCGCAAGGAATTGACCCGCACCATCATGGAGTTCTACCGCCTCGGGCGCGACAGTGTGATTGACTACACCCAGGATGTGTACCGGCAGCTGCATCAACATTTCCTCGCCAACCGGAACAATCTGTACCGCATCATTGACGGGGTGAACGCGCTTCACCGAAAGGGACAGATGTCCTCAGCCGACCAGGGTTGGAACGTTGTCCTCTCGCTTTATCAGAACCTGGGCATCAAACAGGACGGCATCTTCGGTGGCGAAGTGATCATCGCGCCGTTCGACATCGAGACGATCGCCCGCATCCCGAAGACGGTCTACGCCTTCAACCCGATGCTCTTCGTATGCGAATCGCTCGAACAGATGGACGCGCTGCTGGATTCTTACCTGAAGCCGATTGCGAATCGGAATTGAGCGCCGACAAAAGCCGCCTCTTTCCTCGGGAGAGGCGGCTTTTGTTTCGATGAGATTTATCCACGCCGGGCTTTTTGCCCGCCGGCGCGTCCCGCGCGGGGCAACATCATAAAGTGATAAAATAACCCCGATGAACGAACAAGCCCTTATCCGCGACGCGCAACAAGGAAACCTGGACGCCTTCAACACACTTGTCCTTCACTATCAGGATAGCGTGTTCAACGTCGCCCTCCGCATTCTCGGCGATGACGATCTCGCCGCGGACGCCGCGCAGGAAGCCTTCATCTCCGCCTTCAAGAGCATCTCGTCCTTTCGCGGGGGTTCGTTCAAAGCCTGGCTCATGCGCACCGTGACCAACGCCTCCTACGACGAACTGCGCAGGCAAAAGCGCAGACCCATCACTCCGCTCGAGCCGGATACCGGGGACGGCGAAGAGATGGACTCTCCGCGCTGGCTCGCCGACCCGAACATGTCGCCCGAACAGGAATCCGAAGCCGACGAACTCGAGCATGCCATCCAGCATTGCCTTGACAACCTCCCGCTGGAATTCAAGACCGTTGTCGTCATGGCCGATATCGAGGGCTTGGATTACGCCGAGGTTGCCGCGGCTGTGCGCGTTCCGCTTGGCACCATCAAGAGCCGCCTGGCGCGTGCCCGCTTAAGACTGCGTGAGTGCCTGCAGGGCTTCGCGGAACTTTTACCCGCTTCATTTCGTCTGGAAGAGGGAATAAGCGCATGATGAAACCACGTGACCTGGAACTTCTTTCTTCTTATCTGGACGGGGAACTCAAGCCTTCTGATTCTGCAAAACTGGAAGCCCGCTTCAAATCGGAACCCGAACTGGTCTCCGTTTTGGAGGATTTGCGCGCTGCCCGAAACCTGCTCCGCAGACTCCCCGGCCGAAAGGCGCCGCGCAACTTCACGCTCACTCGCAAAATGGTGGGACTCAACCCGCCCCTGCCGCGCGCCTATCCCGTGTTTCGGTTGGCAGCCGTATTCGCGACCCTGTTATTCTTCTTTACATTTGGTGTGAACACGTTATCCACCCAGTTGGCTCCGCAGGCGCCCGCCTACGGAATGGGCGGCGGAGAAACTGAACTTTTCGCGGCAGAGGCGCCTCAGGCTGACGCTTCTGTTACGGTGGAATCCGCGCCTGCTGAAGACCCATCCGTTGCCATGGCGCCCCCTGCGCCAACCGAAATGCCGCCGACCGAGGATGCGGCGCGTATCCTGGAGGCGCCTTCCGAAAAGAGCGGGGAGGCGGGAGATATTGCAGTTCAGCAGCAGGCTCAGCCTCAGCCGTTGATCTCATCCGTCTGGCAGATCGCGTTGGCGGTCATCGCTGTTTTGAGCGCGCTGCTGATGGTGGTCATGCGTCAACTGGCGGTCAGCCGCTGGCGGTAAATAAACTGCCATTTCGAATGCAGGAGCGCGCTCCTGCATTTTCATTTAATTGTGTGATAATTGATTCTCATGGCAAACACGGATTTCAAATACTGCCCGCGTTGCGGATCACCCTTGGGGCGTGAACATCGCTATGCTGCCGTGCGCGAAGTCTGCCCAAACTGTGAATGGATCCATTTTGTTGACCCGAAGGTTGCCGCGGCCGTGCTTGTTGTTCAAAGCGGCAGTGTGCTGCTGGTGCGGCGCGCTGGTGAACCCTTTCGCGGCTCGTGGACTTTGCCGGCGGGATTCGTCAACAGCGGCGAGGACCCGGCTGAGGCGGCCGCGCGTGAATGTCTGGAGGAGACGGGTTTGAGCGTCCGCGTGACGCGGGTGTACGATATTGTCTCAGGACGCGAACATCCGCGCGGCGCAGACTTTGTGATCGTCTATCAAGCCGAAGTCATTGACGGGACGTTGAAGGCGAACGACGATGCAGATGCCGTTGAGTGGTTCGATAAGACCCATCTGCCTCCGCTTGCTTTTCGCGCGACGCAAAAGGTGCTAGAATCTTTTTATGGCTGACGTGCGCCTTTCGCCGATTGCGGGTCAATGGTATGAGGGGGATCCCAAACTGCTGGCTCGCAGCGTGGACGGATATCTGAACGACGCGAAACTCCCAGACCTGGATGGGGAGATCATCGCGGTCATCGCGCCTCATGCGGGACATGTGTATTCCGGCGCGGTGGCGGGATACGCCTTCGCGGCGCTCTGTAAGCTTCGTGAGAATCGGGGTGATCCGGATCTGGTCGCGGTGATCGCGCCGATGCATCATCCTTATCCCCAGCCTCTCATCACCACTGCTCACACCGCCTATCGCACGCCGCTGGGCGATGTCCCTGTTGACAGGGATGCGCTGTCCGAACTCGATGTAGTGTTGAAATCCGAACTGGGATTTGGCTTATCGCCTGTTTCCAGGGATCCCGAACATTCGCTCGAAATCGAACTTCCATTTTTGCAGCGCACATTCAAATCCAGATGGAAGTTGCTGCCCGTAATGGTGCGCGCCCTCGATCCGCGTGTCTCGGAGGGATTGGGCAGGGCGCTTGCAAAAGTACTGCGCAATAGGAATTTTGTGATGGTCGCCAGCACGGACCTGTCCCATTTCTATAACCACAAAACCGCCCTGACCTTTGACCGCGCCATGTTGAACGAGATCGAAGCCTTCAATCCCGAAAGCGCATTCGACCTGGAGCGCGCCGGCAAGGGATTTGCCTGCGGACTCGGCGCGTTCACCGCGGTGCTGTGGGCATCGCGTGAATTAGGCGCGGATACGGTGAAGGTTCTGCGTCACGCGACCTCGGGCGACGTGACAGGGGACTATTCGTCCGTGGTGGGGTATGGCGCGGCTGTGGTATTGAAGGGGAGTCAGTGAAATGTTCCTGACTGGATAGCGCCTTACGCCCAAAGACGGGAAACAATGCGCGGCTGGGAACATTCCCACCCGCTTTTGCGTCTAATCCTGGCATATCAAAGCATGTTAGAATCCTCCCTGTCAGACCCCCTATGACAGACATGACTTCACACCCTCCCCGTCGGTTTGACCTGCCGCGCGTATTCGCAGCCCTCTTCCGTCCGCGTGCAGCCTTCACGGACATGGCAACCGAGACGCGCTCCTCGTGGTGGACACCGATGCTCGTTTTGAGCATCACCGCTTTGCTTGTCATCCTCGTGGCTGGATATTTCAAGACCCAAGCCGCCGGGATGGGCGAATTTACGCCTCCGCTTGGCTGGGAGTGGTGGTCGCCCGAGATGCAGGAAAATTACATGCAGGCTCAACAAGCCCAGCAGGGACCTGCATTCATGTACATCATCCCGCTCGTCGGCGCGTGGAGCGGTTTGTGGGTGGGATGGCTTGTGTTTGCCGGCATGCTGCACCTGGGTTCGACGCTTTTGGGCGGGCGCGGCTCGATGCAGGGCGCGCTCAATCTTGTTGCCTGGGGGAGTCTCCCGTTTGCCATTCGCGATCTATTGCGCGCCATTTTCATGCTTTCGGCGGGGCATACCATTGTCAATCCCGGACTTTCCGGCTTCGCAAATAGCGCGGGTTTCCTCGCGCAACTCCTCGCACGGACAGACATTTTCCTCATCTGGAGCATTGTCCTGCTTGTGATCGGGCTGGCGGCGCTCGATGGTGTGCCGCGAGGGAAGGCATTCGTTGCCGTGTTTGTTGTGGTCCTGATCGTTCTCTCAGCACAGGCTGGGTTTTCAGCGTTGGTCTCTGGTTTGGGCGGATCGGGTGACGTTCAACGCCCGTTTTTCTAAAATGGCTGGCTCGTTCATCCGTATCGCAGGCTTGACCAAGCATTACCAGATGGGCGGCACGGTTGTGCGCGCCCTGGATGGCGTTGATCTCGAGATCAACACCGGCACACTCACGGTTGTCATGGGACCCTCCGGCTCGGGAAAAAGCACCCTGCTATATCTTCTTGGCGGATTGGATCGCGCCACCTCAGGCGAAATTTCGATGAACGGCCAAAGGCTGGATGAGATGGATGAAAACATGCTTGCGCTCTTCCGCCGCCAAAGCATGGGTTTCGTTTTCCAATCCTTCAACCTCATCCCAAGCATGACCGCGCTGGAGAACGTGGCGTTCCCCATGCAGTTTGCAAGAGTCCCGCCGGCGCAGCGCGCCGTGCGGGCGCGTGAACTGCTCGAACAGGTGGGGCTTGGCGACCGCGCGGATCACCGCCCGACAGAACTCTCCGGCGGACAGCAGCAGCGCGTCGCCATCGCCCGGGCGCTGGTCAATGATCCCAGCCTGATCCTCGCCGACGAACCGACCGGCAACCTCGACACCTCCAGCGGCGCGGCGATCATGCAGTTGCTTTCCGACCTGCACAATTCCGGGCGGACCGTGCTGGTCGTTTCACACGATCCGCGCATGACGCGTTTTGCCACGAACCAGATCTTCCTGCTCGACGGCAAAGTGGTCAGCGAAGCGGAATATCAATCCGCTGTGCTGGAAGCCTCGCAGGCTTGATCCAAGGTTCAGCAGGATTTTCTTTACTTCATCCAGAGGAACAAACAGAATGAAATCAAGATTCACCTTCATTACGCTCTTGTCGCTCATCCTTGCACTGGCGTTTGCAGGCATTCCC
>CAYQOF010000185.1:0-6416 GCA_964419035.1 uncultured Anaerolinea sp. | reverse complement strand
TGTTTTTGTAACCTTCCACCTTGATGAACGTCTTGGATGTGAATCCAAACCAGCAAAGGTGAGCGTCGGAATGTATCGTACCAACAGGAATTGGGCAGTCATCCAGTTGCTCCTGCGTTTAAAAGCCTTTGAAAACGGCTACCCCGATCACCTGTTCGTGACGCGCCGTTCATCTTTCATTACGAAGGTTTTCAGGATCGTGCGTTTTGTCGAGACCAATTACATGAAAACTCCCCTTTTGTGAGCCGCAAAAGGGGAGTTGCTTTTTACTGTGCGGTTGCCCGGCGCTGCTGGAACCAGGTCTTCCATTCCTGGTTTTCCCACAACACGAGGATGGGCGCGGCGATGAAGATGGAGGAATATGTCCCGCTCAATAAGCCGATCAGCAGGACGGCGGCGAATTGCTGGAGGGTGACGCCTCCGAACATGACGAGCGCCAGCAGGAGGAATTCCACGGTCATCAACTGCGTGTTGATCGAGCGCTGCAGGGTCTGGACAATGGAGTGATTGACCAGCGTTTCGAAATCGAGCCGGCGATAGATGTTCGAGTTCTCGCGGATGCGGTCGAAGACCACGATGGTATCCTGCATGGAGAAACCGATGACGGTGAGCAGGGCGGTCAGGAAGAGCGAATCGATCTCCCAGCCGAGGAACAGACTGCCGAACGCGGTGACGCTGAAGATGATGGCGACATCGTGGATCATGGCAAGAATGGCGCAGATGCCGTAGCGGAACGCGTTCTGCACGCCGCGGAACGACCAGGCGATGAAAAGCACCACCAGGATCGAGGAAACAGCGACCGCCATGCTGCCGCGCGAAGTGACCTGCTCGCCGATGCTTGGACCGACGCTGTCGAAGCGCACGACCTGAAGCGCGCTGATGGTTTCGGTGAGGGCGTCCAGCACCGCGTCGCGCTGTTCGTTTTCGAGGAACTGCGAACGGATGATGTAACTGCCTGTCTCGCTGGTCTGCACCTGCGTATCCCTGATGCCCTCATTTTCATAGACCGCGATGATCTGGGCTGGGGCGGGAGATTGATCGTCGAATTTCACCTCGAGCAGGCTTCCCCCGGTAAAATCAACGGACAATGGCAGCCCCCCTGCAAACAGGAGGATGAGTCCGGGGACGACGATCAACAGGGATACCCCGAAGAAGATGTAACGTTTTCCAAGGATGTTCATTTGCGACCTTCTCCGCTAGATGCCGATCCAGCGTTCGAAATTTTTGGGTTTGAAAGTTTCCAGCGCCAGCGCAAGCAGGGTGCGGGTGATGTAGAGCGAGGAGAACAAACTGATCACCACGCCGATCGCCAGGGTCAATGAGAAGCCTTTTACGATGGTCGCACCGAATGTGTTGCCGAACCAGAACAGAATGGCGGACGTGATCAGCGCGGCGATGTTCGAATCACGGATGGAGGGCCAGGCGCGGATCCAAGCCTGATCGAATGCCTGGCGGAGGTTCCTGCCTCCGCGTAATTCCTCCTTCAGGCGCTCGAAGACCAGGATGTTGGCGTCCAGCGCGGAACCGGTGCTGAGCATGATGCCTGCAATGCCGGGCAATGTGAGCGTCACGCCGATCAGTTTGAAGACGGCATAGAGGATGACCGCATAGAGCAGGATCGAAATGTTCGCCGTGATGCCGGGCAGGCGATAGTAAATCCCCATGAACAGGACCACGATGGTGAGACCAATGATGCCGGCAACCACGCTTCGACGGAGCGAATCTTCGCCCAGCGTGGGACCAATGATGCGCGTCTCGACCACTTTGAGCGGGATCGGAAGCGATCCATAGCGCAATTGCACAGCCAGCGCGTTGGCGGATTCCGCCGTGAAATTGCCGGTGATCTGTCCCTGCCCGTCGGGGATGGAACTCTCGATGGTGGGCGCGGAGATGACGCGTTTATCGAGCGTGATGGCAAGCACCCTGCCGACGTTCGCGGCGGTATGTTCCGCGAAGATCCTTGCGCTTTCCGCGTTGAGCGCAAAGTCAATCGAGAACTGGTTGCTGAGCTGGGACGGGGAAACACCGACGCTGGTCAATGCCGTGCCGGTCATGATCGTGCGGTAGATCGTCTGATCCTCCGGTCCATCGGCTGGCGCGGACGTCTCGGCCAGGCCGAAATCCGTCCGGAGGAGGGTGCCTTCCTCGGGTCTGTAATCCCCGGTATCCACGAACTCGAGCAGACCGGTCTGCTGGATGATTCCCAGAATGGCGTCGGTATCCTCCGCCCCCGGGAATTCACCCACGATGCGCCGGTCGCCTGCGACCTGGATCACGTTCTCGCTGACGCCCAGCGCGTTGGTGCGGTTCTCCACGATATTGCGGGCGGTGTTCATCTCTTCGCGCGTGATTTCCCTGTTTTCGGGCAGGTCGGCTTCGAGCAGCACTTGCAGACCACCCTGCAGGTCGAGACCGAGGCGGGGAATGACGTTCCGCTCGAAGATGGGAGTCTCGTTGAACGGATTGAGCATGCGGATCTGGTCGTTGAAGTCAATCCACAGCGCAAGCGCGGTAATGAGGACGATCAGGATGATTCGACTGGTGAGGTTGCGTAACATGCAATGGTTTCTCCACTCATAAAAATGTGGCGCCTGGTTTCGATACGAGCGGTAAGGCACCGCTCCACTCAACCTTCGTGCGCCACGCGGCGGTGATTATACCGCTATTGATGGGGCGTGACCAGCCCGATCATGGATACACCCATTCATCGAAAATTCCATCCAGTTCGCATGCGCAATATTTCTCGGCGAGCAGGCTCAGGCTTAGGAACGAGGCGAGGAGTCGGTTCAAGGCGGTTGTCCATTGAGGAAGTCCAATGCTTTTTGCAGGACTTGTTCCGGGGTCAGGTCATCCGTATCAATGATCAAATGCGCGTGTTCGCGCGCGTGCGTGAGCCGGCGCAGTTGTTCGTCGTGATCCTTCTTCTGCCAATCGAGTTTTCGGCGCGCCGTGCTGACGGGAAAGGACGCGTCGAGGTAGATGAGGAAATCGGGCTTGGTGATGATCTGCCACATGGCTTGCACGTGGGAATGTTCCTGCGCGATGTGACGGCAGGCATAGCCGCGTTTTTCGAGTTCCGCGATGAGGGTGGATTTGCCCGATCCGCACGGACCGACGACGCCGATCAGAGGGCTTTTACCGGGAGGCTCCATAGTTATGCGGTCCAGATGACATTCACGTTTAACGTGATTGTCATCTGACCCCTTCGATGGGCAGGCGCACAGTCATGCGGCGGACGTTATCCCCGGTGAGCGGCGCGACCTTGACAACCAGCACGCTGATGTCGTCCGCGGGGCGGTTGTCGTCGAGCATGACCGCATAGGCGAGGAGCGTGTCTGCGATCTCCTGCGGCGAGGGGTCCTGGTCTTCGATGAGCGAACGGAGCAGTTCAGTGACATTCATGGGCTGGCCGCGCCGCTCGCCCGCATGGACGAGTCCGTCCGTGTAGATGACGATGGTCAATCCGGCTTCGATCTCCATTTCCGTGATGGACGGACGCACGTCGCGCGAGACCCCAAGCGACATGCTCTCGCTGTCGATGCGGTCGATCTGCATGTCGTGGCAGACGAACATCGGCGAGGGATTGTTGCGGGTCAATACGATGGTCCCGCTGTGCAGGTCCACGGAGGCGATGTTGAGCGTGCAGATGACTTTTCCCCGCTTGTCGGTATACAAAGCATCGGAGGCGGCGCGCGCCGCGGCTCCGTCACGGACGCCCTCGGCGAGCAGACCGATCACCTTTCGCACGACCATTTGCGAGACTGCCTTCGCGCCGCGGCCCGATGTCTGTCCATCCGCCAGCACAACGGACAAGCCGCCGTTCGGACGTTCG
The DNA here is from genome assembly GCA_964419035.1 of uncultured Anaerolinea sp. Classification (GTDB taxonomy): domain Bacteria; phylum Chloroflexota; class Anaerolineae; order Anaerolineales; family Villigracilaceae; genus Defluviilinea. The sequence continues at coordinate 2,584 of CAYQOF010000185.1, read as the reverse complement.
ATGACTTCGAGCGTGTCGCCGCTTTCGGATGTGGCGTATTTGTTGACCTTTGCGACCGCGATCTGAACTTCCATGCCCTCATTGTACTATGGGATTGGAGGAAGATTCAGATTATTGGCTCGGTGCAACAGACGCCTGGAACAGCGTGATTTGCATCCCGTCGGGATCTTGAAGCCGCACATTGGTATCGCCCCACGGCGTGACGACGGGCGGATGAACCAGCGCCGCTCCGTGATCGAGCAGGCGCTCGTAATCGCTGGTGGTGAGCGCGACGCGCAATTCAGGGACGGGACGATTTGGATTGGACATGTTCGCAGTTGCCTCCATGATTCGTATCTACATTATCCCTTCACATAGGATAACTTCTCGGTGATGGAACCATTCTCCACCTTGAACACATCCACCCCGCGGACGTGTCCATCGCCCCAACTGTATTTCCAGCGCATGATGCAGCGGCTGCCCATGCCAAAGATTTCCTCGATCTCGATGTTGGCGTGGGGCGAATCGCGGAAGAGATCCTGCCAGAACCGGGTCACTGCCTCTTTGCCTGAGTAAGTTGTCCCATCCGGGGCGGGATGCGTGTTTTCGAAGACGCAACCGTCGCTCATCAATCGCATCATGCCTGCGAGGTCGTGACGGTTGAACGCCTCGTTGAATTCGAGGACGACGCGCATCGCCGATTCGATCTTTGACAGGCGGATGGGGCTCAAGGGGATAATGCCTCCTTCATTGAGATTGGGAACAGAAATGATGACGAACGCTTTTTGTCCTGTCTACATCCTTTGCGAACTACCCAACCTGATTTGCAGGTTGGCGCCTACTGCTTTGGCGTAACGTCTCAGCGTTGACAGGCGAACGTCGTCGGCATGATTCTCGATGCGGGAAATGGCTGATTTCTTTGTTTTCAACCTGCGAGCCACCTCATCCTGAGTTAGACCCGCCGCTTCTCGTGCCTGGCGTAATATGACACCGATCTTGAAATCGGCATAGCCAGCTTCATAATTCTCTGCAAATTCAGGGTCGCGTTTGACGCGATTTTGAGCATATCGTTTTACGTCGCTCATGTCTTTTTTCTCCTTGCGAAATATTCATTTCTTCGTCGGATGGCAAGCGCAATTTCCTGAGAGGGGGTCTTCTGCGTTTTCTTGGCAAATGCATTTGTCAAAATCAGCAAAGCGCCGCCATCGAAGAATCCCAGCAATCTGAAAATGTCGTTTCCAAATTGTATGCGGATTTCCCAAATCCCTTCGCGATCAACCAATTTTTTGAAATACTGGCGGGGGACTGTCTCCAGTTCCTCGATCAATTGCAATACCCAAAGAACTTTTTGTGCCTGCTTCCCGGTCAAGGTATCCAAAAATGTTTCGACCGGACTTTGACCATTGGGAGTACGATAGAAATTGACCGTCCGCATATCCCCATGTTATCACAAACGTGAACCTGGTGCAAAAGTGTTTTGTCTACTAAAGAAGAAAACGTACAGCGGTTTGCGTACGAAACCGCTGTAGACAAGGTTTGAGGAGCAGGAGGATTACCTTGTCATCAATCTTCCATTTTCCTTTGCATGTTACCGAGCCAGACTTCAAAAACGTCAACATATCCCTTGATTTGCCGATACACTGATTGGGCTAACTTCTCGTTGTAGGTGTGGACAGTCAGGTTGCGCGCTTCCGCCATGCGTAATGCGGTTTGTGCGGTTTTCTCATTAAAAAGTCCAACCTGCCAACTGGCGCGGACTGCGCTTTTCGGGGAATTGGCGGTCAATCCTTCGATATCGCTCAAATAAAGCTGGGCGGTTTTCCAGACTGCCTCGAAGGTGTATTCGAATCGTTGAATTGCGGCGTCCCGTTCAACTTCTGTGAGTTTTGGTTTATCGGTCAATTCGCGCAATGTTTTCAAAGCCTTGCGGGCAACCTGCAAACGTTCTTTCTCTTTCCATGGAATGCCTTCCTTTTGCACGCGGCGGCGGAATGACTCGTCCGTTTCGGACAGATCTACGATGTCCACGTTTCGCACGACATCGCTTTCTTCCAATTGTTCCCGAATTTCTGTGAGGATTGTGGGCGGCAAGGGACGGAGGGGGAGAATCGCGATGTCAATGTCCGAATGACGGCGGGCTTTCCCCGTTGCATGTGAACCAAACAGGTACACCTTCGCATCCCGCGGACGCAAGCGGCGCAATACAATTTTACGGACAGTCTTGAGATCGTGAGTCAAAACGGAAGTTGCCATTGATTGGATTATACCGAATCAATCAAGACTTGACGGAGATTGCGAATCGCGTTCCATCCTTGTACCCGCAGGCTGAATTTCCTCCTCACACCGCGCGCCCCGTCCACGGACCGACGCCTTCGATGCGCTCCACGCGGATGCGGGTCACGCAGCCGGAGGGAGGGTTGTCCATGGGCGGGAATTTCACGCCCGGTCCGATGTAGACCTCCGCCAGTTTTTGCAGGAGTTCAGCGCCTCCGCCTTCCTGGATGCGCGCTTCGCCGTACAGCACCGCGTACTCGGTGAGGTTCATCGCGCTTTTGGTGTTCGCCTGCAAGGAGACCGCGACGCGCGGGTCGCGCAGGATGTTCTT
>CAYQOF010000184.1:0-6452 GCA_964419035.1 uncultured Anaerolinea sp. | reverse complement strand
TCTCCAGTCTCTATTTTTTCATCTTCGCCAGCAACGATGCCAGCCTCTCATTCCCTCCCGCAGGCGGACGCCACTCCACGTGGACGGCTTGCGCGCCTTGCGAGAGGAGGCTGTCGTAAAACGACTCCAGCCCAACATTGATGGCGGCGAGCGGTTGTTTCAATTGCTCAAGGTTGACAGGTGTAAATGTGTACTGCTTTTTGCCGCTAAACCGCAAACTGACATATTCCACGGCTTCGGTTGCAGTTCTGAAAACTGTCACACCCGCCTCCTGCAACTGAGAGACTTGAGACTGGAGATTTTGCGGGTCGTCCTCCGTGCCGATCACAATCGCCACAAACTCCAAGTCTCTAGTCTCTAGTCTCTTTTCACGAATCTCCTTTATCACAGGCGCCAACTCCCCTGCTGGGTCCATGTGCGAACCTTCCCCCAAAACCACATCAAAGAGAATCATCCCCACTTCAGGGTCAGCCGCCTCCTGCTTCATGCGTCGGATGCGGAGGTCATTGTCAATCATCGGGTGCAAACGCCCGACCATGAAGAATTCATCGCCGAGGTCTATGATGGTGTGTGCTTTGCTGTGTAGGGGGTCTTCCAAATTCTGAGAATTAGTGATTGGAGAATTAGAGAATAACGGAGATAGAAAAGCCTGCAAACCGATCATGGTTTCATAGGCAAGAGTCCCGCCTGAGAACAAGCCGCGAATATAGAGACTAGTACTCGGACAACCTAAAACTGTAGGGTGAATCGCCCGATATGTCGTTTCAGTTACCATCCAACTTAACCTTGTTGGAGTACTAGAGACTTGAGACTTTTCAACAGTCTCCACGCAAAGCGTCCAATCTCCAATCTCCACCGCCAGTTCCGCCGCTTCACTTAAACTCACCGCAAACTGCAAATTGCCAATCGTCCTCGCAGGCGGAGGATAACCGATCAAATACACGACCACTGGTTTCCCTGTCCCTTGCGCGGCAGAGATGAGACTTGTCGCCACGTCGGGGGAGGGCGGTTTGGAGATGAGGACTATGACTTTCGTTTCGTCATCGCGTGCCAGCGCATCGAGCGCCTGATGCGCGGTGATCGCGCCGACCTCCGATTTCAAATCGCGCCCGCCCGTTCCAATGGCGTGAGAGATGCCTGCGCCTAGATTATGGATTTGCGCCGTCACGGCTTGCGTTCCTGTTCCCGATGCACCGACAACGCCAATCGAGCCGCGCCGCATGCGGTTCGCGAATCCCAGCCCGATGCCGTTGATGATGGCAGTGCCGCAGTCGGGTCCCATCACGAGCAGACCTTTTTCGCGGGCAATCTTCTTCAACGAGATTTCATCTTCGAGCGAAACATTGTCGCTGTATAGAAAAACGTGTTTGCCCAAGTCAAGCGCTTCGCGTGCAACGCCTGCCGCATAGCGACCAGGAACAGAAATCAACACCCAATTTGCTTCAGGCAGTTGCTTCACCGCGCCGCTCAGGCTGCGCGGGCGGAAATCAAGAGAATTGGGAGAACTGGAGGATTTGCGGCGGGCGAGTAGTTCATCAACTTGCCCGATTGCATCGTTCGCTGACTGATCATGTTCTGCTTTGACGACGATGAGCAAATCATCGGGGTTGGCGGAGACAGCCTCAGGCAGGAGGTTATTCGCCGCGAGCAATTCACGGTTGGCGGGAGTTGCCATTACAACGCCTGCATCGAGAACACCAGGCAAGGTCAGTAAGCCGCGTTGCAGTTGCATCAGCACAACAGAGTCGTAATACGCGCCGGCGCGAACGTTCCACTTGATGACGGTCATATCTTTCGCACCAATTTTTCGATATCTCCCGCCCAGGCGAGCAGGGTCTCGTCCGCGTCCCATTTGCCGACGAGTTGCAGACCCATGGGCAGACCTTCTTCATTTTTCGCTGTGGGGATGTTGATGGCAGGAAAACCGATTTGAGTCCATGGGAGGCACATCACGGGGTCGCCTGTGCTGTCGAGTCCCTTTGGCGCGGGACCGATGGCGGGAGGACAAATCCATAAGTCAATTTGGTTTTCGTTCATGGTTTGGGTGATGGAGGCGCGAAATTGATTGCGTTGATCGAGAAGAGACTGGAGATTAGAGACTGATTGACCACGGCGGATTAAGTCCGAGAATTTGGGGGAGTAGAGAATTTCGTATTTCTTGAACCATTCCGCGTGGACTTGCGCGGCTTCAAATGACATGATGGCGTCGTGGCGATTGCGGATTTCTTGAAAGTCGTCCATGACGTTCACGCGGCGGATGTCGCAGCCTGCCTGGGTGAGGAGAAGGATCAGATCGTTGAAGCAGGCTAAGGCGTAGTCTGAAGCGCAGGCAAGGTAGGGTCCTTCGGGGATTCCGAGAATCGGTTTTCGTTTCGCACTCTCCAGTCTCAATTCTCCAATGCTCCAATTCTCCAGTAGGATACTCGCAACTTTATTCGCCATCTCCACATCGGGCGTGAAAAATCCAACATGATCGAGGGAAGGCGAAAGCGGAATTACACCGTCACGAGAAATGCGTTCATACGTGGGCTTGAAACCGACGACGCCGCAAAACGCGGCGGGACGAATGATCGAGCCAATGGTCTGTGTACCCAATGCAACGCTGCACATCCCCGCCGCGACCGCCGCCGCCGAGCCGCTGCTCGAACCGCCCGGAGTGTGATTGAGGTTGTGCGGATTGCGTGTGGGACCCGGCGTGAAGTAGGCGAATTCAGTCGTAACCGTTTTGCCCGCAATGAGCGCGCCCTTGTCTTTGAGGCGCGTCACGCTTGCGGCTTCCTTGCCTTGAAGTCCTTCGGGAGGCAGCCTGCTCCCCGCCTGCGTGATGAAACCGTCCGCGTGAAAAATATCTTTCACGCCGACGAGCATTCCATAAAGCGGAGGTCGCCTTACCAAATCGGGATGACGCGTGAGGAGCGCATCCGCCTCTTGACGCAGGCGCGTGAAGCGATCCTGCTCAGGGATGAACGCGAGAACGGACGGCTCACGCGCAATGAACCGAGCCTCCACCTGCGAGAGATATTCGGGAAGAGTCATTTGATTGGAACGCAAGGTCTCAATGATCTGATAGGGAATCATAGGTTTCAATGCTTGCTCAATTACGAAGTGGTCTCGACTGCTCGCGCTCGACCACCGTCAGTCTCTAATCTCCAGTTCTCTAATTCTCCAATTACTCACTGATGTTACGCACCGTCCCGAAGGATTTCCTGCAACCCAGTCTCGTTCCACGAGAGCCTTCGGGACGTTCTGCGTAAGGTGAGTTACTCAATTACTCAATAACCATTTACCACTCACCTCTCAACCTTCCTCATCTTCTCACTCGCCAACTTCACCGCATCCACAATATGCTGATACCCCGTGCAGCGACAGAGATTGCCCGAAAGCGCGTGGCGGATTTCATCTTCAGTGGGGTTTGGGTTGTCGCGCAGGAATGGGACGAGCGACATCAAGATGCCTGGCGTGCAATAGCCGCATTGCAAACCGTGCGCTTCCCAGAAGGATTGCTGCAAAGGATGGAGACTCTCCCTCACCCCTTGCCCCTCTCCCTCACCCCTGTCCCCTCTCCCACTGGGAGAGGGGTGAAGGGGTGAGGGCGTGAGGGATGCAAGCCCTTCAACAGTTGTGATCGAGTGACCATCCGCTTGCACAGCGAAGATCAAACACGACCGCAAGGATTCGCCGTCGAACAGGATCGTGCATGCGCCGCACACGCCGTGTTCACATCCGACGTGCGTGCCGGTAAGACCCAGTTCGTGGCGGAGAAAGTCGCTGAGCAGAAGGCGCGGCTCAACGGAGCGCGTATATGCCTGTTCGTTGACGGTGAGGGTGATGGAGATGGATTGTGTCATTGCAATTCTCCCGCGCGTTGAATGGCTTGCTGCAGAGTTCGTTTCGTCAACACCTTCGCAAGATGTCTTTGAAATTCAGCCGAGGCATGGACATTCCCGTACGGGTTGATTTCATTCCCGCTGGCGAGCGCGGCGGCATCGTCAATCAATTTATCTGTGATGGTCTCGCCTTGCAGAAGTTGCGCGGCTTCGACCGCGTCCACGGGTCCCTCGCCCGCATTCAAGTAAACCAGCTTTGCGCCTGCACATTTTCCTGCCTCATCCAATGTCATCTGAGCGGCGACGCCCATCAGCGCATAATCGCCGGCACGCGGCGCAACCTCCATGAACGACCAGCCTGTGCGCGGCGGCATGAACGGCAGTTCGATTTCGACCAGGATTTCATCGGATTCGAGGGCGGTGGTGAACATGCCGGCAAAAAAATCCTTCGCGTCGATCCAGCGTTCGCCCGAGGTGTTTTTTGCCTTCAAGCGCGCATTCAATGCCAGCATGATCACAGGCAGTTCGGCGGCGGGGTCCGCATGGACGATACATCCGCCGATCGTGCCGCGGTTGCGGATCTGCGGATGAGCAATGAACGGAACCGCCTCGTGCAGAAGCGGAGTCCGTTTTTCGATTGCAGGGTCAAATTCCAGGTGCCTCTCACGCGCCATTGCCCCAATGTGAAGCACGCTCCCGTTTTCGCGGATGTAACTCAACTCCGCAACTCGATTGAGGTCAACCAGCAGGCTCGGTTGAACGACGCGGAAGTTCATGGCAGGCACGAGGCTTTGTCCGCCCGCCAGGATTTTTGCTTCATCTCCAAATTGACTCTTTAGATCCAATGCCTGTTCGAGCGATGTTGGTGCATGGTATTCGAAGGGAGCGGGTTTCATGGTTGCCTCATGTCATTGCGAACGAGTGTAACGAGCGAAGCAATCTCCTGATTGGAATTAGAGACTGGAGAACAGAGACTGGATCAATTTCGCTTCTTTCTTAAATTCGGGTTGATACTGCTTTCTGTAAGCCGCCGCCACCTCCGCCATGATCGAGAGGGCAATCTCTTCAGGAGACTGCGCTCCAATTTTCAGTCCGATCGGTCCATGCAGGCGGCTCAATTGTACATCGGAAAGACCCTCGGCGAGAAGCCTCTGCCGGCGTCTGGCTTGTGTGGTTTTGCTTCCCAGCGCGCCGATATAGAACGCAGGACTGCCCAGCGCGATCTTGAGCGCGGGATCGTCCAGTTTTGGGTCATGCGTCAGCATGGCGACGGCTGTGGAGCGCGTCATGGGGATTTCCTTAAACGCCTCCTGGGGCCACTTCTGGATTAATTTATCAACATTTGGAAATCTTTCAGCATTGCCAAACGCGCTGCGCGGATCAACGACCACCGTGCGATATCCCAGTGTCTTTGCAAGCAACATCAATGCGATCGTGATGTGGACTCCGCCGACCGCGATAAGTGTTGGCGGGGGCAGGATCAGTTCCACAAACACCTCCACTTCATCCGTCAGCGCCGCGCGATGCGAATCTCCGCGGGCAAGAGTCTTCTTTGCCAGATCCAATGCGCTCGCATTCAATTTGCCGCCCAGGCTACCCGTCGCGTAGCCATCCTCCCTGACCAGCATCTCGCGTCCCACCAGTTCATCGGGTCCGCGCACGATGGTAATACTCACCGCTGTCTGCTCCTCCGCCCAAATCGAACGCAAGGACTCGAAAAATTTCGGGTCGAGCGGCTGGACGAAGACCTCAATGCTTCCTCCGCAGGCGAGTCCCACCTCCCAGGCAGTTTCATCCGCCACGCCAAAATGGAGAAGTTGCGGACGGTTCGACCTCAACACCTCGATCCCAGCCTCGAACACCGCCCCTTCCACGCATCCCCCGCTGACCGAGCCGGTCATCCTGCCATCGAGCGTGATTCCCATCCTTGCCCCCGCCGGGCGCGGCGAAGACCCCCACGTTTGGACGACCGTTGCCAGCGCAACAGGTCTCCCCTCGTTTCTCCAACGGATCAGGTCGGGCAGAATGTCGCGCATGGGAAGGTCAAGCGTCTTTTTCTATCCTTTTGCGGATCTCGTCGTAGAACATCCCCGCCAATTTTTGCGAGACCGGCACCATGAGTCGGGAGACCAGGCTCGCCAGCTGCCCCGATACGTTGACATCCGCTGTCCATTGCACAAGCGTGGCGTCATCGGGCGCGTCGCTCAACGTCATTTCACAGACAGCGTCCGCCGCGCTGCCGGTGGCTGTGCCGTGCGCCTTGAGTTTGGCGCGGTTGGGCTCGTCCAGTTCGAGAACGTCCACATCGCCGGAGAACCGCGCCCTCACCGAACCCAGCCCCACCGACATGACGCCGCGATATTTTTTCATTTCTTCGATGGTTTCGATCTTTTCCACCCCCGGCGCGCACTGCCCGATCTGGTTCGGGTCGGTCAAAAAATCCCACACCTTTTTGCGCGGCGCGCGGATGGTCACTTCACCTTTGAGTTGCATCGAGACTCCTCTCCATCAACCAGTTTGTGAATCGATTTTGAGTTTAGCACAGGATAATTCCAAAAGTCAACAGGAATTCGCCGGAAAACTTGCACGGTGTTGTGATCGCTTCACTCACAGCCTTGGGTTGGT
>CAYQOF010000183.1:4005-6462 GCA_964419035.1 uncultured Anaerolinea sp. | reverse complement strand
AGGAGGTCGAGCGTATCTGCCACCTGTACCTCCCACAGCAGGGAGCCTGGCTTTTCTGTGTCTTCGCGTGTCTGCTGCGATGGATGCCAGCGAGTTTCGAGCACGCGGGCTCTCACCCTCTCGCTAAAACGCAGGACGACTCGAATGGTCTCTTCGCCCATGACGATGCTCCAGGCGTTGCGCAGGATTTCAAGACCAGGAAAATCGGGCGGCAGGGCATACTCTTCCTTCGTCAGGCGGACGGACTCGATCCGCTCCAGTTTGTAGGCGCGCCATTTATCAACGATGGAACTATGCCCAATCAGATAAGTGGTGAAGCCGATGGGGGAGGGTTCCAGAAGATAGGTGGAGAAGGTCGTTTGAAACGATTTGTTCCAGTTGAGAGGGCGATAGGCGATCTCGATTTTCTTGCGATAGATGTATCCCCGCACTACGTCGCGAAAGATCGGCTGATAGTCTTTTTGGATGGGTCTCTGCGCCAGTTCACGGGCGGCTTGCTCGATCTCCGCGCCCACGCCTGCATCCGCTTTGAGGACACTCGCCAGTTTGAGCAGGGCGGTCTCGGCAGGCTCATTGCGCTTGTCCTGCTGCTTCGATAACAGGCGTGCGCCCAAATACAAGGTGACGGCTTCTTCGGGGGAAAGGTCAAACGAGCGCAATTGCGACTCTTTGAGAACCAGCGGGAACCAGTAGATGCCGTCCTTGAAGGCTTTTCCCTGAAACTCGAGTTCTTGCAAGTAGTTGTTGACCGTGCGGCGACCGATATTGACCTCATCGGCGATCTCGGCTTCGGTGAGTCCGCGCGGGTTACGCCTCAATAGGAGATGGATTCGCTCCAGTCTGTCTCGTTTGTCTTCGTCGTTAATTCGCGGCATGATAGGTTTCCTTTGAGGGTGCGTCGCACCGTTTCAAGTCAGATAATCCTGCCGAGTCAGGTCTTGCCAAGTTATGAAATTTGTCTGCCCGTCCGGTGCGACGCACTGATCTCTGTGTCGTTTTCTTTCCTTTATTCTATTGTCCAGTTGGAAAATTACCAATAGGTATTTATCCTACTATTTTGCAAACCACGAACGACCCTCCCGCTCCGCCTTCTCTTCCTGCTTCAATTTCCGCAGGTAATTATTGGCGGTGCGCCTGTGCCAGCCCAGCTCCTCGGCGATTTCCGACTCTCGTACTCCAAAACGCAGTCTCCTGAGCAGGCGGTAGAGCGCGCTCTTCTTATCCTCACGTTCACCTTTCTGTAACCGAGCCATCTCGCGCCTCCTGAAAGTAGTTTTGTTACTTTCAGGATAACGACGGCTTGGAAATTATTCTTCCAGATTTTGAAATTGAATTATCTGTTTTTCTTTCCAGAACTAAGACCTGACATGTCTTCGCGAAACGCTGATCAGCGATAACTGTTGCTCACGCGGAGACCGAGGAAGGGGATGGCGCAGATGAGACACTTCGACAGGCTCAGTGCAAGCATGTCAGGTCTGCCATGGCATGAAACTCCAATTGCAATCAGCATAGCATACCAGCCTGTCGAATTCCGCAACAATTTCATGTCAGGTGATGGCCGCTTTGCTCCATTTCACTTTAGGACACTTCGCAGAAGTGACCGCTGCCTTATGTTATGTATTGTTTGTTTTTGTGGAACTGCCATAACCCTCCCTTTTCGTCTTCGGCTAGACACAGTCCTTTCTCTTCGAGGGCGGGCAGGGAGCGCGTCACTTCACTGCGATTGAGTCCCAGCAGGCGCGCGATCATGCCCGCCTTATTCCCTGGATGCTCCTCGATTGTACGATAGATTTTTTCCGCCCGGTCATGGTTCGCTGGTCGTACCACCGCAGGTGCCTCCGTATTGTGGATTTGCGCCCACTATACGGGAGGCATGTTGCAGGTACTGCAACAAAAGCAAAACACCCCAAGGACTTCAAGCCTTGAGGCGCTTTGCTGTCGTTTCCCTCTGCTTAGCGCGGGATCAAGTCTGTCAAATGCACTTCCGTATTCTCGAGCAGTTCGATCATCAACTCGCGGATGTGCTTGTTGAGAAAGTGATGCTCGAGCGTGGAGAGCGGCAGGAAGCGCGCGCCCGCCACCACGTGGATGCAGCTCGACGCTCCGCACAGGCAGATGAATGGCGCCTCCATTTCCCATTCGGTGGCGGGATAGAAGAAGGAGAGTTCCCCGCCTTTCTCGATGTCCTTGCAGGCGTACATCAGCAGATTCTCGGTATCCAGGATCACGTTCGGGTCACACGAATGATTCAACGCCGCCAGTTTGCCGACGTCGGTGTGTTTGTCGCGCCCGATCTGCACGGTGAAGCGATTCGGTTTGTCCACCACTTTCGATGTGGGGATTTCGCAAATGACCTCGCCTCTTTTGTATGCCTGCTTTGTGATCAAACTCCTGAACTTGTTTTCAGTTTTGATCGTAAGCGAATCCATCGAAATCATATACTCTCTCTTCCTTTCG
>CAYQOF010000183.1:0-3905 GCA_964419035.1 uncultured Anaerolinea sp. | reverse complement strand
AAATAAATTCAAGAGTAATGATGTATGATTTATAAAACTTTAAGGTTATATCCATCCCTGCCATCATGTCATTGCGAACCATCCCACTTCATGTCATTGCGAGGAACGAAGTGACGAAGCAATCTCCTCGTATTTGCAAACGACCCCATGTGAAACAGGAGATTACGTTGTTGGGCTGTGGTCTCGATACGCAAAAACCGCTACTCGACCACCCTGTTTCGCGATGACATAAAGAGGCGAGAGAACAACAACTTCCACCTCAACCGCTTCCAGGTTTTCAGCGCCAGGCGCGCATGTTCCTTCTGCGTGTGATGACGACTGAACAACGATGCTTGATACAGGTCGGTCAATAACATCACATCGCGTTGTGTGCGCGTGTGCGCTTTTGCAAGGCGCGACCTCGCTTTCAACTCCTCGAATCTGCGGACGACCTTGTTCATGAACTCGTGCGCGGTCTCTGCGGAGGTGCGTTCGCCCGCGAAGGGACGCGCCAGCCGGTACAGCCCGCGCGTCATCCATTCGATGGAGGCTTCGGGGGCGAGATGTTGCAAATACCACCAGCGTTCGATCCATGTGAAATAAATGAACAGCAGCATTGTGGTGCCGATGAACGGCGATGCCCAATACAGAATTCTCCCAAACCTGAAACGATTGAGCAATTGAACGGCGGTTATATCGGTGTCCTGCGCGGGTGAGGGGACCACCTCCGTGCTGGAACGTTCGATCTCAGGAAGCGCGGCGGTCGGCTCGAACTCGATCCAGCCGACCTGCGGGAAGTAGACCTCCGCCCACGAGTGCGCGTTCAACTCACGGACGACGTATTGCGCGTTCGGCGCGTCGTACGAACCGGGCGCATAACCCGAAACGAAGCGCGCAGGGACTCCGCTGGCACGCGCCAATACGACCATCGCCGTTGCGTAGTAATCGCAATAGCCGCGCTGTAACTCGAAGAGGAAGTAATCCGCCACGTCCGCGCCTTCGGGTGGGGGAGGGACTTCGAGATCGTATTCGTAATGCTCGCGCAGATACCGTTCGATGGCTTTGGCTTTGTCGTACGGATTCGTAATCCCGTCCGTGATCTCGGACGCAAGCCCGCGCACGCGCGCCGGCACGGAGCGCGGCAGCGTCAGATAACGCTCGCGGATATATTCGGGGTAATCCGTCCCCGCCGAGCGCAATTTGTTGATGTCGGCGATGGGAACGTATACGTCCGCTTTGTAGGCGGAGGCATTCGTCAGCGCGGCGTACATGTCAGCGGAGAGCAAAGCCGATCGGTCGGCGAACAGGTTCGATTGAGGTCTGACGCGCCAGCCTGCCGTGATGGGCACGTCCGCGCTGAACAAAATTCCGCTCCAGAACAATGTCCCTTCGGGTTCGATCATCCGCACATCGAGATGCACGAGTCGGTAGCCATCCAGCAAGCCAGGAATGAGCGGCGTGTCCGCGTTGTAGGTTTCGGGGAAGGAATAACTCGTGACCCAGCCCGCGCCGACGTAACTATCGTAAGTGATACTGCGCCAGTAATAACGGGAGGGCGCGGCAATGAACGACGGGTCGAAGATCGGCGGCAGTTCGCCCGTGCGGATCGTCATCACGACCTTTTGTGATTGTGAGTAACTGGAATCGAGCAGATGCTCGCGCGGCAGCGACGGCTGTGGTGCCGCGGCGCCCGCCCCCGCAGGCTGCTGCTGAATCCCAAGCATTTCCGCGGCTTCGTTCCTTTGATTCCGTTCGCGGAAATATTCCTGAATATCGCGCCACGAAACGGACGGCGTGACGAACGCCAGCGCGCCGATCGTGATCGCCACCATGATCACCGCTTCGCCCACATCGTAACGAATGCTGTCCGAGTAATCCACCTTGCGCTTCTCCCACTGCGCGGCGTGGTTCTTGAAATTCCACACGCCCATAAGCAGCAACAGAATAAGCGCCATCAGCCACAGCGTTTCGAGTTTGCGCCCGCTGTACGATGTGACCGCCGCCAGCAACAGGATCGAAGGCAAAAGCGCCGCCACCGCGTTGCGCCGACCCGCGAACCAGCCCATGCACGCCGCAAACAGCCAGACGATCAACGCCCACGCCATGCTGCGGATGAGCGCGTCGTTGATTGTAATGTTGCGGTTCAAGCCGAAGAACCACGTTTGCAAGCGCAGGCTCAGCGCGGCGGAGGCTTGCGCGATGACCGTCCATGCCTCGGCGATGGCGGTCGTGTCAATGCCTGCGCGTTCGCGTATCGCGGGAATGATCTGCGGGATGACTGCAACGATAGCCTGACCCAGATCAATCAGCGGCGACCAAAGTCTCGCGCCAAGAATCCACACCCCAAGGACGCCCAGCGCAGCCATCCCAGCCGACGCCTGTATGCCGTTCCAGCGGGCTTTGACCAGGCCGAGACAGATCAACGCGGCGACCAGCCCGATCGGGAAAAAGTAATCCGTCTCCGTCCCGCGCAGCGATTCGGAGATGCCGTAGGTGAACGTTTGCAACGCGAGGAAGACCAGGATCCACCCGATGGCTTCCGCGGTGAGAATCCTGCGGAAGAAGCGCGCCGTCATCCGAGCCTCCGCCAATCCGCTTCAGGCGCGTTGACGAGTACTGCCCTGCCTGTGGCAGTGATGCGCCAGTCCCATTCGCCCGCGTGACCGGGTCGCGCCTGCGGTTTATCCAACAGTTCATGGGGAATGACGTGGCAAAGCGCGCCCAGCATTTGCAATCCCTCCGAGACGGCTTTGCTGTTCCGCGTCCCGCCGAAAGTGATCGGGTCGAACAAGAAGACCGTCGGCATCACACCGCGCCATATCAGCGGCACGAGGGCTTCTGTCCACTCGGGGTCGGCGCAGGCAGTCACGATCAGCAGACTGCAATGACTGCCGAACGATTTGCCCGCCCGTTGCAAATAATCCTTCAACTTCATTTCGGAAAGCGAGGCGGTCGCCAGCGATTTCAGCAAGGCGCGCTGTTGGTATTCGTTGCGCCGCGGCACGTGCCAGGCGGGTTCACTCCCATTGACCGCCAGCCCGACGGGATGTCCCTCGCGTAGTCCCTGCGCGGCGAGCGAAGCGGCAAGGATGACGCCGTGCTCTTCGGTCGAATTCCAGCCTGCGCCAAGTTGTGATTCCTTGTGTAAGTCCAGCAATATCCACCAATCGCCCGCGGGCGTCCCCTCCGATTGACGGACGTGGAATTTGTTTTTCCGCGCGGTCGTCTTCCAGTGGATCAGGCGCATCGGATCAGCCGGAACCATCTCGCGCGTGTGCGAAGCATTGACCGTCTCCTCGACCATTCGGCGGCGCGACCTGTCCTCGCCCGCCCATCCGCTCGAGAGAATGTCGAACCTCGGCAGTGCCAGCACGGGCGGCATGACCGCCAATGTGGAGGAGGTCGGGTCTTCGATGGTGACGGTGTAAATCCCGAACGGGTCGCCCGTTTCGAGGGTGGTGCCTCCCAGCGTGTACACGCCGCGCCGCGTGCATTGACTCAGTATCCGCCACTGCGTTTGACTGTTCCCATCCACGCCTGTCGCGACCGAGGAATTGTGGTCTGGCAGATTAGAGTGATCGTTCACCGCCACCCACGTGGCAGGCAGGAAGTACGGATTGGTCAGCGTGAAACGTTCTTCGAGTTGGTCGCCCACCTGCGCCCAGCCGTAGCGCATCTCGCGCTCGAACCGCAAGGACCGCGCCAATCCCTTAGCCCAGCGCCAGCAGATGAGCCACGTCCCGCCGACTCCGATCAAAAGGATGACCCAGGCGCGCGACGGGTCCATGATCTGCATGATCAACGCCAGCAGAGCGATGAGAGGAAAAATCTTCGCGTTCAGGCGCAGGGCGGCTTTCATGATTTTGATTATATGCCTGAACACCCTCCTGAACCACCGAGAAACGGAGACGCGGAGAAAATAAATA
>CAYQOF010000182.1:0-6518 GCA_964419035.1 uncultured Anaerolinea sp. | reverse complement strand
TCGCAGTCATCCACCTCGTGGGAGACTATGACCAGATCTGGTCGCGCATGTCTACCCGGGAAGAACACTACATGAAACCGGAGATGCTTCGGAGCCAGTTCGAGGCGCTGGAGCCGCCCGGCGATGCCCTTATCCTGAATGTGTCCATGCCTGTGGAGGGGATGATTGAAGCGATCCTCGAGCGATACTTTGCCGGGTGATCGTCAGGAGGAGATTAGGCTGGCAAACAGGATCAGCCGTCGGCTTGGATGGAGGCGGACGCGTCCGCTTGTCAGGGACGGAATTTGAGTCTATACTTCGCCCAAACCCGCGTGTCGAGAGGAGGCTGGCTATGGCTACTGTCCGTGACATCATCCGCAAGAAGGGCGGAGACGTGTATTCGGTTTCACCCGATGCAACCGTGTTCGAGGCTCTCAAAATGATGGCAGACCATAACACCGGGGCTTTGCTCGTGATGACCGGCGGAAAAGTGGAGGGGATTCTTTCGGAGCGTGACTGCATCCGCAGGCTGGACCTGCACGGGAGGAACGCGCGTGAGACGAAGGTGGAGGACATCATGACCTCCAAAGTCCTCTATGCCCAGGCGGGCCAGTCCCTCGAGGAATGTGTTGCCATCATGATAGACAAGAACATCCGCCACCTGCCCGTGTTCGAAAATGACCAGTTGATCGGCTTGATCTCCGCCCGCGACGCGCTCAACGAAATGGTGGACCAGCAAAAGTTCATGATCTCGCAACTGGAACATTACATCACCGGCGGGGGCAGATGATGGCTTTGTCCGAACCATCAATTCCCTCAGATGGACGGGCGGTATGATCCTGCCGGAGTGGACGATCTCCGAACTTCAGGAGGATATGGCGTCCGGCGCGTTGACCGCGCGTCGGCTTGCTGAGTTGTATTTGCAGCGGATCGAGGAGGTGGACAAGGGCGGTCCGTACCTGAACTCAGTCATCGAACTGAACCCCGACGCGCTCGAAATTGCGGATAAACTGGACGCGGAACGGAAGGCGGGAAAGGCGCGCGGCGTGTTTCATGGAATCCCCATTCTCATCAAGGACAACATTGACACACGCGACCGGATGCAAACCACCTCCGGATCGCTGGCGCTCGAGGGGAATTTCGCCGCGCAGGACGCGTTCCTCGTCAGGCAGTTGCGCAGGGCGGGCGCGTTGATCCTCGGGAAGACCAACCTGAGCGAATGGGCGAATTTCCGCGGCAAACGTTCGGTTAGCGGATGGTCTTCGCGCGGCGGCTTGACGCGCAACCCGTACGCACTGGATCGTTCCGCGTGCGGCTCTTCATCCGGTTCCGGCGCGGCGGTGGCGGCGAACCTGTGCATTGCCGCGGTCGGGACGGAGACCGATGGCTCGATCATTTGCCCCGCGCAGACAAACGGGATCGTGGGAATCAAACCCACGCTCGGGCTGGTGAGCCGCAGCGGGATCATCCCCATTTCGCACAGCCAGGATACAGCAGGTCCGATGGCGCGGACAGTTGCAGACGCCGCGATCCTGTTGGGGGCGATGACCGGGTTCGATGAACGGGATCCAGCCACACGGCTGAGTAAGAAGCGGAGCGTCTCCAAATACACAAAGTTCCTCGACCTCGACGGACTCAAGAACGCGCGCATCGGCGTCGCACGGAACATGGCAGGGACAAATCCGCGCATCCTCAAAATCTTCGAGCATTGCATCGAAGTGATGAAACAACTGGGCGCGGTCATCATTGACCCTGCGGATGTGCCCAACTTCGACAAGTTTGACAAAACCGGGAGGGAGGTCCTGTATCATGAGTTCAAAGCCGATCTGAATAAATATCTCAAGCCGCTTCCCGGTGATTTTCGCGTCCATTCAATGGCGGATGTGATCAAATTCAACGAGGAGAACGAACACCAGATAATGCCCTATTTTGGGCAGGAACACATGCTCGCCGCGCAGGAGAAGGGCCCGTTGAGCGAAAAGAAGTACCGCGACGCGCTGGCAAAGAATCACCGACTTTCGCGGCGGGAGGGGATCGACGCGGTGATGAACAAGCACAAACTCGACGCGCTCATCGTCCCATCCGGCGGACCCGCATGGACGATTGATCTCGCAAACGGCGACCCAAAGAGCGGCGATATTGAAAGTACATCGCCGGCGGCTGTGGCGGGATATCCGCACATTACGGTGCCGGCGGGATATATCTTCGGTTTGCCGGTTGGCATCTCGTTCTTTGCCCGAGCCTGGCAGGAACCGCAGTTGATCAAATTTGCGTATGCCTTCGAGCAGGCGACACAATATCGCCGGACGCCGCGCTTTTTGCCAACGGCGCAATTGAATCCATGATTAACCCTGTGGAAAAAGACAGGCCTGGAGTTCCCACCAGGCCTGTCTTTTTCTATTTTGTTCCGCCTGTCAGGCCAATTCGACCTTTACTGCAGTAACCTTGTATTCGGGTATCTTTGACACGGGGTCGAGGGCGGCATGGGTCAACTCGTTGGCGGATGCGTTCGGAAAATGGAAGTTGGCATATACCATGCCGGGCGGCACCCGGTCTGTTACCCATGCCTGCGCTTCGATTTCTCCGCGCCTTGATGTGACCCGCACGTATTGCTTGGCGGCAAGCCCCAATTTTTCCGCATCCTGCGGGCTGACTTCGATCAACGCCTCGCCATAAGCCTGCATCAATCCTTTCACGCGGCGCGTCATCTGTCCGCCGTGCCAGTGATAGAGTACGCGTCCGGTGCTCATGATCATCGGGTAATCATCGTCAGGCGTTTCGGCGGGCGGGACATGGTCGATGGGCATGAACTTGCCCTTGCCGCGCGTAAATTGTTTGGCGTGCAGAATCGGCGTGCCGGGGTGGTCGGGTGTCGGGCAGGGCCATTGCAGTCGTTCGCCCGCTTCAAGCCTCGCGTGTGTGATGCCGCCATAGGACGGGGCAAGCGCATTGATCTCGGACATGATCTCGGATGTGTTCGCATACTCCCAGCCGGAAAATGGCGCTTCGGACGGGACCCGGTCCGGGGTCGCGGCAAGGACGCGTTTTGCCACCTCGGCAGTGATCCACCAATCTGGCTTCGCGTCCCCAAGCGGCTCGATCACCTTGCGTACCATCTGTACGCGTCGTTCGGTATTCGTGAATGTGCCTGACTTTTCTGCGAAGGAAATGCCGGGTAACAGGACATCCGCATAGGCGGAGGTTTCCGAGGGGAAGATCTCCTGCAGGAGCAGGAAGTCTATCGATTCGAGGCAGTGACGAATATGTTTTGTGTCAGGGTCGGACATGACCGGGTCTTCGCCGAGAATATACAGGGCATGGGTTTTGCCTTCGAGAATGCCGGGGATCATCTCGGTGACGGTTGCTCCAACCCTGGTGTTGCTGGTTGCGCCCCATGCATTGGCGAATTTCTCGTGGACTTCATCGCTGGTGACAGGTTGATATGCCGGATACACATTCGGAAGCCCGCCCATATCGCAGGCACCCTGAACATTATTCTGTCCGCGTAGGGGGTTGACGCCTCCGCCGGGTCTGCCCATGTTGCCCAGCAGCATCTGCAGGTTTGCCAGGTCCATGACGTTGCGCACGCCGACGATGTGCTGGGTGATTCCCATCGCCCACATCACGGCGGTCGGTTTGTTCGCGGCGATGATCTCCGCGGCTTCGTACAGTTTTTCAACAGGGACATTTGTGATCTCGGACACCTTGTCGGGCGGGTATTGCATCACGGCTTTCCTGAATTCTTCAAAGCCTTCCGTGCGCTCGTCGATGAAGTTTTTATCCTCCCAGCCTTTTTCAAGGATGATGTACATCAACCCATTAAGGAGGGGGATATCTGTGCCTAGGCGGTGACGCAGGTGAAGGGTGGCGATCTCGGTGATGTCGATCCTGCGCGGATCTGCTACGACCAATTTCGCGCCGCGCCTTTGCACAGCGCGTCGGAGCATTGTCCCAAAGACGGGATGTTGTTCGGTCGTGTTCGAACCGATGATGAAAAAAGCTTGTGCCTGCTTGGAGACGTCGTCCATTGAGTTGGACATGGCTCCCGAACCGAAGGAGGCGGCCAGACCGGCCACCGTGCTGGAGTGTCAGAGACGGGCGCAATGGTCAATATTGTTCGTGCCGATGACCTGTCGCGCCAGTTTGTTCATCAGATAGTTTTCTTCGTTCAGGCATTTGGCCGAGGCGAGGACGCCGATGCTGTCTGCGCCAAATTCATGTTTTATGCCGGCGATTTTCTGCGAAGTAATGTCGAGAGCGGTTTCCCAGTCGGTCTCGACCCAATCCCATAGTTCGCTGTTTGCAGCCAGGGTGTTGTTCTTGATTGGTTTCTTTTTGCCTTCCAGGAGATATTTCCTCACCAGCGGCTTCGTCAGGCGATCGGGGTGCTGGACATATTCCCAGCCGTATCGTCCCTTGACGCATGTGTGCCCTGCATTGACTGAGTTCTCCCGACTGCCCTTCGCTCCGATGATCCTGCCGTGACGTGTTTCGAGGATCAGGCTGCAGCCCACGCCACAATACGGACATATGGTTTTTGTTTCGCCGGTGGGTAATCCGTGTTCCTTTGCAGTCTTATCGTACAGGGCTGCAGTCGGACACATGTCCACACAGCGCCCGCAGGATTCGCAGGTCGAGTCCCACATCGGCATGTCATGGGAAGTTGTGATCTTGGTCGCAAAGCCGCGATAGCCAAAGTGGATCGCCTGGCGTCCCTGCAATTCGTCGCAGGCGCGCACGCATTTTCCGCACAGGATGCATTTTTCAAGGTCCCGTCCGTAGAATGGGTTGCTTTCGTCGATGTCGTAGGCGCGCCGCTCACCCTTATAGGGTTGTTCCTGAACACCGACGAAGGCAGCCACGCTTTGCAGGTCGCAGCGCATGTTCTTTACGCAGTGCAGGCATTCCAACGGATGGTCCGACAGCAGGAGGTTCATGGTGGACCGGCGATTGGATTCGATCAGCGGGCTGGATGTCCGCACTACCATGCCGTCGGCGACGGGGGTCGAACAGGCTGTTGGCAGTCCGCGATATCCCTCCACTTCGACGATGCACAGGCGGCAGGCGCCAAACGGTTCCAGCAATGGGTCGTCGCATAACGTGGGGATGTACACTCCCGCTTTCCGGGCAGCATCCAAAATGGTGCTGCCCGCGGGAACCTCGATTTTTTTATGGTCGAGCGTGATCGTTACTGTTGTCATGCTTCTCCTCTGTGCCTATGAAACCAGAACGGCGTCGAACTTGCAGACCTGGCGGCAGGTGTCGCAGCGCGTGCAAAGGTTGGGATCAATGACGTGCAGTTCGCGCCTCGCTCCGGTGATGGCTTCCGTCGGGCATGCGCGCAGACAGACCATGCACCCTTCGCAAGTTTCCGGATCAATTTCGTAAGTGATGAGCGCCCTGCACTGAGCGGCTGGACAGCGTTTTTCCAGGATGTGGGCCTCGTACTCCTCGCGGAAGTATTTCAGCGTGGTCAGAACCGGATTCGGGGCGGACTGTCCCAGCCCGCACAGGGACGATGCCTGGACGGATTTTGCCAGTTCTTCGAGAAGGGCGATGTCTTCGATCCTGCCATGCCCGGCGGCGATGCGCGTCAGGATCTCAAGCATGCGCTTCGTCCCAAGACGGCAGGGAACACATTTGCCGCATGATTCTGTCTGGGTAAATGTCAGGAAGTAACGGGCCACGTCCACCATGCAGGTCGATTCGTCCATCACGACCAAACCGCCCGATCCCATCATAGAACCAACAGCTGACATGGCTTCGTATTCAACCGGGGTGTCAAGTAAATTCTCCGGGATACATCCTCCAGACGGGCCGCCTGATTGCACAGCTTTCAGTTTTTTGTTGCCGAGGACACCACCACCAATGTCGTCAACTAGACGGCGCAGAGATATGCCCATCGGAACCTCTACCAGACCGGTATTATTGACCTTGCCAACCAGGGAAAAGATCGCTGTTCCGGGGTTAGTTTCTGTACCGAAGCTACGGAACCAATCAACGCCTTTGTTGAGGATCAGGGGAACGTAAGTCCATGTTTTTACATTATTAATAATTGTGGGTTTCCCCCACATACCTGATTGTGCAGGGTAAGGTGGACGAGGCCGCGGCATACCGCGTTTGCCTTCTATTGAAGCGATGAGCGCTGTTTCTTCGCCGCATACAAATGCGCCGCTTCCTCGCTGAATGGAGATTTTGAAGTCGAAATTTGAACCCAGAATATTTTCTCCCAACAGGCCATACTCGTGGGCTTGTTCAATGGCTAACTTGACATTTTCAATAGCCAGTGGGTATTCATCACGAATGTAGAAAAAACCTTCGTTCACGCCAATGGCATAAGCTCCAATAATGAGACCCTCGAGTACACCATGTGGGTTTCCTTCCAGGATGCTTCGATCCATGAAGGCGCCGGGGTCTCCTTCGTCACCATTGCAGATGATATAACCTGGGCTGCCTGTATGATTGCCATTGCTTTTTTCAAGAATGGTGCGAATGTTCGTGGCGGCAATTTCCCATTTTCTGCCAGTTGGGAACCCGGC
>CAYQOF010000181.1:0-6571 GCA_964419035.1 uncultured Anaerolinea sp. | reverse complement strand
TCTGCTGTATAATTATCACAGGATGTCAACTCACACCACAATCGAGGTTCAACTAAAGGAAGCCAGCCAGTTGACGGATGCGGCCTGGTCTGCGTTGGTGGAGCGTGAGGCTGGCAAATGGCGCGTGGTTGCTCATTATCGCATGGGGAAAAAAACGCAGCCCGCGCTGGTGAAGTTTTTGGGCAAAGCCGAGGTGGATTCGTGGCTGTGCGGCGCGTTGAGCGGCGGGCAGAGCCGTTCTGTTTCAATTCAGAAAGCCAGCAGCCTGGAGGCGGATCGGTTATTCGCCTTCCCGTTACGCGGCGTGTCGCGCGTGGCGCTGGTGGGCGCAGGAGGGTTGGGCAACGAGTCGCAGCGCCTCTGGCGGCTTGTGGTTTCGGGGATGAGAGGCGAAGGCGAGGCGGATGACGCCTCACCCTCATCTTCCGTCGCGGCTTCGCTGCTGGTCCCTGATCTGGATTCGGAAAATCCCTACGACCTGCCGCGCGCCCTGGACCGCGCCCTTGCATCCTTCATCCGCCTCGTTTCTGTACAGGGAGGCTGGCTCGCGATCCGACGCGGCGACTCGCTCGAAGTGCGCGCGCAATGGAACGCGGCATCCTGCGCGGCTCTCGTCCTTTCGATAGAGTCTCATGCCCTGCTCCGCCGCGTAAACCTCAACCTCACGCCCATCGTTGTCCAGCGCGGCGATCCGTCCTGGTCTGAAATTCCGCACAAGGGGATGAAATCGAACACGAAATTATGGGTCTGCGTGCCGCTGGTCATCGGTCAGCGCCTGATCGGCGTGCTGGCGTTGTGGCGGACGACGGAGTTCAAGGGCGACGAATGGAACCGCCTCATTGACCTTGCCACGCAGATCGCGCCAGCCGTCGAAACAATCATCACCTTTGCCGAAATGGCGGGACATCTGCGCCGTCTCGGGCTGTTGAACGATTTCGCCATCACGGTCTCTTCGGGGCGGAATCTCGACCAGATCGCGCATCGCATGTTCGCCCTGCTTTCGCGCGCCCTTGGCACGGAATTGATCGTTCTTTATCTGCTCTCCTCCGACAACCGCATCCTGAGCGAATACCGCGTGAAGGACGGGAACATGAGTTCCGCTTTGCAAAGCGTCGAGGAGCATGTGGTCGCTCCGCTGCTGGCGGGTGGAAAGAAAGTGCGGCTTGGCGAACAACAGGCGGACATCTCATTGCCATTGTATGATGGGGTGTTGTCGGGAGTGTATGTGCCGCTCCGTTTTCGCGGGCAGACCATCGGTTTGTTGAGCGTGGAAAGCGCGCGCGCCAACGCCTTCAATCTGTACGACGAAAGCCTGATGGTCGTGATCGCCAGCCACCTGGCAAGCCTCGCCGATTACACGCGCCTGCGTGAAGAAGCGGAGGGACGCGCCCGCAATCTCGGTTTGATCCACGAGGTGGTGCAGCAGGTCATCGGTCTCACCGACCCGCGCGAGGTGGCGGAGATCACCGCCGACCTGCTGGCGCGTTATTTCGCCTATGAACTTGCCACGGTCTTCATCGCGGACGAGAACGGCAAACTCACGATCGGCGGCTTCGGCGGCGCCAGCCAGAACGTTGTCAGGCGCGCCATGAAATCGGTGGAATATCCTGTTAGCGGCGGAATCACCGGTCACGTATTCGAGACCGGCAGCGGCGTTCTGGTCAACGACGTATTGGAGGACGAACGATACAACCCGATCAGGGGCTGGCAGGCGGGTTCGGAAATGTGTGTCGCCATCCGTGAAGGCGTGAAGATCCTGGGCATCATTGACGTGGAGAGCAGTTCACGCAATGCGTTCACACACAACGATTTTATTGCCCTCGAGTCGCTGGCGGGCATCCTTGCCACCGTGATCACCAGCGCCGATCAATACCAGCGCCTCGAAGCCACGATCAACCAGCTGCGCGAGACCGAGATGGAGTTGAATGCCCGTATGCAGGCTCAGCGTCTGGCGGAGAACCGCCTCGTCCAGGCGGCGAAACTTGCCGCCGTCGGTGAGATGGCGGCGGGCATCGCTCACGAATTGAACAACCCGTTGACTTCGGTCACGGGATTCGCGGAACTCGTCCTGGATGAAATGCCCAGGGAGACCGAATCGCGCGCCGATCTCGAACTGGTCCTGCGCGAGGCTCGGCGGGCGCGCGATGTCGTCCGCAGGCTGCTCGATTTTGCGCGGCAGAGCGAGAGCACGCGCGCACGCGCCTCCCTCAATGATGTCGTCCGCGATGTTGTTGCGTTGAGCCGCCATTTGATCCACACGAATGGCGTACAATTGAAATTGAACATTCAAGATGATCTTCCCTGGGTCCTGATGGATGAAAACCAGATAAAACAGGTTCTGCTCAATCTCGTCCACAATGCCCTGCAAGCCATGCCCGGCGGAGGGGTGATGGATATCACAACCCTGGGCGCGTCCCGCCTTGGTCGTGAGGGTGTGATCGTCTCTGTGCAGGATTCGGGTGTGGGAATCCCTCTACAGGACCAGGCTCGCATTTTCGAGCCGTTTTACACGACGAAGGGAGATCAGGGAGGCACGGGGCTGGGGCTTTCCGTGACGTATGGGATCGTGACCGATCACGGCGGGCAGATCGAGGTCGCCAGCCAGATGGGGATCGGCTCGATCTTCACCGTGTGGCTGCCGGTGGGAATGGACAACTAAAATCATGACATGGAATTCGGTGGTCTCCCCACTGAGAGCGGTTGCGAAAACCAGCCGCGAATTTCACGAATTCACGCGAATTTTTCTTTTCCCCTCATTGAATTGCTGACGAAGAAAAGATTGCTTCGCATAGAACGCTCGCAATGACACATGGAATGTATATGGAATGAATTATGGAATCTGCATCCGTCCTCGTAGTTGACGATGAACCCGGCATTGCGCTCCTGTGCAAACGCATTTTGAGCCGCGCAGGCTATCGGGTCGAAGCGCTTACCGATCCGCGCGTTGCGATCCAGCACCTGCAGCACAACCGCGTTGACCTCCTGCTGGTTGACATCCGCATGCCCGAGGTGGACGGCTTCGACGTGATCACGCGCGCTCAGCGCGCCCAGCCGGACAGTGCAGTGCTGGTGATGACCGGTTTTGGCACGGTCGAGACCGCCATCCGCGCGTTGCGTCAGGGTGTGGACGGTCTGATCCTCAAACCCTTTGAAGAAGGTTCGGAGTTGCTCGATGCGGTGCGGCAGGCGCTGGCTGACAACCGCCGCAAGCGCGATACGGCGCGCGCCCAGGCATTGCGTCCCCTCTTCGACGTGACCGAGTCGCTCTTTTCTGAAACGGATCCGAATAAACTGGTCGAACTGATCGTGTGGGCGATCTGCACACATCTCAGTTGCACGAACGCCGCATATTATCAGATCGAAAACGGAAATGTCGCCGCCCTTGCGCAGCGCGGAAACATCCTGCCGGTGGATCATCCGAACTTTGCGATCCATCTCTTGAGCCGCGTGGATTCAGATGGGAATCCGATCATAATCAACGCGACAGGACCGGGGGAGGAGGACGCGCAGGCGCTTCTTTCCACGCTCGAACTTGGCGCGGCGATCCTGATCCCGATCGCGCGTCCCGCGTCTTCCGCAGTGCGCGGCGTCCTGTTCGCGGCGCGCGATGCCGCTGCCTCCCCCTTTCGCGGCGTGGACCTGGAGATGTTCCTGATCCTCGCGCGTCAGGCGCTGGCTGCGTTGGAGAACGCGCGCCTGTATGCCGACCTGCGCGATTACGTGCGCCGCGTGGAGGAATCGCAACAGGCGTTGCTGCGCGCGGAGAAGATGGCGGCGGCTGGCAGGCTGACCGCCTCCATCGCCCATGAGGTGAATAACCCGCTGCAGTCAATTCAGAACTGTTTGCATCTTGCGGGACGCGGGGACATTTCACCCGAAAAACGAAAGGAATATTTCGACCTTGCGCGTGAGGAACTCGGGCGCCTGATGAAGACCATGCACCGCATGTTGGACTTTTATCGTCCCGGCGCGGTGAAGATGATGGATGTGGACGTGCTGGAGTTGCTGAAGCACGTGCTGAGTTTGACGTCCCAGCAGTTGGGACAGAGGCAGATCAATGTACGGACGGATCTGCCTGAATCGCTCCCGCGCATCCATGCGGTCAACAGTCAGATCCAGCAGATCTTTTTCAACCTCATTTTGAATTCGTTCGACGCCATGCCCGCGGGCGGCACGTTGACCATCCGCGCGCGGGCGCTCGACCATGGCGTTGAGACGCTTTTCGAGGATACGGGTCCCGGCATTCCGCGGGAACAGCGCAACAATATCTTCGAGCCTTTCTACAGCACAAAGGAGGGGGGCACCGGTTTGGGACTGACAGTGAGTTACAATATTGTCACCGCGCATGGCGGCACGCTCGATCTTGTTGATGGACGCGGCTCCGGCGCCTGTTTTCGATTAGTTCTGCCAACGGGAGATAAACCATGAAATCGAACATCCTTGTCGTGGACGATGAACCTGTCGCCCGTCAGTCGCTGACGGAGATTTTGCGGCTGGAGGGTTATGTCGTGAACTCTGTGCCGAATGGACAAGCCGCCGTGGAATATGTGCGCACGCATCCCGTTGACCTGATGGTTGTGGACCTGCGCATGCCCGGCATGGATGGCTTGGAAGTGATCCAGGTCGTCAACCAGGTCTCCCCCGAGACGGAGGTGATCCTGCTCACAGCCTTTGGCACGACCGAATCCGCCATTCATGCGCTGCGTTTGCGCGTGCATGATTACCTGCTCAAGCCTGCCGCGCCCTCACAGGTGGTCAACAGTGTGAAGAAGGGACTTGCCCGCAAGGAGGCGCGCATGAAAGCGCGCGGCGGTCCCTCCACGGATGCGGACGATGGGCAGGTGGAATTTTCCCTGCGGGATGGTACGCACATTGACCTTTCACGCAGATTGGTGCGGAAGAAGGATCAATTGGTCCATTTGACGCCTGCGGAGGGACGATTGTTGCGCGTGCTGGTCGAAAACCCGGGACGCGTCTATTCGCACCGCGAACTGGTCCTGCTCGTGCAGGGTTACGATACCTCCCAGCGTGAAGCCCCGGAAATCCTTCGCCCGCTCGTGAGCCGTCTGCGCCACAAACTGGATGTATTCCCGGCGCTGGCAGAGAGCATCGTCAGCGTGCGCGGCACGGGATATTTGTTCGAGGAAGACAAATAACCCCTCCACAGTGTTTTCATGAACATGAGTCAAAATAAAAAATATGGGCGCGTCAGGGAACTGGGGCGTTGGTTCGTGCCGGGACTGGGGGTCAAGCGCTGGCTGATCGTGGTGCTGGCTGGGATCACGCTATTGGGTGTGGGGTTGGCGATCCTGTTGCTGGATCTATATCGCACCGACTCGACCAACGAGACGTTGCTCACGATCCTTTCCTATGCGTCTCTTCGGTTCCTGCCGCGGGTTGCGCGTGTCTTGATCTTTGGCGGGCTTGGCATTGGGCTGGTCTGGTATGGCATCTGGCAGCTCAACCGCGCCATGCTCAAGCCATTCGTCAAACCGAACCGCCCGTTGGTGGATGAACTCGCCAATTACCGCCGCCGCGAACGCGGACCGCGCATCGTCGCCATTGGCGGCGGGCACGGACTTGCCAATCTTCTGCGCGGCTTGAAACAATATACGCGCAATCTCACCGCTGTCGTCACAGTGGCGGACGATGGCGGCTCATCAGGGCGATTGCGCGAGAGTTTCGGTATTTTGCCGCCCGGTGATATTCGCAATTGTCTTGCCGCGTTGTCGAACGACGAGGAAATGCTCACGCAATTGTTCCAGTATCGTTTCAGCGGCGCGGGGAATCTGGACGGGCATTCGTTCGGCAACCTGTTCATCACCGCGCTGGCTGAGATCACCGGGAGCTTCGAGGGCGCGATCGCGGAATCGGGCAAGGTCTTGTCCGTCAGTGGACGCGTGCTCCCGTCCACGCTGCACGACGTGAGGCTGGTCGCAGACATGCAACTGCCCAATGTCCTGAATCAGGTCCGGGTGGCGGGAGAGAGCCGTATCCCTCAAATGGCGGGACAGGTCCGCCGCGTCTGGCTGGAACCGAACGACGCGCCCGCCTTCCCGCCGGTCATCAAGGCGCTTTTGAACGCGGACATGATCGTCGTCGGTCCCGGAAGTTTGTACACGAGTCTCCTGCCGAACCTGCTCGTGCATGACCTGCTCGGCGCGATGCAAGCCAGCCGCGCCTTGAAGATGTATGTGTGCAACATCGCCACGCAGGCCGGCGAAACGGATATGTATTCCGGCTTCGACCATGTGCGCGCGCTGGAGGAACACATTGGCGACCGGGTCTTCGATGTCGTGTTGTGCAACGATAATTACGAGGGCGAACTGGCTGGCGATTCACAGTGGGTGCGCGCCGAGGAAAAGACGCTGTCCGACTCACGCGTCCACGTCGCCGATCTGACGGATGAACAGCATCCCTGGCGGCACGATTCCGCCAAACTGGCGCAGACCTTGATCGCGATCCTCGGCGAATACACGGGACCGCTCGAGTGACATTACTTTCATTCCAGCAGCGAGGTGACTGTCACGTTCGACGCGATGGCAATTGGTGCATAATTCGTCTGTGATAC
>CAYQOF010000180.1:4776-6590 GCA_964419035.1 uncultured Anaerolinea sp. | reverse complement strand
CCCGGCAGCCTGTTCCACCAGGCGCCCCACTGTTCGACAAGGATGTTGAAGAGCGAGAGGGAGACGATTGGTAACGGCAGCCCTAAATAAGGCAGGACCCAGCGCGGCAGTCCTTTGGCAGACCCGAGCAGGTACAAGCCGAGGATCGATGCCCAAAACAGAATGACAAAGGCGATCTGCATCCACAAAGGGACGGTTAAATATCTGCCGAGGTAGCCGATAAAGACCATCACTATCCCAAACAGGAATGGTGCGAGCGCAGCAAAGGCTTCAGTTGTTGAACCAGGCTCAATGTCAAAGCGTGAGGCGAGTTTTCCGGTCATCTTTGCCTTTCTTCTCTCCCGCAGGTGCTCGTGGATGATCGCCTGCGGCAAACTGACCAGTTCACGCAAAGTCAGGCGCACAGCAGAGAGCCTGCCCGATCTCGAGGCATCGTCGAATGACAGGTCGAAGACCGCCTGCAATTCGTCGCCGTAATCCGCTCGGTAGGCGCGCGGGAAAAAGCCCAACAGTGCGGCAAACAGTTTTTTCACACGCCATCCTCCCGCAACCGCAGGCGCGCCTCCCTGACCATTCCCTGCAAACGGACATGCTCCGCTTCGAGCACGCGCCTGCCCAGGTCGGTCAGCGCGTAGGATTTGCGCGGCAGACCCGGCGATACATCCTCCCCGTCGTCCGATAGGCGTTCGATCAACTCCTGATCCAGCAGGCGGCCGATCGCCGTGTACAACGTGCTCGTGCTCAAATTGACGCGCGCCTTGCTCAACTCCCGCACATCCTTCATGATGGCATAACCGTGCTTTTTGCCGGGCGCAAGGCTGAGCAAAATATAAAACGTCGGTTCGGTGAGAGGCAGATAAAATAAATGATCGGTGGACATGGTTCATCCTAATTATCGTTTATTGATATATCGTGATTTGATATATAATACCATCCCGCTCATCAATTGTCAATGGATGGATTAATGGTATCCTCCGCATCATGAACCTCATCGCCTCGATCCTCGCCCCTTCGACACGCTCAGGGCGGCGCCATCAGCCTGCCCTCGTTATGGACGGCGCGCTCGCCACCGAACTCGAACGCCGCGGCTTCGACCTCAACGATGACCTGTGGTCGGCAAAGATCTTGCTTGAAAAACCCGAAGCCATCAAGCAACTCCACTACGACTACTTCAAAGCCGGCGCGGACTGCGCCATCACCGCCAGTTATCAAGCCACGCTCGAAGGCTTCATGAAACGCGGACTGAACGAACGCGAGGCGTATGCCCTGCTCCAAAAATCCGTCCACCTTGCCATCGCCGCGCGTGACGAATTCTGGGCGGACGAAGCGAACCGCATCGGGAGAATCAAACCATTCATCGCCGCCTCCATCGGACCATACGGTGCGTTCCTCGCAGATGGCTCCGAATATCGCGGGAATTATGGCTTGACCGAAAAAGAACTCATGGATTTTCACCGCCCGCGCCTGAAAGCCTTGATCGAAGCGGGCGCAGATATTTTGGCGTGTGAAACGATCCCTTCTTTGATCGAAGCGCAGGCGCTGGCAAAACTGCTCAGGGAATTTCCAAATGTCACCGCCTGGTTCAGTTTTTCCGCGCGCGACGAAACACACATCTCCGAGGGACAGGTCTTCGCAGACTGCGTGAAACTGCTCGAAGGTCACCCACAGATCGCCGCAATCGGAATCAACTGCACCTCGCCGAGGTACGTCCCCGCGCTGATCCGTACCGCGAAACAGGTCACAGACAAGCCTTTGCTCGCCTATCCCAACTCCGGCGAGACCTACGACGCGACGAAAAACGATTGGGACGGGAA
>CAYQOF010000180.1:2621-4676 GCA_964419035.1 uncultured Anaerolinea sp. | reverse complement strand
AACCCGCCTCCTACCTGACGTGGGACTGGGTCGCCGCGCAATTAGCCGAATCCAAACACTATTGGCTGTGTTCCGTCCGCCCCCCTTCGTCTGGCGCTCAGGGCGGACGACCGCACGTCACATTGAATCTCGAAAGCGGAGAGCAAGCCATCATTCTCGAAGGCACGTCTGCGGACGCGGGCAAACCGACGCCCGAATTCGCGCAAAGACTGGCAAAAGCCATCAGCGAAAAGTACGCGGAGAAAGGCTATTCCCCCGACCCGAATCAATGGGACGAGGGCGGGCTGTTCATCTTCACGCCGAAACAGTGCATCGTGTGGAGCGTCTTCTACGAAAACCCAACCAAGTTCATCTTCGAAGCGGAGGAACCAAAATGATCGTACGCATGTGGCACGGGCGCGTCCCAACCTCAAAGGCGAAGGCATACCGGGAGTTCACCATTGCGCGCGCCATTCCCGATTATCGATCCGTGGAGGGCAACCTCAGCGTTCACATTCTCGAACGGACGGAGGGCGAGGTCACGCACTTCATCACGCTCACATTTTGGAAGGATTTGGAGTCCATCAAGGGTTTTGCAGGCGAGGAGGTGGATGTCGCAAAGTATTATCCCGAAGACAAGGGCTTCCTGCTCGAGTTCGAGCCGAATGTTGTCCATTATGAGGTCGTTGGTCAATCGTAGATGTGGACGTACGTCCTTCAAGGCATCGGGCTGGGATTCTCCGCGGCAGTCCTGCCGGGACCGTTCCTCGCCTACCTCATCTCCCAAACAGTGGCGCGCGGCTGGAAGCGTACTCTGCCCGCCGCGCTCGCGCCGTTGATCAGCGACGGTCCCATCATCACAGTCTGCCTGCTGGTATTGAGTCAGGTGCCGGGTTGGTTCGAACGCGCCCTCCACTTCGCGGGCGGATCGTTCATCCTGTATCTCGCGCACGGCGTGTACAAGGCGTGGAAAAATTTCGATCCGAGCCTCCCCTCCGCAGGCTCCGGGGTGCAGGGAAGCGTGTTCAAAGCCGCGTTGATGAACACGTTGAGCCCGGGTCCGTACATCTATTGGACCGTGGTCACCGGCCCGATCCTTCTACGCGGCTGGCGCGAAACGCCCATTCACGGCATCGGGTTCATGGCGGGATTCTACGTCGCCATCGTCCTGAGTTTATGCGTCATCATCCTCGTCTTCGGTCTGGCGCGGCACATCGGACCCAAAGTCAATCGCGCGCTGCTTGGCGTTTCAGGGATTGCATTGTTTTGTTTTGGGATGTACCAGTTGTGGTTGGGAATTTTCGATTAACGCCGCGAATCATCTTCGCGCGGCTTCACATTTCATATCCATTCGGGATTACAAAGCACAATCCGATGCAAGCCAAAAGTCGAGCCATGCACTTCCTCCACGCGCAGACCGGCGGACTCACACGTGCCTAAAAAATCCTGCTTCACCCACTCGTGCATGTACTCGGATTCGTCAATGATCGAAGCCACAAATGCCCAGGCTGGCATCCAGTTCGGCTTGACCGGCACATCCGGCTCGATGATGACAACCCGTCGGCTGGTCACGCGGCGCAATTCACCCAGAACCCTTATCTGAACCGGCACTGGCATGTGATGCAGGGCAAGCGAGAGAACGGAAATCTCAAAGGAATTTTCTGCGAACGCCAGGCGCGTGGCGTCCATCTCCAGCCATTTTGCGCCTGTGCCTCTCCCCTTCTCCGAGGCGCGCTTCAACATGCTCCAGGCAAGGTCACAGCCGATCACGTTTGCGCCCTGCGAGGCGAAGGTCAGCGCAACTTCACCGGTCCCGGTGCAAAGGTCCAAAACCCGGTCCCCCGTCCGCCAGCCGCTCAGGGATATGGCTTTGCGGCGCGTCCCGCGGCGGATGAACTCCCCCAGGTCATACAGGCGCGCAAAACGGTTGTAATAATGGAGCACGTGCTTCCGGTAGTGACCATCTGGGTTGAGGATGCGCATCTTGGAATATTATCTCCTATTGCTTTGTTGCAAACATCGGTTTGCCCTAATTTCCCCTCACCCCATCCCCTCTCCCAGTGGAAGAGGGGCAAG
>CAYQOF010000180.1:0-2521 GCA_964419035.1 uncultured Anaerolinea sp. | reverse complement strand
CACCCCATCCCCTCTCCCAGTGGAAGAGGGGCAAGGCGCCGTGCTGAGGGTGTCGAAGCAAGTGAGGGAGGAATCGTCAGGTTGGCGTAATGCGTACTCATCTTTACAACAGAACAATCTCCTGTCCATATTATCGTTAAATATTGGCTTGGAACCTTTGTCTCTGTCCTCTTGCAAAACGCAATTCGTGCGCCGCGCCCATCTTCTCGAAGATCTGGATGGCGCGCTCGAAATGATCCCTGCGCGTACTCCGCTCCTCGTGCGAGTACGACCCCAGTCTTATGCGGATCAATCCCTCCTCGTAGGGCAGGTTGAATTTGCGCGCGGCTTCCAGTCCCTTGTGCCAGGACTTGATGGCGTTTTGACGCCTGCCCTTCAGCCATTCGTACCGTCCCTGATAATAATAAAAATAGGGCTGTCCGATCGGGAACACATTTTTGAAGGCGTGCAGGAGGCGGATCGCTTTTTCGGCGGAGGCGGCGTATTTGCCGGCATCCAATTGTCGGCTTGGGTTCTGAAGCGCCCGTTCCCACGTCTCGAAATACACCTCGGCGACCGCGGAGAATCCGATATCCAGCGAATACACGGTCGGGGACAAGTCCGCCGCCAGTTCCAGCACCCTGCCCGCATACGCGAGCGCCTTTTCCCCCTGCCCAAGACGCAGATGCGCGAGGGCGAGCTGCGCGTTCGTGTTGATCGAGGAGGGGAGGTTGGGAATCTCCTCGAGGATCTGCAGCGCCTCCTCCAGCATGGGGATCGCCGGCGCTTCATTGCCAAGCCGGATGTTGTTCGCCGCGACCCCGAACAGTCCCCACCCCTGCTGCAGGGGATTGCGTCTGCGGCGGGCGTCCTCGAGCAGCACCTTCTGCGCCTTCAACGCATATTGGACGTCGCCCGAGATCAGCGCGCTCTCCGCCGCCACGACCACGCTGTCGCCCCATTGACGGTAATCGCCCAACCCTTCACAAAGCGCGCTGGCTTCCTCTGCCCTGGCGCGCACCTCGTCCCACTTCCCGACCGAAATGTGGTAGACGCTCGTAACGACATTCACGGTGATGCGATTGGAGGGCTGGTTCACTTTTTCTGCAACGGCAAGGCCGCGCTGTACGTACGTTTCGGCGAGATCGTGCAATTGCGCGAAACCGGTCAGCACAGCCATGCCGGAATAGGCGCTCGCCAGTTCAGGCGAAACGCCAGCCTTCTCCGCCTCATTGAGGAAACGCAGGGCGGTATAAATGATGGGAAGCGTTTCGTTGGAATAGAAATAAATGCGCGACATCAACTCGTACAGGCGCGCCACCTCCAGCACCACATCCCGTCTCCGTTCATCCGGGACCGAATCAATGTAACGCGACGGGAAAAAGCGGTGAAACACCTGGCGGGTCAACTGCGGAAACAAGCCGAACGCGAACTGAAGGCGCGATCTGGGTATGGGATATCCCAGCAACTTCAACGCCTCGCGGACGTGTTTTTCGCAATCCTGCAGGGAACCCAATCCATAGTGCGCCAGACCGATTCGGCTGTGCCAGCGCGCTTTTCGGATCTGCCGTTCGCGCGCGGTCTGCCTGTCCGCCGCCTTCGGAAGTCTCGCCTCCCATTCGAGAGCCTGCGAGAAGAAGTGGACCGCCTCCCGGTTGGCGTGGTTCTGCATCGCCTGTTCGCCCGCCTTATCGAGATATTCCAGCGCCTTTCGCATCGCATTTTCGTTTCGACTGGCTTCCGTTACTTCCGCAGCCTGCGACCAGTGATGGGCGAGCAACGTGTAATAGGATTCTAGATTCTCCGGGTGGTTCTTCTCGATCCATTCCGCCACAGCCTGATGCAACTGCCTGCGCTGGGAATACAGCATCAGGTTGTACGCCACCTCCTGTGTGACGGCATGTTTGAAGATGTAGGACAGATCGGGTACCTCCGATTCGACCAGCGTCAAACTCAGGCGGGTCAACGTATCCATGTAATCGTGGAGCGCGGGTTTATCCTCCTCGATGGGGTGGATCGCCTCCAGCACGCGGAAGGCAAAGATGCGCCCGATCACGCTGGCGACTTTAAGCGTCAGCTGCTGGGAGGGGTTGAGGCTGTCAATGCGGTTCGTGATGGCGGCTTGAAGCGTATCCGGGAGGGCAAGATCCTCCAAACTCACCAGCCGCGAATGGACGCGGCATTCCTCGTTTTCGATGATCAGAATGCCGGACTCGCGCAGGGCATACGCCAGTTCCTCCGCAAAGAAGGGATTCCCCTCGGATTTCTCGCGGATCAGCCTGCCGATCATCGGCGGGATGGATTTGACGCCCAGTCGCTGACAGACCAGCGCCTCGACGTCGTCGAGCATCATCGCCTCCAGCCTGACCAGGTTTGTGCCGGGCGTTTCTGTGATCTGCCTGAAATGGACCGGCGCGGAATCTGGCAATGGGCGTGTGTTCACGGCAAGCAGAAGCGGACGCACCTTTTGCTGGACATCCACCAGCAGCGCCCAGGAGGAGGAATCGAACCAATGCAGGTCCTCCAGCACGATCACGAGCGG
>CAYQOF010000179.1:0-6709 GCA_964419035.1 uncultured Anaerolinea sp. | reverse complement strand
TTTACAGCAGCCTTCGGGACGGTTTCAACCGAAATGAAATGCACCCAAATGATATGGCTGATTATAGTACCGAATCAGACCTGTCCCGGTCGATGCGCTGGGTTCACTGAGCCATTGACCGAAGGGGCCGGGTATGGCGGGATTCGCCTGTGGACGGGGGCAGCGTGAACAAAAATGTGGAGCCTTTTCCCGCTTCGCTCTGGACCCAGATCCTGCCTCCGTGTAATTCGACGATGCGCTTCACGAGAGCCAGCCCAATGCCCGTGCCAATGCTGGCCGGATCGAGTTTGTCGAAGAGTCCGAAGATGCGCTCGTGATATTGCGGGTCAATGCCAATCCCGTTGTCGCGCACGAAGAAGATGGGAAAGCCCGAGTCGTCGCGCCCGTCCGTGCCGATCTCGATCAGCGGTTCCTTTTGATCGCCCATGTATTTGGCGGCGTTGTCGAGCAGGTTTTGCAGAACCTCCGTCAGACGCGATTTGTCTCCGTAAACGGCGGGCAGGTTCGGGTGGATCTGAAGCGTGATCCCGCCCTGTTCGATCTGCCCGTGAACGATCTCCACCGCTTCGCGCACGAGTTCCTCAAAGGGGACATTCCTGGGTTTGTTGACGAGGCGTCCGATGCGCGAAAGTTCGAGCAGGTCTTTCAACAGGTTATCCATCCGGTCGGTGGCTGAGATGACGCGCTGCATATCCCTTTGAAAGGCGTCCATATTTCCCTCCATTGCCTCCTTGTCCATGTATCCCAGAAAGCCCCTGATCGTGACCAGCGGCGAGCGCAGGTCGTGAGAAACGGTGTACGTGAAGCGTTCGAGTTCCGCGTGCTTGGATTCCAGTTCGTCAATCAGACTTTTTCTCTGTTGCAATTCGTTCTGGAGCGTGGAATCCATCTGCTGGCGTTTGACGGCGGAGCTCAGCAGATTGGCGGCAAGACCGAGCGCGCCCACTTCGGCGTTCGACCATTCGCGCGGACGCGCCATCTCATCGAACCCGATCGTGCCCCACCAGTAGCCGTCAATGAAGATCGGCACATCGAGAATGGCGTGGATGCCGCGATCGTTGATGTCCTGCATTTCCGCCAGACTGATGTGGCGCGCATCGCCGATGAAGGGCAGCCCGCGGGTGATGCTGTCGTTCCAGCTCTCCATGTAATTTTCATTCAACGACTTGTTGATATATTGCGGGTCATCCAGATCGTTCGTAAAGCCGGGCGCTGTCCATTCGTAACGCATGGTCATACGCACAGTGCCATCCTCGGCGAGGTGATTCTCGAAGACATAGGCGTGGCTGGCGCGTATGGTTCTTCCCAGCCGCTCGAGCAGTCCATTGACCTCCCTATGCCACCTCTCGGCGCGCCAATCTGACATTTTGAGAAAAATATTGGCGGCATCCGCAATGACTTCAAGGATGGCTTCGCTCTGTTGCAGGTCCTCCTCCGTTTTTTTGCGCTCGGCGAGCTCCTGCTGGAGTTGATCGAACAGGCGCGCTCTTTCGAGGGTGGCGGCGACCTGCGCCGCGAGAGTCTCCAGTAAACGGATTTGATGCGGGGTATAGGAATGCGGCAAACGGGACTGCACCGACATCACGCCGATCACGCGCTCCTGCAAGATCAGCGGAATGCCAATATACGAGCGGACGCCCGCCTCGCGCACAACCACGATCTCGTGCAGTTGTCGCGTTTCGGGGTCCGAAATGTCCGGCAGATACAACGTTCGCCTGCTCGAAATGACCTCCCACGTCAAGCCCGGCTCTTTGCGCAGATCACGCGGCGGCAGTTGCAGGTCCTCATCCAGGTTCAGGAACAGGGAGTAGGTGAGGAGAGCCGTTCTCGGATCGTATAAACCAATGTGAAAGGCATCCACGATCATCACGCGTTTCAGTTCGCGCACAAAAGCGCGCAGGGCGCGATAGATGTTCTGTCCGCTGGTGAGCGCCAGGCTGACCTGATACAACAGCGCCATTTCCTCGGCGCGGCGATGAAGGTCCGTCTCCGCCTGCTTGCGGGAGGTAATATCCTGAACCGCGCCATAGATACCAGCCAGCCGTTGATGCTCCTCGTCCCACAACGGATGCCCGTATGTGCGCACCCAGCGGACGTTCCCATCCTTGCGGATGATGCGTATTTCGGTAACCACCTGCTGATTTGCCCGCAATTGTCCCATGTCGCGGTCATCCTGCTCCAGGTCGTCCGGGTGGAGGATTGACCTCCAGCCTCCGCGCTCGAAATACTCCTGAGGCGTATAGCCGGTGATCGTCTCGAACGCCCCGCCCAGCCATTGATCCGCGATTCCGCCGCGTTCGTCGTAACGTATGGAAAACGCGTAATCGGACATGACCGAAGCGATCAAACGATACCGTTCCTCACCGGCGC
Organism: uncultured Anaerolinea sp.; assembly: GCA_964419035.1. Taxonomy (GTDB): domain Bacteria; phylum Chloroflexota; class Anaerolineae; order Anaerolineales; family Villigracilaceae; genus Defluviilinea. The sequence continues at coordinate 4,339 of CAYQOF010000179.1, read as the reverse complement.
TAACGCGGGGTTTCAGCAGTTCAATCAATTTCTTCCACATCTATTGTTCGACTCCGGCGGGATTCGACGCGGGGGATATCGGCAGCGTGAAACGGAACGCGGAGCCCTTCCCCGCTTCGCTCTCGACCCAGATCCTGCCTCCGTGCACCTCGACGATTCTCTTCACGAGGGCAAGCCCGATCCCCGTGCCTTCGGGGCTTGCATCCAGTTTGTTGAACAGACCGAACACGCGCTCATGATGCTCCGGCAAAATGCCGATCCCATTATCCCGCACGTGGAAGATGGGCTTGCCTTTTTCATCCCCGCTCACGCCGATCTCGATGCGCGGCTCGGGCTGTTTTCCCATGAACTTGGCGGCGTTATCCAGCAGGTTTTGGATCACTTCGAGCAGACGCGGTCTGTCGCCATGGACGATTGGCAGATTCTCGTCCACGTGAACGGAAATGCCGCGCTCCATGATGCGTCCCTGCACGAGTTCCAGGGCTTCGTGTATCAGTTCGCCAAACGGGATATCTTCCGGCTCGTTCCTGAGCCGCCCGACGCGCGAAAGTTCGAGCAACTCGTTCAACAGACGCTGCATCTTGTCGGTCGCGTCAATGATGCGCTGCACATCGGCTTTCATCCGTTCATGATTGCCGGAAAGGGCATCCGCTTCAAGATAGCCGAGAAAGCCGCGGATGGTGAACAACGGGGATTTCAAATCGTGGGAGACCGTGTACGTGAAACGCTCGAGTTCGGCGTTCTTGGATTCCAATTCAGCGATGAGTTCCTTGCGCGCCGCCAGTTCAGCCTGAAGGTCCGAAAAGAGGCGGGCATTTTCCAGCGCGATGGCAAGTTGATCGGCAAAGGTGACTGCCAGCCCGGCGTGATGTTCGGTGAACTGATCCTTCCGGCGCCCGTCGAGCGCGATGATGCCAATGACTTTCCCGCGCGTTTTAAGCGGGATCGCCAGCCAGGATTGAACATAGGTATGAGGCTCGAATTGAAAATCCTGCAATTCCGCCTGAACGTTGTTGTTCAAGATATAAGGCACATTGCCATTAATGATTGGATACGCCGAGTTCCTTTCATTCACTTCGAACATTGCGCCGGGCACCTCGATATTAGGCGGCAGGTCCACGCCATTGATGATGATCTGCCGGTCGCCTTCCACCCTCCATACCGAGGCGGTATCGTAAGGGATCACCAGGCGGATTTGCTCGAGAATGCGCTGGATGATCCCGGAAAATTCGAACGTGCCCACGATGCTTGCCAGGCTTTCGCGCAGGGTTTCGGACTCCGCGCTTTTTGCCTCCAGTTCACGGATGAGGTTTTCCCGTTCCTGTTCGATCCTCCTTTGTGGGGTGATGTCACGGATCATCATCAATACCCTGTTCGAGCCCCTGGATACAAGCCGGGCTTCCATAACGCGCCGATCCCCGTCCATCTCCATCTGAAACTCGAAGGCGCTGATGAGACCCGTTTCGAGCGTCTGCCCGAGCGCGGATATCGCCTGGGAGGCGGCTGATTCGGGCAGCGCTTCGCGGATGTGCCTGCCCACGAAGCGCCGGGCGGGCATTGAACTTTCCGCGCCTTTTGGCGGGGTCATGCCATGGATTATGCCGTCGGCGGAAATTTCGAGCAGCATATCAGGCAGGGCTTCCAGCAGCGCCGCGCGGACAGTCTCACCGTTCCTGGTGGGGTTGGGGAAAAGAAGCGTCCACAATCGTCGAATCAACATTCCGTGTGGATTATATATCACACGATGGCGTATCGATGAAATCAGTCGGCAGTCGAAACAAACCGCCGTCTGATTCACCCCGGATTACGATGCTTCAGGGTGTGCAGGTCACTTTGAAGTTCGCCCCGCCGGAGATGTCGTTCGGCAGAAGGACATGCGCGCGTATCCAGTAATCGGCGGCGCTCCGCGCGAGATAATAGTGCTGGGCTGTCTTGGTGCCTTCCGATTCGAACAACAAGGTTTCCTCCTTGATGTCCTCACCGGTGCTCGTTTCCCAGCGCCAGGTGACGATTGCGGGACCGTTGGCTGTGATCTGCGCGGTGGCAATGAACGATTGCGGGAACGCGCCGCACGCGATGTTGATCGCAGGCGGGTCAACCGTGACCCGGACGTTGGTCACCCCGATTTCGGGCGGACCCACCACCGGGAGCGATCCCACGTTGCCTGTGGAATTGACAAATTCCGCCGAGAGCCAGCAGACGGTGGAAGGATCGCTGGGATTCCGCACATACCACCACGAAGAGTCCTCGTTTCTGCCAATGACTTCCGCCTGCCTGCCCAGGTTCAGCGCGCCGACGACAGCGTAGGAAATGCCGGGTCCAAACCGGCAATTGACGGGCTGGTCCCTGGGCGAGGCGAGGATCAGACTCGAAGTCGAGGTTGGTACGGGAGTCGGCGTATCCCGCGCGAGCAGGGTTTCGATGGGAACCAGCGTGGGCGTGATAAAGATTGATGTCGGCGTGGCAGGCATTGGCGTGGAGAGAGGCGTGGCGGCCGTCTCGTTCGCTTGTACATTGCATGAAATCAGATAAATTCCAAATACGGCAAAAGCGATCCACAGTTGATTTTTCATCCATCCTCCTTTTCGCGAAAAATCTTAATCAGACGTTGAGTTTATTGCAATAGCCCTTTGGATAGAAATCGAATCGGATAATTGTGGTATAATTTTTAGAACATTTATTCGGTTTTACGAAAGGAGACTGTGATGAGCAAAAGAGTGATGGTCTTCGTTGGGACGAGCAAGGGCGGCTTTATCTTCGAGAGCGATAAGAAACGCAAGAAGTGGCAGATGAGCGACATTCAATTCAAAGGCTGGAACGTGATGCATGTGCAACTGGACCCGCGCGATAACCGCCTGCACGCGGCGACGAGTCATTTCGTTTACGGTCCGACCACCCATTATTCGGATGATTTCGGAAAGACGTGGACGCAGGCGAAAGTCTCGCCGATGCTTTCGCGTTCGTCGAAGTCGGGCAGACCAGCCAGCACGGTGGAGGAGGCATTTCGCTCCGAGGGAGGAGAGGACATCAAGGACAAGCCAGAGAAAATGAACAAGGTGTGGAACATCAAGCCCGGGCGCGCGAACGAGCCGAACGTTTTGTATGCCGGAGCGCAGCCCGCTTCGTTGTTCGTCTCCAAAGACCGCGGCGAGACGTGGGAACTGAACGAGGCTTTGTACGATCACCCGCAACGCGGACAGTGGAATCCCGGCGCCGGAGGCTTGTGCCTGCACACGATCCTTTTGGATCCAACTAATCTCAACCGTATGTACATCGCGGTGTCAGCGGCAGGTTGTTACCGCACCGACGATGGCGGAAAGACCTGGGCACCTTACAATAAAAATGTGCGCGCCGATTTCATGCCAAACAAGTTCCCGGAGTTCGGTCAGTGTGTGCATAAGATGGCGATGCACCCCTCCACGCCGAATGTGATCTATCAACAGAATCACTGCGGTGTGTATCGAAGCGACAACGCAGGCGAGGATTGGATTGACCTCGGCGAGGGAAAACTGCCTACGCGATTTGGTTTTCCCATCGCGGTGCATCCCACAGACCCGCGCACGATCTATATCGTCCTTGAAGAAAGCCAGGAGTATCACATGAGCGTGGACGGCCGCCTGGCGGTCTGGCGAAGCCGCGATGCGGGCGACTCATGGGAACGACTTACGAACGGCTTGCCCGAACGCTCGCACGTGAATGTTTTACGCGAGGCGATGGGCACGGATTCGTTCGAGGATGCGGGCATTTACTTCGGGACGAACACGGGTCAGTTGTTCTACACGCGCGACTCGGGAGAGAGTTGGGAACTGCTGGCGGATTTCCTGCCGCCGATCCAATCGGTGGAGGCGGCGGTGGTGGAAGGGTAAAATGAAGTGACTGTCATCCGCAAGATGACAGTCACTTTTGATTACGGTTGCAAACACGCGGGAATCGAATCGCTCGCCCCGGCTGGATTCTGCGTCGTTCCGTTCTCATCATAGATCTTCACAAACTGGATTTCGGGGAATTGTTTGAGATTACGTGTCAGCAGGTTTGCGATGGTGTACGTTGCGCCGGCGCGGTCGCAGGTTCCGGTGAGGTAAACATGCGCGACGCCATCCTGCAATTCAAAGCGGCTGTAACCGGTAAATCCGTTGTAGAGCGCGATCCAGCCATAGGAATACAGTTCGGTCGCGCCGGGACCTTTGAAATATTCGTCGAGAAGCAACGCGTAAGGATTACTGCTCCGCACGTAACGGACTCCCGCCACCTCGAACGGAACCAGGTTGTTGATGTAACGGAATCGGTTCACCAGATATAGATTGGCGCGCACGTACAGCGGCGTGGCGGTCGGTTGGCG
>CAYQOF010000178.1:0-6779 GCA_964419035.1 uncultured Anaerolinea sp. | reverse complement strand
TGTTCGCGCATGTGCCGCCACCTGGGTTTGACAGACCAACTGGTGAGGGTGCGGAGTATTTGCATCCATGCGTAGAAACGTACACGCAGTGGCGCATGATGTTTCGCGAGGGTTAAGAGATGATTGCGTGTGCCATAGTATGTGAAGGATGGCTTGGGCTGATAATCGCGCTGCACGCCCTTGTGCCAGATGCGGGCTTGCGGGACGTGAACGATCTTCCATCCCGCCCGCGCCACGCGGATACACCATTCGGTCTCCTCCCAATAGATGAAATAACTGCCGTCCAACATGCCAGCCTGCTCGATTGCCTGCCTCCGCACAAGTATGGCGCAGCCCGAAATCCATTCGACGGCATGAGGATTTTTGAATTGGCCCTGATCCACCTCATTTTTTCCGAGATGGATGCTTTCCCAATACCCACCCAACATCCCGCCCGCGGATTGGATGACGTTCGGTTCGTCGTGGTGATAGACCAGCGGTCCAAGGATCCCAATCCGAGGATCGCCCTCCCCCACCTCGATCAGTTTTGCAAGACATTCGCTGTCCAGGACGATATCCTCGTTCAGGACAAAGACCCAGTCTGCGCCCTGCTCCATGGCAAGTTCGATCCCGACGTTGTTGTTCCCCGCGTAACCGAGATTTTTCTCCAGTTCGACGATCTGGACATCGGGATGCGCTTCTCGAATCGCGGCGACCGAACCATCGGTCGAGCGGTTGTCCAGGACGATGATCCTGTGATTGGGGTACGAATTGCGGTGCAGGGAGTCGAGACATTCCAGCGTATCTTCACGCCGGTTCGTATTGAGGATCACAGAGATCACAAGAGGTTTGAATGTCATGCGCTATTGAGAGCGGGTGGTTCAATCCAGCCAGGCGGCAGGGAAATTCCTGGTGACTTCGATGTTCTCGAACTTCTGGCTCTTCCGGGCGCCATGTTCCTTGACCCATTCCGCCATCTTTGTTACGCCATCCTTCAAGTTGACAGGTTCCGGCGCGCCGAAGAATTTTTGGACCTTGTCATGAGATGACCAGGCATACTTGACTTCGTTCCGGGCGGGCAGGTGCTTGATCTGCGGCTCCACCCCCATCGCCAGCGCCACAGTCCCCGCCAATTCATTGACTGTGTAGGGCGTTTCCGCGCCGACGTTGAAAACCTGGTTGTACGCTTCGGGCATTTCGATGGAGCGCGCAATGATGGGCGCCACATCCGATATGTAACTGAACGCCCGTTTTTGTTCGCCGTCGCCAAAGATGGTCATGGGCAGGTTCTGCAACGCCTGGTTCATGAAGATACCCACCACGTTCCGGTATTTATCGCCGATGTTCTGGCGTTCGCCGTACACGTTATGAGGGCGGAAGATGATGTAATCCAGATCGAACATCTCCTTGCACACGCGCAGCTCCTGTTCGACCGCCAGTTTGGCGATCCCGTAAGGATCTTCGGGATGCGGGAGCGTTTCCTCGGTCATGGGCAGTTCCGGGCTGGCTCCGTACACAGCAATGGAGGAGGTGAACACAAAGCACTTGACGCCGGTGTTGACCGAGGCGTTGATCAGGTTCACACTGCCGATCAGGTTATTGTCGTAGTTGAAGCGCTTGATAAAATGACTCAATCCCTCTGCCGCGTACGCCGCGAGGTGGAAAACATACTCGAATTGCTTTTCTTCGAAGAGACGAATAACCAGATCGTTGTCTGTGACACTGCCGTGAACAAACTCGGCTCCCGGGAGGATATTCTCCCGGAACCCGCCGCTCAGATCATCCAGAACCGTGACCTGATACCCTCCGTTCACCAATGCCTCCGCGACATGGGAACCGATAAAACCAGCGCCGCCTGTAACCAGGACTTTTTTCATAACGTTTTCTCCAATGACGATTGATTTTTCCGGCATGCGCCGGATCAAGTAATTCCAAACTAGCTTCCCAACCCTGCAACTTCAGACAGGTGAGACTTTAAGAACGCTACTGACCTGTCCCACGTCCAGTTCTTCAAGACATGTTCACGCCCGTTTCGTCCATATGTCGCAATCAGATCCGGCTTCGACAGAAGATACTGGATCGCCGCGCCAAATCGATTCGCATCGCGTTCCACAAGCAAGCCGGTCTGCTCGTGTAAAACGCTTTCCTGCACGCCTCCCTCCCGCACACCAATCACCGGCGTTCCGCACGCCATGGCTTCCAGTGGGACGAGACCGAAAGGTTCCATCACAGGGGCATAGACGCATAGCTGCGCCCGACTGTACAGAGACCTTAATTCCTCCACACCCAAACCAACAAGCACATCCAACGCGACCCCGCTGCGGTCAGCCAGCGCCTTTACATACGCCAGTTCATCCTCCTGCACCATATTGGATGCAATCTTCAGCACTGGACGGCGATCTGCAGGGATTTTACCCAGGCTTTCCACCACAAAATCGAATCCTTTGCGGGGCGACATTTCACCAACGGAAAAAACAAACCCCTCGCGATGAGAGCCATTCACCGGCTGAAAACCTTTCAGATCCACCCCACAGGGACTGAATTCCGTCTCGACACCGAACTCCGACTGCATACGGACACCCGTGAAATGGGAGTTTGACAACAACCGCCTCGTACGGCGAACACTTCGCTTCTGGATGAATGCAAGCTGATGCCGGTATAACCTGATCAAGGGGTCGAAACCATCCAGCGCTTCACGCCAGCCACCTTTCTTGATATAGGGGCGGTCAAAACTACGAATAAAACCATTTCCGAACGGCTCATGCAAATAATATACCGAAGGGATTTCAACAAACTGCAAAAGGGTAGGTATGAAAGTGTACATGCAGGTGTTGGCAAAAAGCACATCGTATCCGCCGAGGTTGATCTGCCCGGCGATCCTGCGATTCAACCTTTCCAGATCGCCCAGATCACGCCAGCGCTGGAATTGGTTCAAACGACCGAAGGGACTTTTGAACAGAGATCGGGGGGAAAACTCATAAACTTCGTGACGCGAAGCGAACGGGCGGATATCACAAAAGGCATGGTCGGCGGTCTGCAAAGAGAACACATCAATCTTGTGCTCATCTGCCAGGCGACAAGTCCATTCGAACAACGCACGTTTGGCGCCGCCGCTCGGGAGGTTGTGGAAGATCGCTATTTTCATTTTCGATCAGCGATTACCGCCCAGATTCATATCCGCAAACGGAGGGATCGTACGCGGGTCAACATCACGAGGCGCCCTGACCCTCAACATCATGTTCAACAATTTCGGGTGAATGCGATGCAAAAGCCATAAAATCACAGCACGCCAATCCGCCGGGTTCAACCTTCGGGCGGAGTCCAGCCACTCTTGGATATGGCTTTGATCGCTCCCATGAACCGCTGTCATGCCCGCCATTAATCTGAACAATCTTGCCTGCTCACTCCTCGGCAATTCAGTAAACTCACTCCAACGAGTGATTTCCGATTGCCGTTCAGGGAAATCAATCAACAGATTGATCAGCAGGTCATAGAATACCGCCGCCTTGACTTTGATCGAACAACTCCCGAACCGCTTCGTCCTGATGGCATTGACCCGGCATTTCGCCAGTTCCAATGCGCGCTTCTTCAAGCCAGTGCGTACGGAGATATTGCTCGTGTGCAATCGGTAGAGACAGGTAATTTCATTGAGGTATCCGAATTTTCCCACCTCCGCATATTTGGCAAAAAAGTCCCAATCGGGACCGATGACAATGTTCTCGTCGAAGTTCAAGCCGTGGGCTGGGATCAAGCCCGTTCGAAGCACCACGCAGGCTGGAGGTCCGAACACGTCCGAACCGTAAACGACCTCCTCGAACAAGTCTCCCTCGAAGGGACCGCGCCTGCGGCTGGAGAGCGTCTGCAATCGTTTGCCGGTCTGGTCAATGTAATAGCCGTCCGCGTAAACGCCGTCCATCTGTTGATGCGCGAGCAGATAACTCACTAGAATTTCCAGATGGTGAGGCAGATACAGGTCGTCCGCATCCAGAAACGCCAAGAATTCCCCTTGAATGTTGTTCAACGCGGTGTTTCTTGCGGCGGCTTCCCCCTGATTCTCCTGCCGGATCATCCGGATGCGCGGATCGTTATATTCCAAGGCAATCTCGCCGGTGCGATCGTGCGAGCCGTCGTCCACGACCACAAGTTCCCATTTGGGGTAGGTCTGCGCAAGAACCGATTCGATTGCCTGCCGAATAAATGCTTCGGCGTTATAAGCCGGCATCATCACGCTTACAAGACCGGATTTCAATTGCGCTTTCCCTCCGCAAGTACCGAGTAATAGAGTCCTTCGAGGTCCGAGAGATACCGATCCCAGGAGTGTTTTTGCACGGCTTCCACCCGGGCATTTTGGCCCAGTTGCTTTCGCAAACCGGGATCATCGATCAACCGTTCGATGCTCGCCGCAAGCGCAGGGACATCGCCCGGCGGGACCAACAAACCGTTTCGCCCATCGTCAATCCATTCGGATAACTGACCGACATCCGAGGCGATGATCGCGCTGCCCGTTGCCAGGTACTCAAACAGCTTTAGCGGAGACAGCCAGATGTCCTGATCGAGAAGCGGGTAGGGAACCACGGCAATGTCCGCGGCTGCCATGTAGCGGGGAACATCGGTATGAGCCACCATGCCGGTAAAAATGACCGACCGTTCGATGCCCAATTCGAGGGCGAGTCCTTCCATCGCCTTGCGCCTGGCGCCATCCCCCACCAGCATCACGCGCGCATCGGGAAAATCTTTCAATACTTCTACATGCGCCTTCAGAAGAGTCCCAACATCATGCCATTCGTAGAAATTGCCGACAAAGAGGATCAACGGCGCATCGCCGATGCCAAGCGATTCCCGCACTTGATGCCGCGCATCCGAATCAGGCTTGAACCGTTGCACATCAGCCACATTGGGAAACACGACGATCTTTTCCGCAGGGACATTCCACTTATCCACCAGATGTTTCTTGAGAGGTTCCGAGACGCAAATGACGCGGTCCGCCGCATCGAGGTTGGTCCGAATCGCCCGTCCTGCCTGCACGCGCAAGAGTCCCGTGATCGGTTTCTTCATGATGTCGTGTTCCAGAACATCGTCCGCCTCAAAATACAGGACATACGGTATCCCAAGCCGTTTACATGCCTTTGCCACCCCGAACCTGTACATGGTGTTCCTCTCGTAAACGAGATCGCTGCCGGGCAGAATTTGCATGCACGCATCCATCAGACGCAGGTTCGAAAACACGTTCAGATAGGGAATCCCTATCAACCGTTGAATCTGCCAAACCACCTTCCTGACGAACTCGAATAACGGGCTGCCTGTCCAGGTCAGGCGCGCCGGTTCCAACGCATCGAGTTCACCCGAATATACGGGACCTCCGGCATAATACGATCCAAGAAAATTAAGCCGGTGACCCCGATTCCTCAAGCCTTCGGCGATATATGCCTGGATGATAAAAGTCGCATCCGCGACCTCGCCTTTTATCACCCTTTTCAACAAGTACAGTTCAGGCGGGCAGATCGCAATCTGCAATGGCTGGCTGACTTTTTCCCGGGGACTCGAATCCACCTCAGCCTGCGCGGTGCTCACATTCATGACGCTCAATTTGGAATCCCCTCCCGCAAGGCATCCTGATAGACCGAAATAAAATGCTCCGACACAGCAGCCGGCTGGAAAGATCCCTGTTCGTATGAACGCCTTGCCTCCTTGCCGAGTCTTTCCCGCATGGAAGGATTCTCAATCAATACAATGATCTTTTCAGCCAGACATTCCGGGTCGCGCGGCGGACATAACAAGCCGTTGACTCCATCCCGGATCAACTCCGGGATGCCCCCGACCGTCGTCGCCACGATCGGACAACCATACGCCATCGCCTCGACCACACCCAGAGGCTGCCCCTCCAGAATGGACGACATCACAAAGATATCGGTCTGAGCCATGATATTATCCAGCTCATTGCGATTTGTAAAAGCGCCCCGAAAAATACTTTCCCCGTCCAGCCCCAGACTTTCAGCCTTTGCCAGTAATTCCTTGCAAAGTTCGCCCCCTCCAAATACCCTGAACTTAACTTTCGGATGAGTTTTCCCGACCAGGAGAGCCGCATCCAAAAGATATGTAAGCCCTTTCGCCACAGCAAGCCTTGCAACGGTTGTTATCCGCAAGGACCCGTCGCGGTTATTGTTTCCATTATTCCGATGCCAGCCGGAAGCCAGCGGGTCCGGCAGAAGAGGGTTCCTCACGACGATGGGACGCGTCACTCCGCAGACTTCCCGAAGCGCCTGCGCGCTCTTTTCAGAGACCGCAATAACCCTCGTGGATTTGTTTATACTCCTCTCGAAACCCTGCCACCAATTAAAGCGGGCATCCGGGGTTTGATGTTCCTCATAGACCACAGGGATGCCCCTTTTATGGGCCCATTCAATGGCAAAGAGCAGGGTATTTGTATACCCTTGAATGTGGAGAAGGTCCGGGCGCCAGCGTAAACGCCACCATTCCAAAAGCAGAAGCGTCAACGGCGGGTAGCGATTGGGGACAATGAAACGATCCTGGATCTGCCCCCCAAGCCAGCCATGGGCGCTCGTCCATGCCTGACGCAATCCTAGGCGTTTTTTGAACAATAGTCCGAGCGCCAGAAAAAGGATCAACGGGCTGGCAAGCCAGAGGATCGCCCGCAAAATTCTTTGCTTTGTCTCCCAATGCGAGGCGGGACGCGAAAGCCATTTGGGAACCTGGACGTACGTCACGTCATTCTCAAGCAGTCTGCGGACATATTGATTGTCTCTTGAAACCCAGGTGGTCGAAAGCACGCTGACCTGTTG
>CAYQOF010000177.1:4064-6815 GCA_964419035.1 uncultured Anaerolinea sp. | reverse complement strand
CCCACCGACAAATCCACCCTGCGCGCGTACTCGTCAATCCCGCCGCGCACGTTGAAGACGTTCTTCCATCCCTGCTGCGCCAGCCAGGCGGTAACCTGCGCGCTTCGGTTGCCGTGATGGCATAGCACATAAATCGCGGCATCCCGCGACTTGGCGGAGTCAGACAGCGCATTCGTGCCTTCGCGCGCCAGGCGGCTCAGCGGCGTGACCTCGAGCCGGCTGTCCGTTAATTTGGCGAATCCCAACTCGTTGAGTTCGCGCACGTCCAGCACGATGAACGAATCCCCCGACTTCAACTTATCAGCGAGTTCATTGACCGTGATCTCAGGAAGCATGGCTCACCGTATCAGGTCGGCAATCTCGCGACCTTCCTTCAACGCCTTCGAATACAACCGTTCCACGTATTCCTTGACCATGCGCCGCGTGGAGAATTGCGGCGTCACGGTCTTGATCGATTCCTTCATGCGCCCAACCCATTCGACGGGAATGTCGTTGATATTGCGGTCGTAGAACATGGGAATGATCTCATTTTCGAGCGTATTGTATAAATCCGCGGCGTCCGCTTGATCCTGGGCATCGCTTGATTCGCTTTGTTTGTCCTCCCCGATGGACCAGCCGTTCCTGCCGTTATATGCCTCGCGCCACCAGCCGTCGAGGATCGAAAAGTTCAGCACGCCGTTCAAGCCTGCCTTCATCCCGGATGTGCCGCTGGCTTCCATCGGACGGCGCGGGGTGTTCATCCAGACATCCACGCCCTGCACAAGATAACGCGCAAGGTTCATGTCATAATCTTCCACAAACACCAGGCGTCCGCCGGTCTCCGCCCGTTTGAACGTACGATAAATTTGCTGGATCAACTGCTTGCCGGGCTCGTCGGCGGGATGCGCCTTTCCCGCAAAAACGATCTGGATCGGTGTGTTCGGGCGATTGATGATGTGCAGCAGCCTCTCCACGTCCGTCAGGATCAGACTGGCGCGCTTGTACGTGGCAAAACGGCGCGCAAAGCCGATCGTCAACACGTAGGGATTGAGCAGAACCCCGGAAGAAACCACCTGGACCGGATGAAAACCTCCCACCATCCAGCGGTCACGGACGCGCTCTCTCAGATAGAAATTCAACTTGCGTTTGAGATGCTGATGGACCTCCCACAAGGATTTATCCGGCAGGCTGTCCAAATTCTCCCACAACTCCGGTTCGTCCAGCCTTTCCATCCAATCTTCGCCGAAATGATGATCGAGCAGGAGGCGCAGGCGGCGCGCCATCCAATTGGCGGTATGCACTCCGTTCGTGATGTGCGCAATGGGAACATCCTCGACGCTTTCATTCTTCCACAGAAAGCGCCACATCTCGCGCGCGACGTGTCCATGCAGTTCAGAGACGGCATTACGGCCATCGGAAAATCTCAACGCAAGAATGCCCATGCTGAAGGTCTCGCCGTGCGGCTGCTGGTGGCGCGCAAGATTGTAGAACTGTTCCTGCGTGAGACCAAGTTGGGGCCAGAGCGCCGCGAGATATTTGTCCATCAGCCAGAGCGGGAACTCGTCATTGCCCGCAGGAACGGGCGTGTGCGTGGTGAACACGTTTTGTCCGCGCGTCTTCTCGATGGCTGTCTCGAAAGAATCGCCGCCTTCGACCAGTTCACGAGCGCGCTCCAGCGCCAGAAACGCGGCGTGACCCTCGTTCATGTGCCAGACGCTTGGGTTGTAACCCAATGCCCGCAGCATGCGCACGCCGCCGATGCCAAGCAGAACTTCCTGCATCACGCGGCGGTCAAGGTCGGACCAATACAAACGCGCTGTCAGCAGGCGATCCTGCTCCGTATTGCCTTCCACGTTCGAATCGAGCAGGAACAGGGAAATGCGCCCCACGCGCGCTTCCCAAACATGAAGCGAAACTTTGCGATCCGGGAATTCCACTTCAACGGAGAGCGGCGCGCCGTTCATGCTTACAGGAAGCACGGGCAGTTCCGAAAACTTCAGCGGGTTGTTCAACGCCTCCTGCCAGCCGTCCTCGCTGATGCGCTGCGAGAAATATCCCTGCGCATACATGAAGCCGACGCCCGCCAACGGCAAGCCGAGATCGCTTGCCTCCTTCAAATGATCGCCTGCCAGCACCCCAAGCCCGCCCGAATAGACCGGGAGCGTTTCATGAAGACCAAACTCCATGGAGAAATAAGCAACGGGACGCCGGGCAAGTATCGGCTGAGTCCGATGCGCCCACGTATCCTGTTGCGACATGTAGGCGTCGAATTGCTCAAAGACGCGCCGATAGGAGTCCATGTAGTCCCTGTCCCTCATGATCTCATTCAAGCGCGCGCGTTTGATCTCGCGCAGCATGCGGATGGGATTGTGATTCAACCGCTCCCACATGGCGCGGTCCAGCTGCGAAAACAGGCGCGCCGCGTCGGGCTGCCACGTCCACCACAGGTTGTAAGCCAGTTCGCCCAAACGCGATAACTTCTTGGGCAGGTCGAAGGAAGGGAGTTTTGCGTGAAAGTATGTCATAGGCGGATAATGATACCAGTAATTTTTATTTGGATTAAAATGGATTCATGACAACCGTGCAGCTCTTCGTGACCTGTCTCATCGATTCCTTCTACCCGCAAACGGGTGAGGCAATCGTGGACATTCTCCGCCGCCTCGGCATTGACGTGGACTTTCCCCGTGACCAAACCTGCTGCGGACAGCCAGACTTCAACGCGGGCTTGCGCACCGAAGCGCGCCCGCTTGCTGAACACACGATCCGCGTCCT
>CAYQOF010000177.1:0-3964 GCA_964419035.1 uncultured Anaerolinea sp. | reverse complement strand
ATCCCATCAGGTTCGTGCGCGCACATGATCAAGCACGGCTATCTCGAACTATTTCGCGAGGATCCGTACTGGCTTCCGCGCACGCAGACATTGGCTTCGCGTGTCCATGAATTCACGGAATATCTCGTGGACAAACTTGGCGTGACGGATTTGGGCGCGCAATGGAATGGAACCCTGACCTATCATCCGTCCTGCCACACCCTGCGCGGCATGAACATTGACCGTCAGCCGCGCGCCCTGCTTGCGAACGTCCGGGGCGCAACGATTGTTGACCTTCCCAACGCGGAGGAATGCTGCGGTTTTGGGGGAATTTTTTCGATGGAACATCCCGAACTGTCGGCGGAGTGGCTGAAAAGGAAAATAGCAAACCTGGAGGCAACCCAATCTCCCACTTTGGTCGTGACCGAAGCAGGCTGTCTCATGCACATCGCGGGAGGGCTGCACAGGCAGAGGAAAAAGCAGAACGTGGTTCATATCGCAGAGGTGTTGAATTCAAGGTGAAGCCTCGAGGCGGGCGGTTTTCTTTTCCTGGTACAAACCCCACACCCCCAGAACAACGAGGCCCGCCACCATCCAATACGCCCATGAAATATTCTGCTGCCAGAAGATGACACTGAAAACAAATCCTGCCAGCGCGATTCCGACTCGCAACGCGGTTGGAGACGCCGAGACGCATAGCGAAAGCCCCCAGAACAGGGCAAAGGCAAGCGGAGGAAAATCGTACTGCAAGGCGTAAGGCGTGAGCGTATAGGAAACCAGCAACGACACAGCCGTCAATTGCAAGATCGAACGCGACCGAAACACAGCCCATGCAAACACGAAAACACCCGCCAGAATCGCCACCCCATAAATAAATGTCCTCGGTCCCCGTTCGATCTTCATGGCTGCCAGCCAATCGAGAAACGTCGTATTGATACGTATCGCAACAATCCGATCCGGACCATCCAAAACCACCCGAAGGCCCTCCCCAAAACCATTTTCAAAAAACGGCTGATACCAGTCCGGGGTGATCCACGTGGATACGGCAAGCAAGCCAGCCAGGACAAAGATCATTACTGACACGGGCTTCCAATGGCGCCTGACAATCAACCAAAGGCTGATTCCCAGCACTACGAGTAATGTGATGTTGGGTTTAATCAGCAACAACGCCAGCCACACCCCTGCCGAAGCCCATTTCTCTTTCTGAATGGACAGAACGGCTGCCACCAGTACGACAAGAACCAATATCCCTGCCTGTTCATAACGCCAGGTGATCCAGGCGAACGAGAAGGTGGTCAGCGCGAAAAGAAGGTAACGCCGCCAGCCCATTGGGGGCCAGTCGAACATGGCGCCAAGACTCCAGAGGCTGATATTCCAAATCACAAAATTGAATGCCATCCAGACCGCCCGCGCGATCTGAAACGGCAAGGCGGTGAGCGGAACAAATAGCCATGCAAACCAGGGAGGGTAGTAATAGGGATTATTTCCCATCTCACCGGTAACCAGGAGCAATTCCCGGGCAACCAGCCGATAATCGTAAGGGTTGCCGCCAGCCAGCAGGACGCGAGCCGCCGCGTAATATCCTCGAAAATCCACGCCATGGAACAGGTAAGATATTACGGCAAGCGTCAACCCCAGGATCAGCCACAGGGAAAAGAAGAGAAAATCCGATCGTTTCATCCATTTGATATTTTCGAGATTCATGAGGTCACCTGTTTGTGAATTAAGCCGGCGAAATTTCGTCGCCAGTTGCCATGGCACGAACAATTCAATTCTTGTGAGCAGTGGAAGTTTCAGATGGCAGGAGATATTGACCAGTCCCAAACACGACAAGGTTGATACCTAGCCAATAATGCCGCACAGAGGAATGCAGTCAGTCAGAGAACCGGCGATTTTGCCCTTGATTTGTTCTGCGAATTCAGCATGGAGGAATTTTATCAGTCATGGGCATGCTCGACTCAACGACGCCACTGGAAGGATGAGTTTATAATGGTGAAATGAGCCGTGAAAAAATATCATTAGCCGCCAGCATGATCTTTCTGATTGCCTGGAGCGGTTTCGTCGTTGCCGCATATTTCGTCGCGCAAAAGCCGCTTGCATTGCAGGTGATGGATCACCTGCTCGACCTTGCATGGACGCTCATCGTTACATCCGTCCTCTTCCTGAATGCGCTCGCCCTCGGCGCATTCACGATCAAGCTTTTTATCAGCGACGATGATGAAGACATCCCAGCCTTCGTTCTGGCTGGCGGAGTCGGACTCGGCGAATTGGGCTTGCTCGGGTTCGCCCTTGCGGCGGTCGGAGCCGCCAAATTTCCGATCCTGCTTGGAGTGCAGGCGCTGCTTTTGGTTTGGTTTATCCGACTCGGTGTAATAAAGGATATTCTTTCAAAGATCAGCCGGTTGATAACGCAAATCAAAATATCGGGATCACAAATTCCAGCCTGGATGAAGTGGGCGGTTGGGCTGGCGTTGATATTGACCTTTCTAATGACACTGCTCCCGCCTGTGGAAGCCTTCGATGCCCTTCTCTATCATTTGACCGTCCCCGATCTATGGATTCGTGACGGAGGGTTGCGCGCCTACAATTTTCCACATTACTGGTTTCCCGGGCTGGTGGAAGGCGTCTACCTTTGGGGGCTGGGGTTGGGTTCTGAGATCGTTTCGCAACAGATACACTTTCTATGGGCGGTCGCAACCGCCATCCTTTTGTGGCATTGGTCCCGCCAGCTGTGGGATGATCGAACGGCGTGGTGGACGTTGACGATAATGATTTCCATGCCATCGCTGTTGCTGCTGGCGTCCTGGGCTTATACGGATCTGGCGCTTTCGTTCTTTGGCATGTCCATGCTGTACACCTTATGGCGCGGCAGGGATTCGAACGATGCCCGCTGGTGGAAGATCAGCGCAATCGCCGCCGGCATGGCGATGGGAGTGAAATACACCAGTTTCGTCATGCCGCTTACGGCAATCACGCTTATCGTCCTCTGGAAATTCCGCGAAAAGAACGCGGTCTTGCTGGAATTATTGCGATTCTCCTCGATCAGCGCGATCACGGGTGGCGTATGGTATTTGCGCAATTGGATCTGGATGGGCAATCCATTCTATCCGTTCGTCTTCGGCGGGCGCTTCTGGGACTCATCTCGTGCCGCGTGGTTCGCGGGCGCAGGGACAGGCTCCGGCTGGGATATAGAAGCGCTGATCTCCCTGCCCGTGACGATCACGCTGGGCTACCAGGATGTGAATGTGTTCGACGGGGATATCGGTCCGTTATTGCTTTTGAGCCTGCCGGCCTTTCTGTTGGCAGTGACCCGGTTTGAAAAACTGGAATCAAGACAACGAAGCGCGCTGGGCGTTATCCTGCTCTTTATTGCCGCCAGCGCCGCATTCTGGATATACGGATATATAACGACCCAAAACCTATGGCAGACGCGTCTCCTGCTTCCCGCCCTCATTCCCTTTACGCTCCCAGCCGCGTATGGAATGGCAAGGATCCATGCACTTGACACAAAAAGGATACAAGTTTCCTTCATCGTATCGAGCATTGCCGCGCTCGCGATCTTCACCAACCTGTTGGACATGGGACTGAGCGTCATCGCCCGGAATCCGCTTGCGGTTGCGACCGGCATCGTTTCACGTGAAGAATACGCCGGGCGATTCCAACCGGCATTTACTTCCGCCTTGAAGATGATTGACCAAACGCCTCAAGACTCCAGTATTTACTTCCTGTTCGAGCCGAGAAGTTACGGATCATCCCGCGAAGTTCAGCCGGATCCAATCCTCGATAATTTCCCTCACGATGTCTTTCTATACGGGAAACCGGGGAATATCATGAATGCCTGGCGCTCGAAAGGATATACCCATGTGCTTTTGAGCAACAGGGGATCAAAGTTCATACTGGAAGGCTTGCGGGAAGAGGTTGTTTTGGAGGAAACCATCCGCCTGCTGGAAATCGTCTCCACTTCGCCCGGTGGGGAGTACACTCT
>CAYQOF010000176.1:0-6816 GCA_964419035.1 uncultured Anaerolinea sp. | reverse complement strand
TCGGATTTGAACTGTCACAGTCCATATGGGTGGAGGTGACGAAGCGCGGCGAGGGCAATAAACTCCCGCCGCTGAGAACGGCTAACGGAAAATGGAACCAACAAAAATAGCGTCTCTTCAACTTCAAAACATCTTCTGAGGTGTTCCAGCATACAACCGTTGCACTTACGAGTTGTGTTCACACGGTTGGTTCGCGCTTGTTTCTCGATTTATGCACCAAAGCCCTTCAACGTTATAATCGGATCAAGAGTCATCAGCTGACATCCTGGCTTTGAGAAAGCGTTCATGTTCATCACCCTCGAAGGTCCCGAAGGTTCAGGCAAGACATCGCACATTCCCCCGCTTGTGGAGTATCTTCGCGAAAAGGGGCATGCCGTATTTCCCACACGTGAACCGGGCGGCACGTCCATTGGCGAGCAAATACGGGAGATCATCCACGATTTGCAGAACGTGGAGATGCACCCCCGCACAGAGACGTTGCTCTATCAAGCCGCCCGCGCCCAGATCGTGGAGGAGGACATCAAGCCGCGACTTGCCGCAGGCGAGATCGTTCTCTCCGACCGGTACTACGACTCGACCATCGCCTATCAGGGCTACGGACACCAGCAGGATTTGGAACAAGTCCGTCAATTGGTCAAATACGCGACGGGGGGATTGGTCCCGGATTTGACGGTCCTGTTGGATGTGGATGTGGAGGAGGGATTGAGACGAAAGAAGAAGGACAACGAGTGGAACCGGCTCGACGCGTACACAATTGAATTCCACAAACGCGTCCGTGCGGGATATTTGGAGATGGCGAAGCAGGAGCCAAATCGTTGGGTGGTCATTGACGCGGGGCGGAAGCGGGAGTCCGTGCAGGAGGAGTTGAGGAGGGTGATTGCAGGTAGAATCTCGAACAGTAAACGCTGAACTTTTCGCTGTATAATATTTTCATGCCTCGAGTCAGTGAATTCTTCGGCATTGTCATATACATGTATTACAACGACCACATGCCGCCGCATTTTCACGCGGAGTATGCCGAGCGCGAGGCTATCTACGAGATTGATACGCTTGACGTGACGCGCGGTGGATTGCCTCGCCGCGCTCACGCCCTGGTTGTCGAGTGGGCATCTCTTCATCGCGCAGAGTTGCGTGAGGATTGGGAACTCGCCCGTAGTGAAAAGCCTTTACGGGAAATCGAAGGTTTGGAGTAAGGAGAAAGAAATGGATATGCCTGGTCCGCTTGTCCGTGTTAAATCGGTTGAACCGTTGGAAAAGTTTCGCGTTCGCATACGATTCCAAAACGGCGTTCAAAAAGTGATTGATCTTGAGAAATTCCTGCGCGGCGAAATTTTTGCGCCAATTCGTGAAGACCCAAGGGTGTTTCGCTCCATAAAAGTCGTTGGCGGAACAATCGGCTGGGATAACGGCGCGGATATTGATCCGGATGTTTTATATTACGACTTGAAACCAGCATGGATGGAAGAAACTGTAAAGCCGTAACACATGACCGCCGACTCACAAAAAGACATCCAATCCCTCAAAGCCATCGGGCGCATTTGCGCGGAGACGCTGCGCCGTATGATGGACGCGGCGCGCACCGGGATGACGACGCGCGAACTCGATGAGATCGGCGCCGCGTTCCTCGAATCAGAAGGCGCGCGTTCGGCTCCGCAGGCGATGTATAAATTCCCCGGCGCGACGTGCATCAGCGTTTCGCCGGTCATCGCCCATGGGATTCCCGATGAGCATGTTTTACGCGAGGGCGAGTTGATCCACATTGACGTGTCCGCGGAACTCGACGGTTATTTTGCCGATACGGGCGCTTCATTGATCGTTTCGAAGCGGGATCGGAATCTCGAAAGGCTGCTCGAGGCGACGAAAGCCGCGTTGACGAAGGCGCTCCGCGTCGCCAGGGCGGGGAATCCATTGAACGGAATCAGCCGCACGGTCCAGAACGAGGCGAAGAAGCGCGGGTACAACGTCATCTGCGATCTGACCGGTCACGGCATCGGGCGCAAATTGCACGAAGATCCGCGCGAAATCCTGAATTACTACAACCCGAACGACTGCCGCGTCCTCAACGAGGGGCTGGTGCTGGCAATCGAGCCGTTCCTGACGACCGGCATGGGACGCGTCACCGAAATGCGCGACGGCTGGTCTCTCCGCACGTCCGATAACGCCATTGCCGCACAGTTCGAGCATACGATCCTCGTCACAAGGAATGAACCGGTCGTATTGACGCTTTAACGAACGAGGCGAAGATGTCCGAAGAACGATGGATTCCTGCAGGCAAGGCGGAATTGATATCTGCAATCGGTCATGAGTGGAATCTGCTCATGGATGCGGTTGCAAAACTCGATGAAAAGCAAATGACCGCGTCCGACGAAGGCGGCTGGTCGCCGAAGGATAACCTTGCCCACCTCGCCGAATGGATGCGCGTGCTGATGGGCTATCACATGGATCACCGCCCGGCGCATGAGGTGTTGGAGGTTTCCGAGGAGGTGACCAGAGGCTGGGATATGGAAGTCATCAACCCTGTGCTCTTTGAACGCAACCGTAACCGTTCCACATCGGACGTGTTAGATGAACTGAAACGCGTGTATGCCGCTCTGATTGATAAACTGGAATCCACACCTTTTGAAGACCTTTTGAAGCCGCGCCACGCGGACGACCCTGGGAAGAGTCCCCTGTTAATGTGGGTTTTGGGAGATACCACCGATCATTTCGCGGAGCATCGCGCGACGATTGAAAAAATGTCCTAAAGTGCTATACTTTATCCATCCAATCCCTGGAGGAGAGTGACCATGAATCTCGATAACATTTCGGCTGTTCTGGGCGTGCTTGGGGCGTATTTCGCCATCCTGTTCGTCCTTTCGGTAAGCGTGGAAACCCTGCTCGAGCCGCTTACCTGGTTCAAGGGACTGCGCAAACAAACCAGCCCGGACGACATTTTGAAATCGGTACAGGAATGGCTCCCTGAAGGTTCGGGAGAGGCGGCAAAAGTGGTCGCCATTCAGACCTTTACCGCGCAGGCAAAGACCGATCTCGATGAACTGGACAGGACGGCAAAGGAATTGCGCGAGAGCGCCGTAAAATCATTGACCGAACTGGGACTGGACATCCAGGTAAACGCCGTCCAGAAGGATATTGCCATCAAATTGGCGACCCTGCGTGCAAAGTATGCCGGCACGGAAAAAAGCCGCATCACCTGGCTGCGTTTGATCTCGGCGGTGGTCGGGGTTTTTATCGCCTTCATGCTCCAGATCAACACCTTTGATATTCTTGGCTCGCTTTTCCCGCAGGGCGTCATCACCAGTCTCTCAGGTCCTGTGGGTCATTATGGCGGGATATTGATCACCGGTCTCGCCGCCAGTGCAGGCAGTTCCTTCTGGCACGATATGTTGGGGCGCGCCCGCAATCTCAAGGACACGGTCAAACAGGTGGAGCAGATTGTCGTCAAGAAGGAAGGCTGACGGATCGAAAGAACCGCTCCTCGCCGGGAGGAGCGGTTCTTTTTTGACCTTCTGTCTGATTCCGTTTAATCATCCTCTGTCCCGCTCCCCAGGTCGGGGATCGCCTTTTCGATCTCATCGGGGCTTTGCCCCTTTTCCAGGCGATCCACCACTTCGTCGAATTCGGGCGGAAGTTCCTCGCCCATTTCCCTTCCCATCTTCCGCATCATTCTTCCCATCGCTCTGGGATCGTCCTCCAAGCCTTCGAATCCGCTGAAATCGTCCGCCATGGATTCCATGCGGCTCTCCTCCGATTTCGCAATGCGGACTTTGGTCATGCGGCGGCGGACGTTTTTGCTGTTGCAATGCACGCAGGTCACGGTCTTCTTCCCGTACTCTGCGAAGGTCATGAACACGTCGAAGCGCTGGTTGCAGTTGTTGCAGATAAAGTCGTAGGCGGGCATGACATGATTTTAACGGAATCAGGTTCAGGCGGGGAGGGAGGCGGGGGAATTTTTATCCGCAAGATTCCCCTCCAAGCCCAGATCCGGCGCGATCCTGCGCATGGCTTGGATCACATTCCCCACGTGTTCCCACAACTCGACCCCGAATTCCTGCGCGGCGTGTTCCATCTCGAGTCGTGATGTTCCCGCCGCGAAGGCTTTGTCCTTCCATTTCTTTTTGACCGAGGAGGCTTCAAGATCATGGAGCGAACGCGAGGGACGCACCCGCGCGACCGCGGTGATCAAGCCCGTGATCTCGTCACAGGCGACGATGGCTTTACGCACCAGCGTATCGCGCGGCATGTTCAAATGATCCGCGTGACTCAGAATATCCTGAACGATGTCTTCGGGAACGCCGCGCTCGCGCAGGATCGGCGCGCCCTCCTGCGGATGCTGTTCGAGCGTCGGATGGATCTCCCAATCGAAGTCGTGGAGCAAGCCGATCAGCCCCCAGCGTTCCGCGTCCTCGCCAAACTTCTCTGCGTAGAAGCGCATCGCGGCTTCCACACAAAGCATGTGCTTTACAAGATTTTCGTTTTTGACGTATTCACGAACAAGCGCTAAAGCATCATCGCGGGTCATTGAATCTCCCAATGATTCACCGCGAAGACGCGAAGTTCGCGAAGTTTTCATAAAGTTTTCTTCGCGTCCTTTGCGCCTTCGCGGTTGAATTTTTATATGCTCGTCGAAGTCTCCAGACCGTATTGCTCTGCCAGTTCATCGAGCAGGGCTTCCACTTCGTCCAGGAAATAATCCAGCCCGTTCACGCGCTCCTCCATGCCAGCCGCCGTCAAACCCAGTTGAGCGCACGCGGAACGCCACGAGTCCAGGGCGTGATCGGGCAGAATGTCAACGGCGAGCGTCCACGTTTGCAGGAGGGGCCAAAGCGCGGCGCGCGGCTTTTCACCTTCGAGCATCGCCTGCATTGCCTTTTCGTAATAATTCACGCGCGTCTGATCGATCCGCGAATCGGCGCGGCTGTTCTCCGTGGCGGATTCGAACGCCAGTCTCCAATCGGACAACCAGGACTGGATCGTGGATGTCTCCAACGCGGACGCGCCCATCAAGCCGACGAGCGCCGCGTCCATGCCTGGACGCCGGGCGGTCTCCGCTCGAGTGGCAAATTCCAGCATCAGACGCCTCTCCTGCAATGGCGGTCCCGATAACTCCGCCACCGCGTTGACCGCGTGATACAGCGATTTCATGTACTGCGCCACGTCCTTCGGCGTGACCGTATCCTTGATTTCGAGCAGGTCGCGCCAGATCTGCCGTCCGTGAGAAAGCAGGGAACGCGAACGCTGCAAGGCGGGCGCGGGCGCGTTGAATTCGGATCCCGCGCGCAAGCCCGCCTGCACAAACTCGAAGAACCGCTCGCGCTCGTAGAGCAGCAACGGGTCGTACATCTCCCAGCCCAGCCAGGGATCGAGACGCAACTCGCGCGGGCGTTTGAACTCCGACCTGGCGCGATGGCTGATGTCCACGTGGAAGTCGGGGGTCAGTTTGACGAACTCGCGTCGGCGCTTTGGCTCCTCGGCATGGACGAGGATGATGTCAATGTCCGCGGTGCCGCCGAGGATGGGGTCAATTTCATCGTTGACGAGGGAGCCTGTCAGGTACGCGGCGATGAGGTCGCGGTCGTTGTAGGCGCGTTCCTGGGCGGTCTCTCTGGCAATTTTTATGAGGGATTCACGTGTGACTCGCATAAGTTTCCTCGCTCCCAGCGCCGTCCTTCGCGAAGCATCCCATTGGGACGGCGCCGGATTTCGCCGCCGAACACGGCGGCTCCTGGCTCCTGCGGGGTCTCAGACCCCGCAGGAACAAGGTTAGGGCCACGGCAAAGCCTGTTGGAACGGAGGCAGGTTCAGGCTTTGCCGGATGCGGTTCTCGATCAGTTTCAAATGTTCGGGACTGCGGACGATATCCAGGTTGTTGGTGTCAATCGTCAAAACAAGCGCGCTGTCGAAGGGCTTCGAGAAGAATTCATCGTAGGCAAGGTTGAGTTCGTGGATGTAGGCGCGTTCCATCTGGCGTTCGTAGGGACGGTCGCGCAATGCGATGCGCTGCATGAGGGTGTCGGTGCTGGCTTGCAAATAGACGAGCAAGTCGGGCTTCTGAATTTTCTCCGCGAGCGCCTCGTGGACTTTGTAGTACATGTCGAGTTCATCGCCCTTGAGGTTGATGCGGGCGAAGAGCGCGTCCTTGGCGAAGGTGTAATCGGCGATGAGATTCTTTCCCGTGGCGACGATCTCGTGGATGGTGCGGCGCTGCTGGTGATACCTGCTCAGTAAAAAGAAGATCTGGGTTTGAAAGGCGTAACGTTCGCGGTCGCTGTAGAAATCGGACAGGAACGGGTTTTCTTCGAAGACTTCGAGGATGATCTCGGCGTCGAATGCGGGCTGCAGAAGGCGGGCGAGGGTGGTCTTACCTACTCCGATCACCCCTTCGATGGCTACATACATGGATTGCGCTCCAGAGGGTAAGTTGATGCAAGGATACCATAAAAGACAAGGATGAAGGATGAATTATGCAGGCTGAAGGCTTGTGTTGGGTGGGGATGCAAGTATACAAGTAGACAGGTGAACAAGTACACAGGTAAACACGTAGACAGGTAAATAAGGAAACAAGGCATGATATGAAAGAAATATCGAAGCCCTCACCGTTTTCGGCGAGGGCTTCATCTTTCGGCGTTGGAGAACGCCCGCTGCGCATTCATGACAACTGCTGATTTCGACACCGCACCTGCGGTGGGTGCGGGTGTACGTCCCGCAACAATCACGCGGGACTGCTCAACCAGCGAGCCCTTTACGCACTACGCAACTGCTTCCAGCTCTTCCTGCTTCTTGAACTGGCTCATGTACAAATCGTAATAGAAGCCTTGT